>JBAWEQ010000250.1:0-13405 GCA_049591295.1 Acidobacteriota bacterium
TGCTCCACGCTTCCTTCAGACCCCACCTCGCGGTGACGCCCTTGCGCTTCGCTAGCCCTTCACCTCCATCAGGTTGGGCAGGGGACTTTCACCCCCAAGCTTCCGAACATGCCCGGCACACCAACAAAGCCCCGGGCGTTTCCACCCGGGGCATCGTTCGCATCGCTTTGGCGGGGCCGACGGGGCTCGAACCCGCGACCTCCGACGTGACAGGCCGGCGCTCTAACCAAACTGAGCTACGACCCCGCCCATGCTCATGCATTGTACATGAACGGGGCCGGGAGTCAAGCAAAATCCATTGGATCGACCCGCAGTACCACTCCGCATCCCTCGCCGCTCGGTGGCGCGATGGCATTCCTCGTCCGGGAAAATCCGCCGGCGCTACAGGACCTCCACCGCCATCGCCACACCGTTGCCACCACCGAGTCGCGCCGTGGGCGCTCCCCGAGGCGGGGCTCAGCCGCCCCTCCTCGGCGCGGTTCCGGCTTGCGCCGGTCCCGCTGCTCCTCCCTGCCCTCACGCGAAACGCCCTTTGGGCGGGGGGCCTCCCCGCCCCCCGCACCCCCTCGCCGCTCGGTGGCGCGATGACCTTTCTCGTCCGGAAAAATCCGCCGGCGCTACAGGACCTCCACCGCCATCGCCACACCGTTGCCGCCACCGAGGCACAGGGAAACGATGCCGCGCTTGGCGCCCCGATCCTTCATGGCATACAGCAGGGTCAGGAGACAGCGCGTACCGGAAGCGCCGATGGGATGGCCCAGCGCCACGGCCCCGCCGTGGACGTTGACCTTCTCCGCCGGGAGATCCAGCACGCGGAGCAGGGCGCAGGACTGAGCGGCGAAGGCCTCATTGAGCTCGAAGAGGTCCACCGTCTTGAGGTCCCAGCCCGCCTTGGCGGCGGCCGCGCGTACGGCCGGCTCGGGGGTCATCATGACCCACTTGGGCTCGAGCCCCGACGTGGCATAGGCGACGATCCGAGCCAGAGGGGCAACCCCCTTCGCCTCGGCGAACTCCCGGGTGCACACCACCACCGCCGCGCCGGCGTCGCTGATCTGGCTGGCGTTCCCCGCCGTGACGACGCCGTCCTTTGCGAAGGCCGGCTTGAGCTTGGTGAGGGCCTCGGCCGTCACGTCGGCCCGGATGCCCTCGTCCGACCGGAAGGGGACGGGATCCCCCTTCTTCGCGGGGATGGGCACGGTCACCGTCTCGGCCTCGAACTTCCCCGCGCTCCACGCGGCCGCGGCCCGTCGGTGGCTCTCCACGGAATAGGCGTCCATGGCCTCGCGGGACACGGTGTACTCCTTGGCCACCAGTTCGGCGGTCATCCCCATGTGCTGGCCGTCGTAGGCGTCCGTGAGGCCGTCGGCCACCATCACGTCGGTCACCTCGCCGTGGCCCAGCCGAAGGCCCATGCGGGCTTTGCGCAGGATGTACGGGGCATTGGTCATAGATTCCATGCCGCCGGCCAGGAGCACCTTGGCGTCCCCGGCCTTGATGGCCTGCGCCGCGAGCATCACCGCCTTGAGCCCGGAGCCGCAGACCTTGTTGGCCGTGAAGGCCGCCACGGAGACGGGGAGCCCCGCCTTGAGCGCCGCCTGCCGCGCCGGGTTCTGCCCCACCCCCGCCTGCAGCACGTTGCCCATGATCACCTCCTCCACCTCCTGAGGCTGCACCTTGCCCCGGGCCATGGCCTCCTTGAGGGCGAAGGCGCCGAGCTCGGGGGCGGTGAAGGGAGTAAGGGCCCCCACGAACTTGCCGATACCCGTTCGGGCGCCAGACAGAATAACGACTTCAGACATCTCGGCCTCCTGAATCGTGAGTTAGAACAGCCCCTCGGTCCGGGCCGGCCCCAGCGTCACCAGGGCGTCTCCAGCGTGGATACGGGTGCTGCCCTCGGGGTTGAAGGTGATGGTGCCGTCGCCGTGCTTGACGGCCACCACGAGAATGCGGTGCTTCTGCAGGAGCCCGGATTCCAGCAGGGACTTCTCCGCCAGGGGGCTCCGCTCGCCGATGGCGATCTCCTCCATCTGCAGCTCGACGTTTCGCCGGCCGGTGACCATTTCCAGGCATTCCACCACGTTCGGGTTGAGGATCATGCGGGCGATCCGCTTGCCGCCCTCCCGGTGGGGGCTGATGACGTGGTGCGCCCCGGCGGCCATGAGGCGGCGCTCCGCGCCGAGGGTGTTGGCCCGGGCGATGATGGTCAGCGAAGGGTTGATCTCCTTGGCGGTGAGGATGATGTACAGGTTGTCGGCGTCGGTGGGCATGAGGGCAACGAGCCCCTTGGCCCGCTCAACGCCGGCCTGCCGAAGGAGGGCCTCCTCTCGGGCATCGCCGTGCAGGGCGAGAACCTCCGCCTCGGTCAGTGCCTCCACCTCCTCGGCCCGGCTCTCCAGCACCACCAGCGGGACCTCCTTCTGGCGGAGTTCCGAGGTCACCACGGAGCCGATTCGCCCGTGGCCGCATACCACGTAATGACCCGAGAGTTCATCGATTTTGCGGTGCAAGCGGCGCTTCTCCAGGACCTCCAGGAACCCGCGTTCAACGATCATCGAGAAAAGCCGCGACAGGTAGAAGGAGAAGGTCGCGACGCCGACGACGATCAATCCGATGGTGAAGAGTTTACCGGCATCGCTCAGCGGGATCAACGTCCCGAAGCCGACGGTGGAGAGCGTGATGACCGCGAGAAAGAGCGCGTCGATGGGGGAGAGGTGTTCGATGGCCATGTAGCCCAGCGTGCCGCCAGCCACCAGCGCGAGCAGGCTGCCGAGGAGGAGAACGACCTGGCCTCTGAAGCGCTTCACGTCCCCCTCCCTGTGCTAGGTGCTGGCCTCCTGCCGGACCGTCAGGCCGAGTCACACAAGCGGGCCGGGTGCCCCAGAAGCTCCCGCGCTGCCTCCAGAACCCTGGCCTGGGCCACATCCAGGGGGGCCCGCACGCAGAAGCCCGCCGCCAGCGGGTGGCCTCCGCCTCCGAACCGTCTCGCGAGGGCGTTGACCTGGAGCTTTCCCTTGCTGCGGGCCGAGACGTTCACGCAGCAGGGTTCCAGCTCGACGAAGAGCAGGGCGAGTTCTACCCCTCCGATGGAGAGGGGGATATTCACGACGGTCGGGATCTCCATGGGGTCAATGCCGTAGCGCTGAAGCGTGTCCCTGGATACCTCCGAATAGGCGATTTCCCCCGAGCCATCCAACCGCAGTCTCTGGATCACGTCCCCCTCCAGCTTGACCTCGGCCAGGCGCCGCTGCCAGTTGAGGTTCAGGTGGACCTGGTAGGGCTCAGCCCCCGCCGCCACCAGCTCGGAGGCGATACGGAAGGTCCTCGGCGTGCACCGCTCGTAGGCGAAGGAGCCCGTATCCACGCTGATGGAGGCGTAGAGAGGCCTGGCCACGTTGGAGTCGAGGGGGATGCCGGCCACCTTCAGGAGCTCGAAGAGCAGTTCCCCGGTGGATCCCACGGTGATGTCCGAGAGGAGATGGTCGAAGGCCGGGTCGGACTCGGTGTGGTGATCCAGGCAAATCTTGACCGCCCGGCTCCGCTTGAAGGCCTCTTCCATGCGGCCCAGCCGGTAGGTCAAGGCCACGTCCAGCACGACCAGCGTGTCCGCCTCTTCGAGGAAGGTCTCATCGCGCTTGGGGTCGTACAGGAGGATCTCGCCGTCCTCGGCGAGGAACTGGAGCCCGCGGGGCACCACGGTGTCGTTGATGACCCGGACTCTCTTCCCCAAACCCCGCAAAGCCCGCAGGAGAGCCAGCTCACTACCAATCCCGTCGCCGTCGCTCTTGACGTGGGTGGTCAGACAGAGGGTCCTGGCCTCCAGCAGGGCTTTGGCAACCCGCTCGAAATCCGCTTTCGTAAGATTCACGGTTCTTTCACCTTCACTATCCGGTAGATTTCACGGCGAGGGACCTTCCGCTCCCTGGCCACCCGGCGCAGGGCCTCCTTCTCCTCCACGCCCTCCGCGATGAGGCGCGCCACGTGTCCGGCCACGTCCTCCTGCGGCACCTCCTCATTCGGCACGGCCCCGCTCGGGGGGCCGAAGATCACCACGAGCTCGCCCCGCTCGGGAACGGCGGCGGCATCCGTCACCACCGCTACGGACTCGAACCGCTTGGTGAGCTCCCGCTCGACCACGCACTCCCGGCCGGGGAGAAGCGCCAGGGCATCCGCCAGAAGCGCACGGATGCGGTGCGGGGCTTCGTAAAAAACAAGGGTCGCGGGGTCCGTCCTCAGCGACTGCAACAGCCGTTGCCGCTCCGACTTTCGCCTGGGAGGAAAGCCGAGGAAGAGGACACGGCTCGTGGGCAGGCCGCATACCGACAGGCCCGCGGACAACGCCGACGGGCCCGGTATGGCGATCACCGGAATTCCCTCCGCCCGGCAGGCCCGGACGAGCAGATAGCCCGGATCGGAGACGCAGGGGGTGCCCGCGTCCGTGACGAGGGCCATGCTCTTGCCCTCGCCGAGTTCCTGGACCACCTGTGCGGCCCGCCCCTCCTCGTTGCCCGCAAAGTGGGAGCGCAGCGGCTTCTGGATGCCGAACCGCTGGGTAAGCTTGCGCGTCACCCGGGTGTCCTCGCAGAGGATGCAGTCCACCTCTTTCAGGACCTCCACCGCCCGGAATGTGATGTCACCCAGGTTGCCGATCGGAGTGGCCACTACGTACAACGCACCCATGCGCGCACCGCCCCCCTCGGGAGGGCGGATTATAGCACATCGTCCACGGAGATAAGGAAAGGGCCGGGTGGTCCCGGCCCTCGGTGCCGCGCGGCGGAATCTTGGTTCTAGCCCTCAGACCAGGGGATGGTGAAGGGGATTTCGATGTGGGTCTTGCTCCCCGGGTCGTCGTAGATGAGCGTGTACTTCCCGGGATCCTTGCCGGCCGGGTTGGCGAAGTAGAGCAGCGTACGGAAAAAGGTGTGGTTGGGCAATTCCACATGATCGTAGAGCACCCCCGGCCGCCCGGCGGGATTGGGGAAGAAGGCGACGTGGCGGATGGGCTGGCAGGAGAGATAGATCATCCTGGCATAGTCGGGCATGGTGCGCAGGTAGGAGTAGTCGTTGGAAATGAGGGCGGGGCCGTAATTCTGGGTCACGGCCTCGAAGGTTGCCAGGGGATGGGATTCACCCTTGGGGTCCACGAGCGTGAAGGAGCCCCGTTCGGCGTGGATGGTCTTGTTCTCAGCGCTGCCCAGCCAGATGAGCAAGGGGATGTATTTTTCTCCGCCCCGATAGCGGGCGACGTCCATGTCCACCACGAGGGAGACATCTCCCTGCCGGCCCACGTAGCCGTAGGTCGAGAGCTTCTTGACGTTCTCCTTGGCCGCCAGGGCGCCCACGGCCAGCAGTCCCATGGCCAGCGCGGCTAACCAAAGCTTGGGTCTTAACATTCCAGCACCTCCTTTTCGACTTACGGTGAAATGCAAGGTCCATGCCATCACAGCGTCGAATGCCCGATCTTCGGCACGGGCGGCCCCGCCGCCTCCGGCACCAGCAACCATTGCCCGGGGGGCTGGCCAGTTGTCCGCGAACGAGGACAGATTCCGCATTTCGCCCTCGCAATGACAATGTAGGCGGGCCAGCCTGTCCCAGCAACGCCTCCGCGCAGGTGCGGGTCCGATGAGGGCGAAAACAGCCCCCGATTCGGGGGGCACCCGGTGGGCCGCGCGTCCGGCAGCATGCGGACTGGCAAGCGCGCCGCACGCCGGCCTTGCCGCCAGCCCATCGCGGTTTGATCCTCCGGTTTCGATCTGCTATGGTCGAGACGGAAGAACCGCGATGAGGGCGCCATGAATTCTCCCGCACCCGTGGAGCCGAAGACCTACAGCATCGGGTACGTGGCCGAAACCACGGGCCTGCCGGTGAGCACCATCCGCTTCTACGAACGCGAGTTCAAACACTACCTGGAGGTCCCCAAGACCCCCGGCGGGCATAGGCGGTTCCGGCAGGACGACATCGAGAAGCTCAAGCACATTCACGCCCTGGTGCACGAGCAGGGACGGCCCCTCAAGGAGGTCAAGGAGGCCCTCGTCTCCACGAGCGATCCCGTGTTGCTGCGCAGGGACGTGGACCTCCTGCTCGATGTCTTCGAGAATCTCGTGCAGGAGAATCTCAAGCTCAAACAGGCGGTGGAGGATCTCTCGGGCCGGGTGCTGGCCCTCGAAGAGGAGCGCAAGCGGAAACGCTTCAAGCTCTTTTGAGGTCGCAGGCCCTACAGATCTTCCTGCTTGGGAGCGAGCCTGATCCTCACAATCCAACCGTCTCCCGTACGCTGGAGCTCTTCAGCCCTGACGGTGAGATCGCCGGCGAAGGCCTCGCGGCCCGAGGCGTCCATGACCATCACCCGCAGGCCCAGGGAATCCAGGCCCTGCAGCGTCTCGGGCGGGACCTCGAGGACCCGCTCCGCTGGCGCGTGCTGAAGAGAGTGCCGGCGCAGGTCGTCCAATTGCGGGGTCAGGTCCTTCACTTTGGGGCGGGTGGCGGAAAGGATGGGACCGAGCAGGCTCTCCCGGATCCTGTCCAGCTCGGAAGCCACGCGGAGGCTGGTGGTGGTGACCGTCTTCAGCTTGGGGGCCCGCCGGGCCAACTCCTTGTCGCTGGCCGAGGTGACCAGGGTGGCGAACTCCACTTCCACCGCGGAGGGCAGCGGAGGCGGTGGCGGCGGTGGTGGAGGCGGGGCGGCGGTCAACGGCGATACCTCGGCGGGCCGACTCGGCAGAGGGGCAGCAGGGGCGGGGGGTGCCGCCGGCTGGGCCGCGGTTTCGGCGGGGCGGGCCAGCTTGCCCTTGAGCGCGTGAAGGGTAAGGCGGCTGATGCCCTTGAGGGTGTCGAAAACCCCCATCCCGTTGACGGCGCTGGCACTGAAGTGGTTCCAGTCGCACCAGTTGAGATCCCGGTTCAACTCCTCGACGGTGAGAAGGCTGGGCAGGTCCCGCTTGTTGAACTGGAGCACCAGCGGAACGTCGGCGAGGTTGACCCCCATGTCCTGGAGGTTCTTCTCCAGGTCCTTCAGGCTCTCGATGTTGGCTTCCCGCATGGGGCGCTGCGAGTCGGCTACGAAGACCACGCCGTCCACGCCCTTGAGCACCATCCGCCGGGTCTCCCCGTAGAAAACCTGGCCCGGAACGGTGTAGAGCTGGAATCGCGTCTTGAAGCCGGCTATGACCCCCACCTCCAGGGGCAGAAGGTCGAAAAAGAGAGTGCGGTCCGACTCGGTCTCCAGGGAGACCATCTCGCCCCGCGACTTGGGCGACGTCTTGTTGTAGATGTACTGGAGGTTGGTGGTCTTCCCGCAGAGGCCCGGGCCGTAGTAGACCACCTTGGCGGCCATCTGCATTGTCGCGTAGTTGAAAAAGGCCATCCTCTTCCCCCAGCCTAGCTACTGTGCCACCCGGTAATGAGCTTTTCAAGGGCGTCATGGGCCTCCCTCCGCTCGGGGTGGCGCAGGCGGGCCAGCCCCAGGACCCCCAACGCCATGGACCGGTAGCGCTCCCGTGCCTCCGGCCAGCGCTTGAGCGCCTGCAGGTGTTTCTTGACGGTTTCGAGGTCGCCGCGTTCCACGGGGCCCGTCAGCGCGGAGACCGGTCCGCCCGAATAGAAATTCTTCACCGTCCCTTCAACGAGCGCCTGAAAGGCCGGCCAGGCCACGGAGGCATCGGCCCCGGCCCTGCCGAGCAGCTCCTGACTGTCGGCCAGGAGCGCCACCAGGTGGTTGGAGGCCACCACGGCGGCGGCGTGGTAGAGCGTCTTGCCCCGAGGAGAGAGGATGAAATAGCGCCCCGAGAGGGCTAGCGCGATGGCCCTCATGACCTCCAGGGCCGCGGGACGACCCTCGATGGCAAAGGTGGCGTCTTTCAGGCGCTTGGCGCCCGTGAGCGGATCGGGAAGGGCCATGATCGGATGGATGGACCCCACGCTGGCGCCCCGAAGGCGGCAGGACTCCAGGATCCTGGCGGGGAGGGCTCCGCTCAGGTGGAGGATCACGCGGCCCTTCAGGTGCGGGTCCTGCCGGGCCACGCTGGATTCCACCTCCGGAAGAGCCCCTTCGGGGACCCCCAGGATCAGGGCCGCCTCCGCAGGGATCTCTGCGAAGGAGGTGAGCAGGGGGCAGGCGAGCCAGTCCGCTCCCGCGCGAGCCGCGGCGGACGTGCGAGAGGCGCACCCCACGACCTCCCAGCCCGCCCCTTTCAGGGCGAGCGACAGGGACAGTCCGGCCTTGCCGCATCCGATCAGGGCTATCTTCTTATCCATGGCGCCGGAACTCCTCGATGATCGCCTCAAATTCCTCGGGGAGGGGAGAGGTCACCGTTACCCTCCCCGCCGCCGGACTCACGAAGGTCAGAGAATGCGCGTGCAGAAAGAACCTCCCCGCCGCCCGCACGCGGGACCGCAGGAGGGAGGAGGGCAGACCGTTTTCCGGGTGCCCCCCGTAGAGGGCGTCACCCACCACCGGGTGCCGGAGCGAGGCGAGGTGCACCCGGATCTGATGGGTCCGCCCCGTGAAGGGCCTGGCTTCCACCAGGCTCACGTGGGGAAGCACCTCCAGGGTCCGGAAGGAGGTCCTGGCGGGGCGGCCGCCTGAAACCACGGCCATACGCTTGCGGTTTCGCGGGTCCCTCCCGATGGGCGCATCCACCTCCGAGGGGTCCCGCTCCAGGGCTCCCCAAACCAGAGCCCAGTAAGTCTTCTCGATCTGCCGGTCTTTGAATTGGGCGGCCAGATCGGAGTGCGCCGCATCGTTCTTCGCCAGCAGAAGGACTCCCGAGGTCTCCTTGTCCAGGCGGTGCAGGATTCCCGGGCGCGCCGGGCCGAACCCCGCGGCCATGCCGATGGCCTTTCCCACGAGAACATTCACCAGCGTGTCGTTGGCGTGTCCCTTGGCGGGATGGGTCACCAGCCCCGCGGGCTTCTCCACGGCGACGCAGGCCTCATCCTCGTAGAGGACGGTCAGCGGATGCTCCATCGGCGCCAAGCCGCTCGGTTCCGGCTCGGGGAGGTCCACCACCACCTTCTGTCCGCTCCTCGCCGGGTTCGAAGGCTTGACGGGAAGTCCGTCCAGGAAAACCCGTCCCTCGCCCATGAGGCGGTGGATGGCCGACCGGGTCAGGCCCCTTTCGGCCAGGAGGGTAGCCAGCAGGTGGTCGATCCGCCTGGCCCCCTCGGGCAGCAGGATTTCCAATCGCGGCATGTCAGGCTCCCGGTGCCGGGGTCCGCGGCCGTCGCCAGAGGTAGGTGCCCACGGCCGCGACGAAGACGAACAGCGCCACGATCTGGGAGAGGGAGACCTCTCCGCCGAAGTAGAGACCGCGAACCGCGTCGCCCCTGAGGAACTCCAGGAGCCCTCGGGCCACGGCATAGAGCGCGGCATAGACGAGAAAGACCTGACCGGAGAATCGCCGCCTCTTGAACAGAAACAACAGGAGCCCGAAGATCGCCAAGTCCGCGGCGCTCTCGTAGAGGGGCCACGGATGGATGCGCGTGCCGTCGGCGCAGATGGGGACGGCCGGGAAGACCATGCCCCAGGGCAGATCGGTGGGTTTCCCGTAGCAACAGCCCGCGAAGAAGCAGCCCCACCGGCCCATGCCCTGACCGAGGGCCAGACAGACGGCCGTGACGTCGGCGGCCGGCCAGAAGGGGATGCGGTGACGCCTGAGGTAGAAGACGGCCACCGCGACGGCTGCGATGAATCCGCCGTAGAAGGCTCCGAAGGAGCGGAGGCTCTCCACCAGAAACCGGACCGGATGGTCCGAAAACTCCCGGAAGTCCCCGATGGCCATGGCCAGCTTGGCCCCCACGAAGGCCGCGAGGATGGAGTAGACGAACAGGTCCACCATCTGGCCGTCATCCAGGCCCGCTTTGGGGGCCAGGATCCTGGCCAGGGACAGGGCCGCCAGGGCCGAGAGGGCCATGAGCACCCCGTAAGTGCCGACGGGGAAATCACCGATGGTGAAGAGAATCGGGTGCACGCTCTCCCTCCGGTTCTGGACGAAGCAGGACGAGAGCCAGGTACAACAGAATGCCGGTGGAGAGGCAGGCGTCAGCCACGTTAAAGGTGGGCCAGGCCGGTCCCCCCGGCAGGTGGAAGTCCAGAAAGTCCACGACAGAGCCGAAGCGGAACCGGTCCACCATGTTCCCGAGGGCCCCGCCCAACACGGCGGAGAGGAGGATCCACTCGATTCGGCGCCGGGACTTGGCGAAGAGAAAACCCAGGAGGGCGATGCCCAACAGGGGCAGGAGGAGGAACACGCCCACCCGCGCCACCGACGGGAGCTGGTTCATCATGCCGAACAATCCGCCGGGGTTCTGCCAGTGGATGATGGAGAACCACGGCGTGATCTCCCGCCCGCCCCCCAGGGGGATGGAGCTCAACACCATGGCCTTGGTGATCTGATCGATGACCAGGACGATCAGGCCGATGAGGAGGTAGGGGGCCTTCCTCATCCTAGCGCGGCCCTCCCACCACGGCGGTGCAACGGGGGCAGAGGGGTCCGTCGTCCCGCCTCACGGGGGAATCCGTCACCGTCCAGCAGCGAGTGCACTTCTCCCCCTCGGCGGGCAGGATCTCGATCGCCAAGCTCTCTCCCTGTGCCGCGATCTCGACCTGGGAGACGATCAGGAGGGCTGGGAGCTGGTCCTCGTAGGCCCTCAGAAGCCCCTCGCCCTTCGCGTCAGGCGTGATGCGGACGCGCGCTTCGAGCGACTTGCCGATTTCGCCGCGCTGTCGCGCCTCTTCAAGGGCCTTATTGACCGATTCGCGGACGGCGCGGAGGGCCTCCCAGCGGGATTCGATGCCGTCTTCCTTCACGGCGGCGGCTTTGGGGAAGAGCGCCATGTGGACCGACGGGCATTCCCGGTCGGGCAGGTTGCTCCACACCTCCTCGGCGGTGAAGGCCAGGATGGGGGCCATGAGGCGCACCAGGGCGTCGGCCAGCCTGTAGAGCACCGTCTGCGCCGCCCGGCGATCGGGGCCGGAGGGCGAGCTGCAGTAGAGACGGTCCTTGAGGATGTCGAGATAGAAGGCCGAGAGCGTGACGGTGCAGAACTGGAGCAGCTCGTGGTACACCACGTGAAAAGCGTACTCGCCGTAGGCCCGCGTCACCCGCTCGACCAGCCGGTCCAGCAGCAGGAGGACGTACCGGTCCAGCTCGGGGAGCTGCTCCACGGGCACGGCGTCCTGCGCCCTGAAGTCGTACAGGTTGCCCAGGAGGTAGCGCATGGTGTTGCGGATCTTCAGGTAGGCCTCGGCGATCCGCTGGAACAGGTCCCAGGAGAAGCGCACGTCGTCGCGGTAGTCCACCATGGAGACCCAGAGCCGCAGGATCTCCGCGCCGCTCTTCTTCACCGCCTCCTGCGGGGAGATGACGTTGCCCTGGGACTTGGACATGGCGCGTCCCTCAGCGTCCAACACGAAGCCGTGCGTCAGGACCTGGCGGTAGGGAGGGGAGCCCTGGAGCATGAGCGACGTCAGGAGGGAGGTGTGGAACCAGCCACGGTGCTGGTCGCTGCCCTCGAGGTAGATTTCGGAGGGCCAGGGCATGTCGGGTTCCCGCCCGAGGATGGCGCGGTGGCTCACGCCGGAATCGAACCAGACGTCCAGGATGTCCGTCTCCCCCTTGAAGTCGGCCCCGCCGCAGCGGGGGCAGGTGAATCCCTCCGGCAGGAACCTGGCGGGATCTCCCTCCCACCACACGCCGGCGCCCCTCTCCGCGAAGGCCGCCACCACGTTGTCGAAGAGGGCCGGCTCTCGCACCGGCTCTCCGCAGGCCCGGCAGAAGAGAACCGTGATGGGAACGCCCCACCGGCGCTGGCGGCTCAGGCACCAGTCGGGCCTTCCCTCCATCATCGCGTGGATCCGGTTTCGCCCCCAGACGGGCACCCACTGAACCCCATCGATGGCCTTCAGCGCCCTGCCCCGCAAATCCTCGTGGGCCATGGAGATGAACCATTGGTTGGTGGCCCGGAAGATGAGGGGGTTCTTGCACCGCCAGCAATGGGGGTAGGAGTGGTCGATGCGTCCCTCCGCCAGCAGCGCACCCCTCTCCCGGAGGAGCGCCACCACGTTGGGGTTGGCCTCGAAGACGTTCTGGCCCGCAAAGTGCTCCACGCCAGCCTGGAATCGGCCGCGGGGATCCACCGGGGAGAGGATGGGGAGCTTGTAGCGCACGCCGGAGAGGTAGTCCTCCTGGCCGTGGCCGGGCGCCGTGTGGACGCAGCCCGTGCCCGTATCGGCCGTGACGTAGGTGGCCAGGATGCCCAGCGAGTCGCGATCGAGAAAGGGATGCCGGAACCGCAGCCCCTCCATGCGGGCACCCTTGAACCGCACCACCACCTCGCCGGTGAGACCGGTCTCCTTGAGGAAGGATTCCCGAAGCTCCTCGGCCACGATGTAGGTCTCGGCCCCGCAACGCACGCCCACGTAAGTGAAATCGGGATGGAAGGCCACCGCCAGGTTGGCCGGCAGCGTCCACGGGGTCGTGGTCCAGATGACGGCGAAGGTCCCTGCCTCCGAGAGCCCGTCGGGAAGCCTCTCGGCTTGGCCCGGCGCGAGGGCGAACTTGACCGTGATGGTGGGGGAAGTGTGATCGCGGTACTCCACCTCGGCCTCGGCCAGCGCGGTTTCGCAGTGGATGCACCACTGCACCGACTTCATGCCCTTGTAGGCGTAGCCCTTCAGGAAGCAGTCGGCGAAGGCCCTGGCGATGGCGGCCTCGTAAGCGTAATCCATGGTCTTGTAGGGGTGTCCCCAGTCGCCGAACACTCCCAGGCGGATGAAATCCTCCCGCTGCAGCGCGATGAACTTGTCCGCGTACTCGCGGCAGTGCCGGCGGAAGGTGTGGACGTCCTCCTCCCGGACCTTCCTCCCCTTCTCCTTCTCGATCTGGAGCTCGATGGGAAGGCCGTGGCAATCCCAGCCGGGCCGGTAGGTGACCTTGAATCCCTCCATGGTCTTGGACTTGATGACGAAGTCCTTGAGGACCTTGTTCAGGGCGTGGCCGAGGTGGATGGGACCGTTGGCGTAGGGCGGCCCGTCGTGAAACGAGAAGACCGGCGCCCCCTCGCGCGCCGCCAGAATCTGGCCGTAGATCCCCTTCTCTTCCCAGGCCTTCAGTTGCAGCGGTTCCCGCTGGGTCAGGTTGGCTTTCATCGGGAAGGGGGTCTTGGGCAGGTTCAGCGTCTCTTTCCAGTCCGCGCTCACGGCAACCTCCTGAATCCAGAGATTGTACTCTCCGGCATGGCGGGCTTCAAGAAAGGGCGATGCTCCCCAATCCCGCGATAGGCGGGGGTCAAGAAGGTCCGAATGATCATGGATGCTGCTTTGCGGCAAAGCCTCCACTCACCTTTCAAGGGATTGGGGGCATTCGAGCCGGAGGCGAAGAATGCTCCAAGGGTGGGGTGAGGCTCCACG
>JBAWEQ010000251.1:0-28312 GCA_049591295.1 Acidobacteriota bacterium
CCCGCCGGCGAAGACACCTGGCCCTTCGCCTCGGCCCGCTCAGGCGCTCCCTTCATCAGCGGCGCCAGCCCTCCCGTCACCCCCAACACCAGAGCCGCCCCGTACACCGCCAGCGCCTTCGGAAACATCATCCCCGCCTCCCGCCGGATACCCCGTCTCACCACGTCCCGGCTTTTAACTTTACGCTAGCCCCCTCCTCCGTCCCTGTCAAGAGCCCGTGCCAGACCGGAGACGGCAGAGACGCCTCAGTAGCCCCGGAAGACGGGCCGCAGAATCTCCTCGGGCCAGGGCCACCGGCCCTTCAGGACTTGGCCGGCCTCCTCTCGGAGGGCGCGGGCGCGGGCCGGCTCCAGCTCTGCCAGCCTGTTGGCCGCGAGCGCGAAGCGCTCCGCATCGCGCTCCAGGGCGAAATGCAGCATGAGGCTCTCGTAAATGGACTTGGTCCTGAGATCCTTGGGAAAATCCGGGCCCTTCAGGTTGGCCGCGATCTCCATCTGGGCCAGGGCCCTGCCGTAGCGGCCTGTCACGTTTAGCGACGTCACGGTGAAGCCATAGAAGTAGTGGGGTATGTACACGGAAGGAGCCATGGCCATGGCCTCGCGAAGGATACGGAAGGCCTCATCGGTCCGCCCGTCGAGCGCCAGACCGTAGGCGAGGATGCACCGGATGTCTTCCCGGCCGGGCGCCAGCCGCACGGCCTCGCGCAGGTTGGACTCGCCGCGGCGGAGCTGCTCCCGGTTGACCGTCAGAGGATACCATTGGACGTAGGCCTGCCCGACCAACACGCGCGGGCGGGCATCGGACGGATCCTCCGCAGAGAGCTTCTCCACGGCGTGGGCAACCGATACGGCGGTGGGCATGAGCTGGGGACACGGCCAGACCATCGGAGCGAGGACGTTCAAACAACCGGACCTGATCGTGCTCTGGACGTAGGTCACCGGATAGAAGGCCCGGTCGAGCTGAGCTTTGACTGGAACGCTCGGAAGCGCCCGCAGGCAAGCGGAGGCGGTCCGCATCTGGCGGTAGCCGACGAGAGCGTAGCCGGCAAAGATCGAGTAAAGGATGCTCAGCAGCGCCACCAGGCCCGCGAGGGCCAGGCTCCAGCGGAGGCCGGGAGGGGAGCCACCGGCCGTGGCAGGTTTCATGCGGGCCTCAGGCTCGTCCGTTTCGCCGGTGTGGTGCGCGACGAACCCGAAGAAGGCGTAGAGGGGCACGTAGGTTACGAGGCTGGTGAAGGCGGTCATGTCCTGGAAGAGATAGGACGCCGCGAAAAAGAGGCTGAGCGCGGAGAGAGCGAATGAACGGCTGCGGAAGATGACGAGCCAGGCGAGACAGCCCCAGAGGGCAAGGTGGAGGACGAGCCCCAACAACCCGGTCATGACGAGGGCATCCAGAAAGGCATTGTGGGTCCGGTCCACCCAGTCCACGCTCAATGCCTCGTAGGAGGGGCCGGCATTGGCGTTGAAGGCGAATTCGACGTTCTCCGGGCCCCACCCGGCGGCTGTCCGTTCCCAGCCCCACCGGCCCGGCCCGGCGGCGCGGAAGGCGACTTTCCAGTAGTAGAGGCGCACCGCGTCCGCGCCGAACTCGGCGAGCCGGTTGAGACCCGGTACACGGCGCCACACGGGGCTGGGCCTCGTCACCGCGAAAAGGGCGCCGAAGAGGGCCAGGGCCGCGAGGATCGTCAGCCCCAGCCGTCTTCCGGTGACGGACCGGAGCACGAGATGGTCGCGCTTGCGCCAGGCCACGAGCGCCGCCGCGCTGGCCACGCCCGCGGCCAGCCCCAACAGAACCCCCCGGCTCTCCGTGACGAAAATCCCCAGCAGCGCCGCCGGCACCATCCCAAGGGCCAGCAGGCGCCACAGCAGAGCGGGAACGCGCCGCCACGGCGGATCTCGTGGGCCGGCTCTCTCTTCGCTCAGCACCACCCCAGCGCAGAAGAGGATGAAGAGCAGGTAGGCGCCAAGGAAGATGGGATTGCCCGCGAGGGAGGAGGGACGCTCCGTGCCGGTGGACCATTCGACGAACTCCCCGGCCACCAGGACGGCCCCCGCGGCGAGCGAAAGCTCGAAAAACAGCACCCAGTCGCCTCGATTGAAGACCACTAACGTCAGGAAGAACAAACCGAAGAGGAGGGCCAGGAAGGCGAAGCCGCCGTCCCGCTCTACGGTGCCCCAGAAGGCCCGGTAACGGTCCAGGGCCAGAACCGTGCTGAGGGCATCCGAAGCCAAGACGGCTAGGAGGGCGAGAAAGAGCGGCTTCCTCGCCTGCTCTTTGAAGCGTGAGGCGGCCCAGCGTCGGCTGGGGCCGTGTTGAACGAGCAGGCCGGAGAACAGGATGAAGGCCAGGGCGATCAGGACACGAAGGCCCAGGCTCTTCGGGGCCATAAAGGGAAAGAAGACCGAGCCGTCCACTAGAACGGGAACAAAGGCCAGAAGGAGAAGGGGCACCTTGACCAGCGAAAGCCACAGGCCGGCGCACGCCGTCTCCACCTGCGGGTCAACGGGCGACGGCAAGGCGCTGGCATCGCCGTGCGGCAAGAGCGTCCTCCTGGAAGTGTTCTGCCCGCATTGGTTGACCCTCTCAAACTAGCTCGCTGAGGCGTTCAGCGTAGGACGGACGGCCGGGCAAAGTCAAGAAGGGGCACATTCGAAACCTATTGGCATGGTTCGCAGCAGAGAGGATCGTGAAGACCAACGAACACCCCGGGAAGTGCCAGGGTTGCCGAATAGCCACGCCTGGCTCGCTTCCAACGCTTCACCGCGCGGCCTTACCCCCTTGCCTTCTCGTCGATTCTGAACGGGCAACGCCAGCATAGCGCGTCGTGCTTCGCGCGGCGGCCTCCAGCGCCTGACCCCGTCGCCCACATAAACCGGAGCGTCCCGCCATAACTAAGGACACCTGGGTGGTTTCCCCCACTCGTAATTTGTCTCTAGTCAAGTCCATTGTAGGGTAGTTTAATCGGCTCAACGGCCCGCCAATAGGGGCTTGACGGCCCTTTACGAGGGGTCGTATCCTCCTCCTGTTTTTGACACCGTTGTCTTTCGGGCGCGCCCCGGCTCCGGGCCGGGAGCGCCCGAAACCAGAGAGGAGGAGAGCATGACTCGGGAGTGGACCGTCCCTGCGCTTCAGGATCTGTTGGACGAGGCGGAGGACCAGGAACGCTTCAACCAGACCAAATACCTTCAGATGGTGAACGTGATGGCACCGGTGGATCTCCTCCAGCGCGCCGACCGCCTGGCGGAGGAGACGCCCGGCTTGACGAGGGAGGCGATCCTGGTTCGGGCCCTTCAGGTCTACCTGCTGATCCGTGACAGGGCGTGTCCGATGGAAGGTGCCACGAGGGCCGGAGTCAACCTGTCCCAGGGAGGTGCCGTATGAAGCCGCTCAACCGCAAGGTCCTCGCTACCGCTTTCCCCCTGAGCCTCGCCACCCTTGCGGCCCAGGCCCAAAGCGACCCCCTCTCCACGACGGCTCAGAAGGTCATCAGCGAGTTCAACACGCTGGCTCCGTACATCGTGACCATCGGGATCATCATCGGCGGAGCGGCGATCATGTTCGGCCACTCGGACGGGTGGAACCGTCTGGGGAAGGTCATCATCGGCGGCTCGATCATCATCGGGGCCGCAGCCCTCGTCAACGTCCTGGTCCACTGAGCCATGGCCCTTCGCGAGCGTCGCGTGTACCGCTCGCTCAACGAGCGGTTCACGATCGCCGGCTACAACGCCGTTGAGGTCGTGGCCTGCTACTTCGGCTTCTACTACGGCGTGGCCTTCAAGGGCTTCCTGGCGGGCTCCATCGTTCTGGGGCTCATGGTCGCGGTCATGAAATACGGCAAGAGCAGGGATCCGCGCTACCTGGAGATCATCCTCCGGGCCCGGCGCTTTCGGCCCTGCCTGGACGCCACCCGCCGGAGCACCACGCCGTGGTACACCAAAAGCTGATCCGCGACCTGCGGCGCGCCGAGAGCCTCCCCGACGCCATCGCCTGGCTGGACTTCCTGGAGCGGGACGGCCTGAGCGTGGTCCTCCAGAACAACGGCAACGTCCTGCTCATGGCGGAGGTGCTCGCCTGCGAGAGCCAGCTCGCCGCCGACGAGGAGCTGAACGCCACCCGCAACGACTTCCACGCCCTCGTCCAGAACCTCGGCCCCGGCACCGCCTTCAGCGTCCACTTCCTGCGGCGCCGTGCCGAGCCGCTCTCTCTGCATACGGACGAACGGGCCCCTGCCATCCTCCACTACCTCCGGCAGCGCCAGATGGAGTTCTGGCACCGCCGGCTCGACAACCTTTATGAAAACCGAGTTTTCGTGAGCTTCGAGGCAAAGACCGACGGCCTGCAGGACTCCGTCTGGCGCGCCCTCCTTCGTGGCTCGCAGGCCTTCGCGTGGCCGCGCTTCACGGCCAGCCTGGAGCGCATCCTGACCCAGTGGCGCGGCGTGCTGGACGGCCTGGGAGCCTTCGCGCGCGTAGCCCCGCTCGGCCGGGACGAAATGCTCCGGCTCTTCTACTACTTCTGGAATCCCCTGGAGCGGGAGGAGGCCAGGCGGATCACCTACCACCCCGCCTACACCATCCCCGAGCAGATCCTGGATGCCCACTGGAACAACGCCGGGGAGGAGCTGTGCCGGGAGGACAACGGCACGGCGGGCCCGCACACGCTCTTCCGGGTGCTCAACCTGGAGACCCTTCCCGCCGTCAGCTACCCCACCCTCTTCGACGTGCTGGCCCGGCTCGGCAGCACCCGCCAGGACGAGGAGCTCTCCGAGTACTGGATCACCCAGCACTACGAGGCGATGGATCCCGACGGCTTCATCACCGCGCTCAACATCAAACAGAACTGGGGCAACAGCCTCGCCGGTGTGAAGGCGCTGCGGAGCGTCGCCCAGAAGTCCATCGACCTCGCCCAGGACGCGGCGGAGGTCACGAACGCCATCCAGCGCGACAAGGAGGGGGCCGGCTACTTTTCCATGTTCGCCGTGGTCTACGACCGGGACCGGGGGCGGCTGGAGCGCACGGTCCACCGCTTCCTGACCGAGGGCCGGGCCATGAACGCGAAGTTTCTCGTGGAGAGCCGCTTCGCCCGCTTCGCGTCCCTCCTGTCGAGCCTCCCGGGCCACTCCGGCCTCAACCTCCGGCGCGTGCTCAACTACCGCCGCGCGGCCGTCCTGAACGCCAACTTCGCCGACTTCGCCATGCTGCACAAGGACGACGAGGGGGACCCCGAGGGGCCGGTGGTCTTCGAGACGCCGGAGGGGGGCTACTTCCGCTACCACCCCTTCTCCAGGAGGACCACCTCCTGGAACGCCTACGTGGCGGGTACGACGGGGGCCGGCAAGAGCTTCCTCATGAACCACATCCTCGCCAACAGCCTCAGCTTCCGGCCGGTGCTCTACGTGCTCGACGTGGGCAACAGCTACGACCCGCTGGTGCAGATCGTGCCCGGCTCGGTGAAGGTAACGGTGGACTTCGAGCGGCCCGACCTCCAGCTCAACCCCTTCGCCTTCCCCGAGAGCCCGGACCAGACCGAGCGCGTGACCCTCGCGCGGCTGATCGAGCACCTCGTGACCGGAGGGCAGGCCAGCCTCAGCCAGGGCCAGCGCGTGGATCTCATGGAGGCCCTCAACCGCACCCTGGAGAGCTACGACCCCGAGGACCCGCCGACCCTGGAGGACTACCACCGGAAGCTCGACGCGCTCGCGCCCGAGCTGGGCAAGCCCCTGCGCCTCTGGATCACGGGCGGGCCCTACGCGGCTTTCTTCTGCCACAAGCAGGACACCTTCCAGAATGCGGACCTCGTCTACTTCGAGCTGACGGGCTTCGATGACCACCCCGACGTGGGGAGCGCCATCACCTACCTGCTTTTCACCAAGCTCTTCCAGCGTCTCGAGCGGCAGGACGATGAGCGCAAGAAGATCATCGTGCTCGATGAGTGCTGGAAGTTTCTGATGAACGACACCATGGCCGCCAAGATCAAGGAGCTCTACCGCACGGTCCGCAAGCACAACGGCTCCATCATGACGATCACCCAGCATCCCAACGACCTTATCCACTCCCCGCACCGCGACGCGATCCTCGCCAACACGAGCTTCCTCTTCCTGCTGGAGCAGAAGGGCGTGGGGAGCGAGGCCAAGGAGGCCTTCGGGCTGAACCCGAGGGAGCACTTCGTCATGCAGCAGGTGCGGATGAAGAAGGGCCAGTACAGCGAGCTGCTCTTCAAGGGGCCCTACAAGAGGCAGGTCCGCGTGCTGGCCGACCCGTACAGCTACGTCCTCTACACCACCGACCCGGAGGAGAAGGCCCAGCGGGCCCGTCTCGCGAGG
The DNA here is from genome assembly GCA_049591295.1 of Acidobacteriota bacterium. Lineage (GTDB taxonomy): Bacteria > Acidobacteriota > UBA4820 > UBA4820 > DSQY01 > DTPS01. Next base: position 6,323 of record JBAWEQ010000251.1, read on the forward strand.
CACCTCGGCAGCCTGCAGGCCGCGGTGGACGCCATCGCGGAGAACCGGATTCCGCAGGAACACGGCGAGGAAGACCCGGACCGCTCCGCCCTTCGCGCCGTCACCGGCGCAAGGAGGATCCCATGACCCGAAGACTCGTGGCGCTCGTGCTCGTGATCACCCTGGCGGCCGCCCTCGTGCCCGTCCCCGCCCCGGCCCAGTGGGCGGTGGCGGTGGTGGCCGACCCCGCCAACTGGCCCAACTGGATGCAGGAGTTCACGGAGTGGACGAGCCAGCTCTCGTACATGCTCCAGCAGTACCAGCAGCTCCAGCAGACCTACCAGTGGGCGCAGCACGTGGCGGAGAACCTCAAGCACCCGACCCTCTACACCGTGCTGCCCCTCTTCGCGACGGTGGACTCGGGGACCCTCACCAAGATCGATAGCGTGGAAGGGCTCCGGCACATGCTGGAGGGGAGCCAGAACTACAGCGCCTCCACCCTGGGCCAGCTCTACGCCGGGGTGTACGGGGCAGCCCTCGATCTCCAGAACCTCTCTCCCCACAATCCCCAGGACTGGGCCGGGGCGGTGCAGCGGCTGAACGCCACGATCCAGCAGGCCGACGCCTCCATCCTGGAGGCCATGGCGACGGTCTCCAAGGTGAACGGCTCCCTCACCACCATCAACCAGACCGGGGGCACTTACGCCCAGTTGAGGCAGAAGATTCAAGACACCTCGGCCACCCCGCACCAGACCGAGCAGGCGGGCGCCATGGCCTCGCTCTACGCGGCGCAGGCGGTGGACAAGAACACGCAGGTGCTCTCGGCCGTGGCCGCCATGCAGGCCCAGCAGATGGCTCAAGAGGAGGCCACGGTGAAAGCGGGCGCCCTCCAGACGAGCCGGGAGAACCAGTACATCCAGGACTGCATCCAGTACGCCACGGAGCACCCCGACAACCCGACCTGGCACGGCAACAACTAGGAGGCCGACCGTGAGAAGAGAACGACTTCTGGCCGCCGGGGTTATCTTGCTGGCCGTCCTTTTGGCCTGCGCGCATCGCGTGAACCAGGGCCGGGGCGAAGCGCTGATCCGGGCGTACCTCGGCCAGCACTACCACGTGCAGGGACTCGCCCTCACCGACATGGGGCCGGCGCCGCCGGCAGCTCCTGGGATGCCCGGAGCGGAGGCGGTCTCCGGGGCCGTCGGGGTTCGGGCCAGTTTCGTGGTGAACTACCACGGACATGCCCTCCCCTTCGAGAACCAGCCTTTCTTCCTGACCTACAACCGGATCACCCGCGACTGGGAAGTGAATCCGAGCCTGACCTTCGTCCTGGAGGCCATCCAGAACCGATGCTTCATGCAGGACTGCTCGGACTACGCCGACCAGCACCCCGACAACCCCACCTTCAAGCCCATCTTGAGAAAAAGAAACTAGGAAGGCCGTCATGGAGCCCACCTTCCTCAGCTCTCTCTTCGACTACACGGCGGGCGGGACGGCCCTGGGCCAAGTGGTGGCCAGCCTGGGCACCGCCGTCTCTGGCCCGCTGGGGTCCATCACCCTCAGCCTCTTCCTCGTGAGCCTGATGTGGGGCTGGGTCAAGAGCCGGTTCGAGACGTGGACCTTCTGGGATCTTTTCCTGCGGCTCATCATCGTGGCGGCCGGCCTCTCCACCTGGACCCAGATCTTCATGTTCGTGGATGGCGCCCTGGATTCGGTCACCACGCTCTTCGGCACCATCCACCCAGGGACCCTGATCAAGGCCGTCCTGCTCACCCCTTACGCCAACGTCCTCTCGCCCGGCACCAACGTCCTGAGCTTCTGGTCCATCTTCACGGGGGGTCCCCTGTTTCTGGGTCTCAGCCTGCTGCTCTACTTCCTGGCCTGGGCCATCTACAACATCGACGTCGTGGGGGCCATCTTCGGGCTCTCGCTCCTCTACGTGCTCGGCCCCCTCTTTCTCGCCTGCCTCGTCTTCGATCCCCTGCGGGACCTCTGGATGCACTGGCTCCGCTTCTACCTCACGGTCAAGGCCTGGATTCTCGTTCTGAACGTCTTCCTCTTCATGGTCTCGAGCTTCATGATCCAGCCCTTCACCGCCTCGTGGTCGGGCACGCAGGCCGCCCTCCTGGCCGACACCTACCTCCTCTTTCTGATCGCCGGATTCCTGGCGGCCTTCCCCGTGGCCCGGGCGCTGGTGGGAGGAGCGGGCCACCTCTTCGTGTCCGGAGGCTTCCTGCCGGGCGCGGCGGCGGGGGCGGGCGGAGCCGTCGTGACCGCGGGCGGCGTGGGGGCCGGAGCCCTCATCGGGGGCCCCGCCGGGGCCGCCGTGGGAGGAGTCGCGGGCTCAGGTGCGGCGGCGTTCGCCAAGGCCGGCGCCTCGGCCGCCGCCCCCACTCGGGAGGCCTGATCCCCGGCCGCGAAGGATCATTCCACAGGGAGTCTTGAATGGACACTACGCTTCAACGCTTCAAGGTCTTCTACAGCAGCTCGGTGCTGGCCCTGCGGGTCTCGGCCCTCGCCAATCTCGTCCTCCTCGCCGCCGTGGGACTCCTCTCCTGGAACCTCTACGCCACGAGGGCCCAGATCGCCTCGTTCAAACCGCTCGTGATCCGCGTGGACCAGGCGGGCCGCGCCGTGCCCGTGGACCTCACCGTAGCGAGCGATCCGGCCACCGAGCTGGAGGTGAAGGTCTTCGCGGCCCAGTACGTCACCGACATCGCCAGCTACGACCCCTACACCCTCAACCGCGACCTGGGGCTCGCTCTCAGATGCACCGAGGAGGCCTGCGGCAAGCAGCTCGTGGGCTACTTCCAGAGCGATCCCCAGATGAAGAAGCTCGCCGCGAGCCACGGCGTCATTCAGACGCACGTCACGGCCGTGCAGATCCTGCGCACCCGCCCCTACGAGGTCCGCGTGGAGTACACCGCCGAGAACCTCCAGACGGGCCAGCAACGGACCTGGTACGCCCTCCTCAGCCTGAAGGACTGCCCCCGCTCCTTCGACGATCCCTTCGGCCTCCTCGTCACCGGTGTTCGGCTGAACACCACGATCCGATAGGAAAGGACCCGACCATGCGACCCACTCTCATGACCCTCTGCCTGACCTCTCTGCTGATTCTCGCCGGCCCTGGCTTTCATGCCGGAGCACCGGCCCCGGGCGGCAGCCCCTGTCCGAAACCGTCCCGTCTCGCGATCCAGGACGCATCCTCCTCCCCCGTGCAGAAACCGTCCGCCCAGTCCCAGCCGCTGATGGCCGAGACGGTGGTCGTGGACCCGCACCACCCCCAGGAGTTTCCCCCGGTCTACCAGGAGGCGGCGGGGGTGCAGAGCGTCCAGGACGACCCCGCCGCCCCCAAGGTCTACCTCCTGCCCGCGGCCGTGGACCACTGCACGGTCATCCAGGTGCCCGACACCGTGGCCAAGGCCTGGTGCGGCGACCTGCAAGGCTGGACCCTGGACGGCCAGGGGAGCTACGTCAGCGTCAAACCGCTGGCCGAGAACCTCTCCACCAACCTCCACGTCCTCACCGCCTCCGGCCGGTTGTACAACTTCCGGCTGGTGAGCATCGGCGAGGGCGGGAGCTACGTGGACCTCTTCCAGATCCACGGCTCCGGCGGCTACCAAGCCAACCTCGACGACCTCGTGAGCGAGAAGGTGCGGGAGGCGAAGAAGGCGTGGGAAGCCCAGGAGCAAAAACAGCTCGCTGAGACCCTCGACCGGGCCCGCTTCGACTGGACCCGGCAGTACGCCGAGAAAACCCTCTTCGACTACCGGGTGGACCAGGCGCGCGCCTTCCACGTGGAGGGGGTGTTTTCCGACGGCACCTTCACCTACTTCCGGGTGCAGGGCGACGAGAAGCCCATCATCTTTCTCGAAACCCGGCACGGCTGGCACCGCACTCGGGAGCTGCTGAACTGGGCCGTGACCGGCGGCGACTTCTACCGGGTGCAGAAGATCCTCGAACCGGGGCAGCGCTTCATCCTCAAGCTGCGCGACCAGGAGGCCGTCATCGAGCGGCGGGGAGCGTGACCATGGCCGAGAACACCTCCCCTCCACCCCAGGACGGGCAGGGACAGGCTCCGGCCGCGGCCGGACTGCACCCCAAGGCCTCCGAGGAGAAATCCGCTGAGGCCAGGCGCAAGGCCTACCTCCTCTGGGGCACCGCCGCCGTAGTCATCCTCGCGATCCTTGCCATCCAACACTTCCGGACGCAACAGCAGGCGAGCCGGCAGTTTTCCCAGGCCGTTTCCATCGCCCAGCCCCAGCCCCAGAACCCGCAGGCCACCCTGCCCCTCTTCAGCGCGCCCGAGCCGAAGGGCCAAGGGGGGGCCGCGCGCGAAGACGAGGGGACGGAGCTGAGCCGGCTCAAGGAGCAGGCCGCCCTCGTGCAGGCCCGGACGAACCTCCTCAAGGCCCAGCAGGAGCTCGCCGCCTTGCAGGTGCCCTCGGCCACGCAGGACCAGCGCACCCTGCTCGTCGCCTTCCAGCCGCCCCCGGCCGGAGGCAAGCGCCCCGGCGAGGGGCGAGATCAGGCCGAAGCCTCCTCAGCCGTCAGTGTGGCCCACACCAGGCAAGCCTCCACCTACGCCGAGGTGGTGAAAACCACGCCGAGCCAGAGCCCGGAGCCCTACGTCCTGCGCAAGGGGACCTTTCTCGATGCGGTCCTCGTGAACAAGCTCGTGACCGATAACGCCACCTCGCCCGTGCTCGCGATGGTGGATAGGCCCTACTACGATCCGCTCTCCAAGGCCCTGCTGGTGCCGGCCGGGACGCGCGTGCTCGGCAAGGCCGAGGCGGTGAAGTTCCAGACCGCCTCCCGGCTGGCGATCACCTTCGACACCTTCCAGTTTCCCAACGGCACGAGCCTCGCCGTGAAGCCCGACGAACAGGCCCTCGAAGGGCTCGGCATCTTCGGCCTCGCGGACCGGGTCAACCGCCACACGGCGAGGATCCTCTTCACGGCGGGCCTCGTGGGCCTGCTCACCGGCTGGAACTCCTCGCAGGTCCAGGGCAACTCCTACGCCGGCGCCTACAGCGGCTCGGACCTTATGCGCCTGCAGGCCAACCAGAGCATCAGCCAGACTGCGGAGGGGCTGCTCTCGCCCTTCCTCAACGCGGTGCCGACGATCACGGTGGACGAGGGCCACCGGATGAAGATCTGGATCAGCCGGGACCTTCCCCTCCCGCTCTACCGCGAGGCCCCCGGTGAGTGATAGAGTAGGGTCCGTCTTGCACTTCGTGCTATTCCCCTCCTTTTTCTCTACGCCGCGGCGGCGGTTGGCCGCCGCCGCGAGGCGGGAGGCCCGGGAGTGGTTCAGCGCGGAGGTCCTCTCGGACAACATCCCCCACCCTCTCCACCTAGTCTTCCCGGGGGGCCGGGAGGGCACCTTCGATCTCATCCTCGTGCAGAACCTCGCGGACGAGCCCCTCTCCTTGCTGCCCTTCTCCTCACGGCCCAGGGCGTCCGGCCTGAGCGGGCCCCAGATCCTGGCGGCCTGGGCGCAGTGGATCGCCGCGAGCAGGCAGGGCCTCATCATCCAACCCCATTCCTCCTGGGTGCTCGACCCCCAGGACTTTGATGCTCTGCCCGCCTTTCACGGCCACACCTGGATCGCCCAGTTCTTCGCGGCGCCGCCCATGCACGCCGGCGGAGCACTCCCGGCCACGACCCTTCCGGCCGGCTATCGGGGACGCTTCCGGCTGTGGTGGTGCGCTTCATCCCTGCCGGAGGACCAGATCGGCGAGCCCCAGCTCTACCGGCAGGCCCTCGCCGGACTGCTCCGGCGCGAGGCCGACAGCACGGGCCGACGCACTCGCGAACTCCCAGCGGCGGACATCCGCGGCCTCAAGGGACTCACGGCCGCCGACCTGCGCTAGAGGGAGGCCGTCGTGCACGCCCTTGGACGCACCCGATGAACGCCTTGACCCGGCAGCGCGACGCCCGCGTGATGGTCTGGGAGCCCTGGTCCGTCTGGCTGACGCTCCAGGTGGTGCCCTGGGTGCCCCTTCTCGCCGTCTCGCTGCTTTGGCTCGCCGCCTACCCCACGCCGGCGGCGGCGAGCCAGCCAGCGGGCTCCGGCCTGCTCGGCGGGCTGGCGGCCCATCTCACGGCAGCCGCCGCGGGCCTCTGGGTCCGCTTCGACGGCGCCGTGGACCGCTTTGTGATCGCTCCCTACCTGCATCACGGCACCCTCGTCCTGGCGGGCGCCTTCACCCTCGTGACGCTCCCGGCGGTCCTGCTCTACCACCGCGAACCGGAGTCGCTGACACCCGAAGCGGTGCTGCGGCTGTGCTCGATCTACGCGGCCCTGGGTTTCATCCCCTCTCTCGTGGACCTCGCGGCACCGCAAGAACTGCCCCTTCGACAGCGCACCTGGTGGCAGATCACGCTCCTCGTCCTCGCTACCACCCTCATCACCCATCACGGCGCCCATCGCCTGCACCCTCACAGGAGGCCTCCTCATGACTGAACCCAAGAGCAGCACCACCGCCACCCCCAAACCCCATCCCGACTGGGAGATCTTCCTCGTGGGCCAGGACGGGAAGATTCTGGAAAAGACCTGGGAGAACCAGAAGCTCGGTACCAAGGGCACCGCCTGGAACCGCCTCGGCGCCCTCTGGGCCGGCACCACCCAGGAGGGCAAGCCCACCCTGAGCGGTTACCTCGAACTCCCCGGCGGCAAGCGCGTCCGGCTCAAACTTTTCCCGCCGCGCCTACACGGCCGCGCGCTCCCGCCGGCCCGGTAAGGCGCCACTTCGGCACACCCGGAGCACTCGGCGCTGCCAGGGTGGCCCCGGTATCCCGGGCCATCGAAAGCCAAATGCTTGCCAGAGAGCACTTTGGAAAAGTCGTGGAGATTGGCACGCGTGATGCTTTCCTCAGGTCCTTCGATGCCCTGGTCTCCCAACCCGGCATCGAAGGATGAGTTCCCCCAAACCCCATCCCTCCCCATCCCCTTCCAAAGGCCCGCCCGAGAGGGCGGGCCGCCTCGCTTTGGGCTCCCGTTGCGGCGCCCCGGTTTGCACAGGTTCTGCGGAAAACCTTGTGGATATCCCCCTGGCCAGGCCCCGGTAAACGCCTGTTTCCCCCCGCTGATTGTGGATTGTGCTGAGCCATCCAGCAGACCGAGGTCTTGTCCCCAAAGCCCCAGCCAGATTGCATAATGCTGGACGGACCTACGGTCTAACTCTTCCCGGGCCCAGGGCCGCGCTGTGGCCCCGGGCGCCCGGACCTCCCGTTGCGCCTGTCCGGCGCGGGGCAGGGCGGCTCCCCTTCCCCGGCACTCCGCCTCCCCATCCGGCTCTTACAGGAGACCTTCGAGGGCACCGCGGACTCGGCACTCAGGAGCCCCGGTGCAAAGTGCGGGGTTCGCCCGCGGCCCCTTCCGGCGGGTTCCCTCCCGTCTAGGCTCCGCCTGGGGTCCCTCCCGCGTCCGGGGCCTGGCCTTCACCCTCTGGACGTCTTCGGCGTGGAGAGGTTCGGGCGCCGTCCGCGCCAGGGACCTTCGGCCCTGATCCTGTCACGTCCCGCGCATTCTTTTCTTGAAGGCCTCCGGCCGGGAGAGGCCTACCCCCCCACTCTTCAGCTCGCCTTGCCCTCATAACCTCCGGCCCGGGGGAGAGCCCGTCCAGGCTGCACCCAGCCCCTCCGCCTCGGCTTCGGGGAAGCGGAGGGCTTGCCCTCCGGTCTGGACTGCCTTCAGGGCCCCTTCGGAGCCCCTCACCTCCCGGGCCTCCCCGAAAGACCGGCGAAAGGCGAGCTGAAGAAAGCTCCCCCCCTTTCAGAAGGAGGATTCCATGACCCAGCAACAGAACGGCAACGGCAGCACCACCCCCAACGGCACCGCCAACGCCACCCCGAAGGCCCGCCCCGCGTGGGAAGTGTTCTTCGTGGGCGAGGACGGCAAGGTCATCGAGCGCCCCTGGGAGGACAAGGAGCGCGGCACCCACGGCACGACCTGGAACAAGCGCGGCGCCCTCTGGGCCGGCACCACCCAGGACGGCGCCCCCGTCCTGCGCGGCACCATCACCCTCTTGGACGGGACCGAGATCCGCGTCAAGCTCGTCGCACCCCGCGCCAAGAAGGAGAAGGTAGCCTAGAGCGCCCGGGCCCTCGGCCGACGGCCCGGTCCCATCGAGGGGCCGGGCCTTTTTTCGTGTCGCCGGGAGGGGTTTTGCCCCCTCCCGATCCCTCCCCCGAAAAACGGCGCTCTAAAACGGCCCAGGTTCAACGAAACGGGCGCAGGCAAGGGTCTAGGCCGTATTACCCCAGAGAATGGGCGGGCCTTGACAAAGAGCCTAAAAATACCTAACATTCTTAAGAGTACTTAAGTGCTTTTGGAGGTGCCCATGATCAAGGTAACGGTCGGCAAGCTGAAAACGGAGATGGCGGACACCCTCAACAAGGCCGCCTTCCGCGGAGAGCGATTTCTCATCGAGCGCCGGGGAAAGCCGGTGGCCGCATTGGTTCCCTTGGAAGACCTGAAGATCCTTGAGGAGGCTGAGGACCACCTTGACGCGCAGGAGGCCACTCGGCGGCTTGCCGACCCGCAGGACGAAATCATCAGCTACAAGGAACTCTGTAGAGAGCTGGGGTGGAAGTAAAGTTCCGCCTCGCCTTCAAGCGGAGCGCGGCCAGGGAGCTTGCGAGCCTGCCCAAGACCGCCCAAACCCGCATCCGGGCACGCCTGTTGGCCCTAGTCGAGAACCCTTCGCCCAGAGGCACGAAGGCCCTTCAAGGACATCCCAATCTATTCCGGTTACGGGTGGGAGACTACCGCATCATTTACCGCGTGGATGGGGGTGAGCTCCTCGTCCTTATCATCAAGGTGGGGCACCGCCGAGATATCTACCGAGGGCTCTAGACCGAGCAACTCCGTCCCTTCGCCCTTCCCAGGGCAAGCACCCCGCCAGCCTGCCGCAAGGCCCAGGGCCGCACGGTGGCCCCGGGCACCCGGACCTTCCGTTGCGCCCATCGGGCGCGGGAAAGGTTGCTCCCTTCCCCGGCACTCCGCCGCCCCATCCGCCCTGTTCTAAAGGCCTCCGAAGGCACCGGTGCTCATCACTCAAGAGCCCCGGCGCGGGCTTGGCCCGGCCTCTCCCTCCGGGTTCCCTCCCGTGAGGGCTCCGCCCTGGGTCCCTCCCGGGTTCGAGGCCGGGCCTGCGCCTGAATGACTTCTGCCCTTCGGGCTTCCGCCCCTGGGGCGGGCAGGAACCGAGGTTTCCGCGAGGGCCGCGCCAGGGCCTTCGGCTGGATCCTGTCACGTCCTTCGCCCCTTCTCTCTCGGGCCTTCGGCCTAGAAACACCCCTCCCTGATTTTTCGCTCGCCTTGCCTTCATAACCTCCGGCCCCGGGGGAGAGGCCGTCCAGGCTGCACCCAGCCCCTCCGCCTTGGCTTCGGGGAAGCGGCCGGCTTCACCGGCCGGCCTGGACTGCCCTCGGGGCCCCTTCGGGTCCCCTCACCCCCGCGGCCTCCCCAACTGCCTGGCGTAAGGCGAGCGAAAAAACGCTCCCTCCCCACAGAGCCAGGCCGGGGCAAGGGCCGAGCAAGGAAGGGCACCATGAACGGAATTCGGTTCCAGATCGCCGAGGCCAAGACCACCCTCTTCGAGAACCCCGCCGAGTCCCCCCTGGGCCGCGTGCAGGCCCGCGGCGCGGGGGCCCTCACCACCACCGAGCTTCTCTCCCTCCTCATCACGCCCAAGGGCGGCAGAAGCAAGAAGGACGTGCCCACCGCCGCCCTGGAGGCCGCCGGCGCCCTGCTCTCCCGCCTGGGCTCCCTGCGGGGCCTGGCCTCCCTGGGACCCAAGGAGCTGATGGACGCCCACGACCTTAGCCCTGCCAGCGCGGCCCGGCTGTGCGCCATCGCCGAGCTGGCCCGCCGCTTCACCGAGGAGGACGTCCGCCTTGCCGAGACCCTTTCGGGCGCCGAGGAAGCCTACCGCTTCCTGAAGCCCCGCCTGCGGGACCTGCCCCACGAGGTCTTCTCGGTCATCTTCCTGAACCAGAAGCACGGCGTCCTGGCCTACCGGGAGCTGTTCCGGGGCTCCATCCACGCCTCCTCGGTCCACCCGCGCGAGGTCGTCAAGGAGGTCCTCAAGGAGAACGCCGCCGCCGTGATCCTGGCCCACAACCACCCCAGCGGCCACGTGAGCCCCAGCCCCGACGACCTGCGCCTCACCGAGGACATGAAGGCGCTCCTGGCCCACCTGGACGTCCGCGTGGTGGACCACCTCATCGTGGGCGGCAACGGCTACTTCAGCTTCGCCCGCGAGGGGCTGCTGAACGGATAGCCGCGCGACCCTTCCAGCGCCGGCCCGGCCTCCATCGCGGAGGCCGGGCTTTCCCCTTCACAACGGCAAGCCCAGGAGATGGACCAATGCGCGACACCTACGACTTTGCAACCACTTGCGCGAATTCCACGGCGGACCTCATCATCGACATGGTAGACCGGCCGCGCGAAGTGACCTGGCCAACCTTCGCGCGCCACGTCCCGCGCCATGAGCTGCGGGCCTTCTTTCCAAAGCCTCCCGTCCTGGAAAGGGATTACCACGTTAGGTTCTACAGCTCTCGTTTCAAGGGGCGGCGCTGCTACTTCCTTGTCCACTCCGCCATCGAGTACGTTTGGACCGTACCGGAGGCTCAGGCCGCCTAGTCGGTCCCCCTCCGAAAACACCTCCGGCCCGGCTCCCATCGAGGGAGCCGGGCACCCGTCGGCGCCGTCGGGGGGCTCACCGCCCCCCCTAACCCCCCGGCGTTCCCAAGAAAGAGCTAACCCCTTCACCAACAGCGCCCAAAATGGTACAGTTAACATTCATTTCATGGGGGTTAGGGGATGGGAGTTTTGCAGGGCTGCACACCACGGCCGGAGGTCCTCAAGGGGGACCTAGATGATGCCATTTTCGCCGCCGACTTTGGGCATCTCATCGCGGGCGAAGGGGCGGCCCCCAAGGTCTACAGCGATCCTGGGATCTTCTTTCAGAACACCCACCCTGCGAAGCAACTCGTAAAGGTCGTTCAAGCGGTCTTCGGGCGATTAGCCGACCCGAAGGAGGTCGGGGCCACCATCCGGCTGAGCACCGGGTTCGGCGGTGGTAAAACCCACACCCTCATGGCGCTATGGCATCTTTCCAACCACATCAGTGAACCCGGCATGGGCTCCGACTTGCTCCCGGCTGCCGGTCGGCCCAGCAAGGTGACTGTGGTCGCCATTGATGCAAGCAAGGCGGGGAATCCCGTCTTTGCTCAACACGGCAAAATCAGCGTCAAGAGCCTTTGGGGTGAATTGGCCTACCGGTTGGGCGGAGAGAAGGGCTTGAAGGTCATCGCAGACGCGGATGACCCCGAGCGGCAACCTGAAGAGACCCGCTTTGCGAGCCTCTTCCCTGACGGTCCCGTGCTCATTCTCCTGGACGAGCTGGTGGTTTATATGGCGGGACTCTCCAGTCAAGCGCAGGGCAACCTACTCTCCTTCATCGGCAAGCTAACCTCCATTTCCGGGAGCAGGCCGCAAACCGTGTTGGTGGTCACGGACCCCGCCGACCAGCGCGCCTACGCCAAGGAAGCCGCAAAGGTCGGCGATGCGCTAACGGCCGCCGCCGTGAAGCTGGATGACTTACTGGGCAGAAAAATGACCGATTTCGACCCGATTGGGGATGAAACCGCACAGGTCATCACGCGGCGCCTGTTCGAGAGAGTTGACGCCGTGGCGGCTCAATCGGCTTCGGCGAACTTCCATAGTCTCTATGAGCGCGTCGGACATGACTCTCCAGGGCTGGTCCCGCCTTCCAGCATCGGCGCCGATTATGCCAAGAAGGTAGTGGAGTGCTACCCATTCCACCCGCGATTGATGGCAACGGCCCAAGGGCACCTCCAGGGGATACAGTCTTTCAATAAGAGCCGAGGCACACTCCGGCTGTTCGCTCGCATCCTTCGCGGCGTCTGGGAACATGCCGAGGACCTAGAAATCATCACAGCGGGTGATGTGGATTGGTCGAGCGACCGTATCCAGGCAGACCTGCTTCAGCGCCTCAACCGGGATAACTTCAAGGCCGCCGTCAACGCCGACTTAGAGAAACACGCCTGCGAGTTGGACCACGGAAAGCGCAGGGGCATTCACACCCGCGTAGCGTCGGCGCTTCTCCTTGAAAGCCTCCCACTCGATCCTAACAGCGGCCTCGATCCGGCCGAGATCACATTGGCTGTCCTGCGGCCCGAGGAAGCAGGGCCTGAGCCCTCTGAGGCCCTGGACCACCTAATTGGTGTCTGCTGGCACACTTACCCCATGGCAGGCGGCCGAGGCTGGCAGTTCCGGTACGAGCCCAACATCATCAAGCAGATCGAAGAACGGATGACCCAGATCGACCGGGAGGACGCTAAGAGCCGAGTCTTCACCGAAGCCCAATCCTATTTCGGAGGGATGGCCTTCAAGCTCCGCTCGTGGCCTGCTAGCGCAAGCCAAGTCCCCGAATCTGGTGATCTTCAGCTTGCCCTCTGTGATTCAGAAAAACTCGCCAAGTCCGTGTGTGCCTATAGCGACGATTCCAACCCCAGCGCGCCAATCCCTCGGCGATACCAGAACGCGATCCTGGCAGTAACGTCATCGGTGGCTGCTTTTGACGCGGCGGTCGAGCGTGCACAGCGCCTTCTCGCGGCCGAAGCCATTGAACGGGACAACCGCCAGGGCGACTCGGGGCGTCTCGTGCGCGACCAGCTTTCTCGAGTGAAACCAGACATGCTGAAGCAGTTCCACATCCAGACTTGCCGGGCGTTCGATCGCATCGTGCTTCCCGGTGGGACCGTCTACTCCTTGGATGAACAGTTCCAGGTTCCGGAGGAGCAGTTGCTTCAGAAGCCGCAGGGGCAAGCCTGCCTGCGCCGCTTCCTCGACGTAAAGAACCTCGTCTACCAGCCGGGCGAGGCACTGGACGTGGACCTCTTCTTGAGGGACATCCTACCCGGGGCCATTTCAATCCCCAACGATCCCGAGGCATACACTGCCAAGGCCATCCACGAGCGCTTCCTCGCGGCACCCAACTTACGCCTCATCACGAACGGCGATATCGCCCGCCAGACCCTCCTCAAGGCGGTGGCCTCCGGGAAGGTCATTCTCAAGATGGCCGATGAACGGGTCTTCGACAGCAAGGGTGCGATTGAGGGGCCGGAGGGACGTCGTCGCCGGACTACGAATACCCTGGGCACCTCGCTGGCCCTGGACGACACGGTGAGAATAGCCGTCAGCGGTACAGGGACAGCTACCCAATGGACCCAGGTTGACCCTGAAACGCCTGGAGTTGGAGACTCACCTGGCGGGGGCCCCGGGCTTCCGCCTCCGCCCCCGGCACCGTCGCGCGCCACGGCGCAGACTTGGGAGAAGGCCGTTGATCTGGCGGGTGCGAGACCTTTGCTGGACCTGAACCTAACCGTGACCAACCCGCAAGATGCGAGTACCCTCCTGCCCCTCGTGCAACCCCTAGGCGCCGAGCGACTCAGCCTTTCCGTTACCGTCAGCGGCACCCTCAAGGAAGGTGGTTCACTCAGTTTTTCTGTCAGCGACCTCAAGCCGAACCATCCCACCAAACCGCTGGCGATCGCCCAGACCCTCTTCAACGCCGTGGGCGATGGGGGTCAATATGAAACCGTGCTTTCCCTCTATTTTGGGGCCCAGGGAAGGGCCGGAATGGAGTCCGCCCTCAAGGAACTGTCCGAGCAATCCCCCGAGGGGGTCCGCCCGCGGGCCACGTTCGATAAGCCCTCAGGGAGTTCCAAATGAACATCCGCCGCGCCTCTTTTGCTCTGAGGGTGGTTCGCCGCAGGGCTGGTGACGCGGCGGTCCTCTACCGGAGGCGTCTGACCGACAAAGGTGACGAGCGCCTTGACCGGGTAGGAGCACTCTCTCCCCTGGCCTTCTCAGCGGGCAGCGCCCTCCTGCGGGCGGCGGTCAGAGCCATCGCGGGCTCTCACTCCAAGCTCACTACGGGCCCGTTCCACCCTCTGGATGAGGATTGGGGAGCACGTGTCGCCTGCTACGCCAAAATTGCAAGCGGCCTTCGCAACGCCGACCGGCTCCACCGCGCCGCCGAAAACTTGCGCATCGCCGATCCTACCGAAGCGGCTTGGTGGTTTGGACTCATGGAGCGCCCCCAGGGCAAGCGAGTGGTCCGTGCTCTTCGGATTCTCCTGGAGGCGGTGCGATGACCCCCCTTGACAGGCTCCAAGAGAGACCCTATAACTATTTCAGGGAGACAACCCGTTCAGGGTGCCCTGGAAAACGTAACTTCCTGCAAGGTAAGACCTTGCAGTCCCAGTGGCCGGAGCTGCTGGATGCCTTTCCTCCCGTGGAGCATGTCTCCGCGGTCCCGGCGCCCCGAGGCGTCGGTAACTTCCGCCCGTGGGGTAACCCCCCACGGCCCCGGCGGCCGGAGCCGCCGGTTTTCTTTTTTAAAGGCCTGGGGGATAGGCCATGAACCGGGTCATCTGCTTCGTGGACGGCTTCAACATCTACCACGCCACCGACGACCTGGATAAGGCCCCGTCTGGCGCCTACCTGAACCAGAAGCAGCACCTCAAATGGCTCGACCTGAAGGCGCTCGTGGGCCTCTTCCTCAAGCCGAGTTCCGAAGTGCTAACGGACGTCTTTTACTTCTCTGCTTTTGCCACATGGCGTCCCGACGCCTATCAGCGGCACCGGGCGTATGTGGCAGCCCTCACCTCGACTGGGGTGCACGTGGTGCTTGGGAAGTTCAAACAGCGCGACAGCAAGTGCAGGCGTTGCGGAGCACCGTGGATCACCCACGAAGAGAAACAGAGCGATGTGAATCTAGCCATCCGGCTCCTTCAATTGGCCCACACGGACGCATTCGACAAGGCCTTCGTGATGAGCGCCGACACAGACCTTGTGCCCGTCATCCGGATGGTCAAGCAGAACTTTCCCGCCAAGAGGGTGGAGGCTCTCATTCCCCAACACCGTTTCGGATCGGTCTTGGAAATGCGTCAAGCCTGCGACCAAGCCATACGCATCAAGGAGAGCCACCTCAAGGGTTGCCTTTTCCCCCCTGTTGTCCAAAACGCAGCCGGACAAGTGATTGCGACTCGTCCAGCCAAGTATGACCCACCCGCCCCGGGAGGGCCGCCGTGACGCGCCCTCGGTTGCTCATCGAAGACTGGCTCCCCGCAGCGGCCATTGGCGTGGAGTGCATGCGGGAGCGCGGAAGCGCCAGCGCCCTTGCCCCGACGACATACCTCCACGTCTGGTGGGCGAGACGGCCCCTTACGGCTGCACGGGCGGCGGTGTTGGGGTCGCTGCTTCCTGCCGACTTCCCGAGGGACACCTTCGAGCGGCTGCTGGGGTTCGGCCACTCCGGCAAGGAGCTGGTAGAGATTCGGAGTCTCATGGACACTGGCTACCGGGTGGAGGGAGGCTTCGGCTGCGACCGCGCCTTCAAGGCCCGCATCCGGCCCCAAGACTTAGAGAAGGTTCACGAGGCAGCCCAGCGTCTCTGGAAGCGGGACATCGTCGTAATGGATCCCATGGCGGGCGGGGGTTCCATTCCGCTGGAGTCGGCGCGGCTTGGCTTCACGACCCTAGCCAACGAATACAACCCCGTGGCCTGCACGGTTTTGGAGGCCACGGTGGACTACCCCCTCCGCCATGGGGACAAGCTGGCCACCAAGACCCGAAAGTGGGCGAAGGTCTGGAGCGAGCGGGCGGAGGAGAAGCTGGCGCGGTTCTACCCGGTCTATCGGTTCGCCAAGGTCCACGCCTACATTTTCGCCCGGACGGTGCCCTGCCCCGACACCCAACACGAGACGCCTTTAGTTCCGGACTGGCATCTTTTCAAGCCCAAGAACGGAACGAGCTTGGTGGCCGAGCCTGTGGCGGACAAGGTTAAGGGTACATGGTCCATCCGCGTTCGAGAAATTGGCGGCCGGGCAGGTCAGTTGCGGGAGGTTCCAAAGGCTACGTACAAAGACGGGAAGGGTATTTCTCTATTCTCGGGCCAACAGATTCCCTCCGACTACATCAAGACAAAAGCCCAGCAAGGCCAGATGGGAAATGCCCTCTACGCTGTGGCGGTCAAGACGCCCCAGGGTTTTACCTTTCAGCCCCCGGGGCCCGCGGACCTCAAGGCGCTGGAGGATGCGGAGAGGGAACTCTCCCGCCTTCGTCCCGGTTGGGAGAAGGCGAATGTCATCCCGACGGAGAAGGTCGTCAAAGGCCAGGACGATCGCGCTTTCATCTACGGAATGGAAACCAGCGCCTCGCGTTTCTCGCCCCGCCAACTCCTCTGTTTCGGCGTCCTCGTGGAGGAGTTGAAGTCCTTGCGGCCAGAGATCCTGAAGGTCGAGGGGAAGGAGACGGGCGAGGCCGTGATTCACTTGCTCGCGTTGGTTGTGGATAAGTTCGCCAATCATAATGCACAGCTCGCATCCTGGGACGCCACCACGCAGGGAATACGTAGTGTATTTGATAAGCACAGTTATGGTTTCAAACCGGCATTTGCAGAGATGGCACCATGCAACAGCGGGAGTGGCCTGGACTGGGCAATCGATAATGTCTTAGAAGCCTACGAGGGAGTCGCCAATCTCCCTCACCACGAGAACGCTCAGCCCGTTGATATTTTTCTCGGCTCCGCCACGGCCTTACCCCAGATCGCGGATGAGAGCATCACCGCTGTCATCGTGGACCCTCCGTACGCGGACAATGTCCAGTATTCCGAGCTGGCAGACTTCTTCTACGTGTGGCTGAAGCGGACGCAGGGGCACCGGCGCCCCGAATGGTTCGCCACATACTTGTGCGAGAACGACCAGGAGGCGGTGGTGAACATCACTCGCCACCGCGAAAATGGTGCGAGGCCCTCCAAGGCAGGCATGCGCGACGGGAAGGCCAAGGACGCCAAGGTCCGCGCTAACAGCTTCTACCAGAAACTCATGGGAGAGGTCTTCGCGGAATGCAGGCGGATTCTCTGCGACGACGGCGTCCTCACGGTCATGTTTACTCACAAGAAGCAAGAGGCTTGGGAGGCCCTCTTCCAGTCCCTCATTGAGGCGGGATTCACGATTACCGCTACTTGGCCCGTGAAAACTGAGAGCGAGCACTCCCTTCACCAGGCCAAGAAAAACGCCGCCCAGAGCACAGTGATCCTCGTGGCCCGTAAAAGGGACAAGGGTAAAGGGCTTGGCTATTTCACGGAGGCGATGAAAGAAGAGATCCGCGAGAAGGCCCGCGCCACGGCCCAGCGCCTGCAGAGCGAGGGGCTGAATCCCGTAGACCAACTTGTCGGCGCCTTCGGCCCCGCCATGGAGGTCTACAGCCAGTTCGATTCGGTCAATACCGACACGGGCCAGCCAGTGGGTGTGGGCCAGGCCATTGACGAGGCATCCAGCGCCGTCAGCGCCTGGCGCGTCCAACAGCTCGCTCAACGCGGCCTGGAGGGAGTAGAGGCTGAGGGCAAGTTTTACCTCTTGTGCTGGGATGTTCTGCGCGCCGGAGAGTTCCGCTTTAACGAGGCGCACCTCTTGGGCAAGGCCGTGGGCATGGACGTGGCCACACTAGAAGCGGCGGGGCTCGTCATAAAGTCGGGAGACAAGGTGCAGATCCTTCCTGCCAAGGATCGCCGAAGGGACCAGCCGCTGGAAGCCGACGAGGTGAGCGAGACCCTCTTCGGCCAGGTGACCAAGCCCAAGCGCGGATCAAAGAAGCTAGCACTCAAAGTGCATCCCAACGACGGGCGGTTCCGTACGGCGCTGGACGCCTGCCACGCCCTGGCGTTGCGCTACCTGGAGGCCGGCAGCGGCACAGGCGGCATCGGTTCCGCAAAGGCCCTCGCGCGTCAGCAGGGTTGGGCGGCGGGGTCGCCCGTGGCGAGGCTCATGCAGGCCCTCGTGCAAGCAGCCCCAGAAGCCCTGCACCACGAAAAGGGCAAGACCTCCGCTGCGGCAAGGTTCCCAGAATTCCGAGCCTGGCATGCCCTCATGGAGCCATTGTTCGGCGTTGCTCCTCCCGATTGGACGGAGAAACCTCCGGCCTCGCTAGGCCTCTTTGCCAGGGTTGCGGAGCAAGAGGACTCGGATCTTGAAGATGATGAGGCGGGCGACAGTGAGGGAAGCGAGGAGGGGGAGGAGTGAGCAACGATCTCGGCCCGGCTTCGGGTGAGCCCGGTTCGATGAAAGACCACACCTGGCCGCGCTTCTTGCACGGACCGGACCAGACGCTCCTCGAGAAACTCTATGTACCCGCGTTGGCCGCAGGACAACGGTACGACCGTTTCTGCGCTTATTTCTCCAGCTCTGTCCTTTCGGCCGCGGCTAGAGGCTTCGGCGGACTCATCACCCGCCTAGAAGCCCTCGGCGACCTTGCTCCCAAACCAGCAGTGCGCCTTCTCGTAAACGAAGAGCTGGCCGAAGAGGACGTGAAGAGCCTAACCGAAACCGGCGACCTGTCCGCCTTGGAAACTCGCCTGAAGAAACGCTTCAAGACGCCCACCGAGGCCCTCGAAAAGGAACGCCTGGCTATGCTGGGCTGGCTCGTACAGCGCGGCCTCCTGGAAGTGCGGGTGGGCATCATGCGGCGCAGTGTGGGGATCGCCCACGCCAAGTTCGGGATCGTGACGGATGCGCATGGCGACGCATTGGTCTTCGCGGGCAGCGGCAACGAATCGGCCCAAGGGCTCCTGGCCAACTACGAACAGTTGGAGCTTTCGGGCTCATGGTCCGACGCCGAACGCTACGAACATTACAAGGCGGAGTTTGAGGTTCTTTGGGAAGACCGACACGCAGACGTTATGACGGTTTCGTTACCTGAAGCGCTCCGGCTCCAGCTTATCAAGTTCGCTCCCAAGGAATCACCCGATCGTGAGCCCTCGGGTGCGCTTGAACGCCAGAAAATGGCCATGCTGTGGCGCTTTATAACCGAAGCGCCTTACCTCGCCAATGGGGGAAGTGCCTGTGACGGGACGGCCTTCGTGGACCTCTGGCCGCACCAGCTCAGAGTCGTTGAAGAAGCATCCGCCGCATGGCCTCAAGGGCGGCTGCTCTGCGACGAGGTTGGCATGGGCAAGACCATCGAGGCCATCCTGGTCCTCCGCCGTCTCATGGCAGGCCGTGGTGTTCGGAGGGTCTTACTCCTTCTGCCCGCCGGATTGCTGAAGCAGTGGCAGGCTGAGCTTCGGGAGAAAGGTGGGCTCCTCTTCCCCCGGATGGAAAGCCCAACGACCTTGGTCTGGCCCGATGAGAGGATAGAACATCCGGCGGACCTCCGCGAGGCGCTCCAGCAGGACACCCTGCTTATAAGTCGAGAGCTCGCGCGGGGCGATACCAACCTGCCAGAATTGCTGGCAGCGGAACCATGGGACTTAGTCATTCTGGATGAAGCCCACGCCGCGCGCAGGGCCAAGCAGGAAGAGGGCGCCTTCAACAATGGGACACTTTTGCTGGATCTGGTTCGCCAGCTCCAGCTCAAGCGCAAGGCACGAGGATTCCTCTTTCTGAGCGCCACGCCCATGCAAACACACCCCTGGGAGCCCTGGGACCTGTTGAGCGTTCTTGGAGAAGGCGGGAACTGGCTCTCCGAGTTTTCTGCTGTGAGGGATTTCTATGAGGCTCTAGCGTGTCTGCCCCAGCAGAATCCTGACCTGAGGACTGCCCGCCGTGCTGCCACCGTCATCTCGGCGGACGCGTCATTCCCCGACTCGCCCGTCCTTGAACGAGCGACCAGAAATGCGGACGAATTGGCGCGAAGCCTGGCCTTTGCACCGGCGGGACGACGGGACGACCTGAAAGCGTGGATGCGGCAGGGTTCGCCGCTTGCCCGGAGGATGCACCGGAACACCCGCCAGACCCTCAGCGAATACTACAGACAGGGCCGTCTCACCTTGCCTCCTCCAAGACGCATCGTAGACGACCGGCTGTACGACTTCGACAACGTGGCCGAGCGACGTGTGCACGATGCCGTAACACTTTACATTGACCGGCGCTTCGAGGAGCTAGAGGCGGAAAAACGCGGCAAGGGGTTCGTCATGACCCTCTACCGGCGCAGGGCAAGCAGCTCTCCGCTGGCACTGGAGCGCAGCCTTGAACGCCGACGGCAAGGACTCCTTCGGGTGATCGAACAGCGAGCCCATGATAACTGGATTGAGGCCATGGACCAGCCCGAGGCGCTGGACGCCGACGACCTTCCCGATGAGGATGTCCATGTCTCCTCCGCCTTCCCCCAGACGACTCAGGAAGCCAAGAAGGAGCTGAGTCAGCTTGACCCGGTATTGGATGCACTGCGAGGGCTTGGGGGGTTGGACACAAAGCGGGACCGATTTTTCGATCTCGTCCGCAGCCTTACCGATGACGGACGCCCCGTCCTAATCTTCACCGAGTACACCGACACCATGGAGTACCTCAGAGACCGCTTGGTGGACCATTTTTCCACTGGACTCGGGTGCTACAGCGGCGATGGCGGCAAGCGATGGAACGGCCAAACATGGGTCGAGGCTACCAAGGATGGGATCACGAAGGCCTTGCGCGAGGGGAAGATCAAGGCGCTGCTCTGCACTGACGCGGCGAGCGAAGGGTTAAACCTTCAGGCCGCTGGGGCGCTCATCAACTATGACTTGCCCTGGAACCCTGGCAAGGTGGAGCAGCGCATCGGCCGCATTGACCGAATCGGCCAGCGCTACACCGAAGTCTACGTGGTCAATCTCTTCTTGAAGGACAGTGTGGACGACAAGGTATACACGATCTTGCGTCAGCGCTGTGGGCTCTTCGAGCATTTCGTGGGCGCCATGCAGCCCGTTCTGGCTAGAGCACGAAAAATGCTCACTGGGCAAGAGCCCCTGGATCTAAGGCAATTGGAATCCGACGCAGCGGAACAGGACCGAGATATTCTCGCACAGGAAGCCTATGTCGAAAGCCGCCCCGACGGGGAGACGAACACGTCACCCATTCTGACTTTGTCGGACTTGGAAACGGCTTTGAATGCACTCAAAGGGACCCATGGACCCAAAGGGATTGCTCATCCTGCGTCCGGCACCCTGACCCTCAGCGTCGCGGGTGCGAGGCGTGCGACCTTCGCGATGGGACGTCAAGCCTTGGAGAGGAACGCGGGCATACTGCCCGTGTCTCCAACGGCCTCGGAGATGAAGGCGGTGGCTGATGCCCTACCCCGAAGCGGAGAGCGGCTACCCTTCTTAGTCGCCGCCTATAGACGCGAGGGCTTCAGGCGCTCTGTGGCAGTATGGGTGGGACAAGAGGCCATAGAGCCGATAAACTCCGTTAGCGAGCTTAGAGCACGCGTGGCAGCCTGGGATGGAACGTACCCAGCCCCCGGGCGTTGGACGGAGGCCTTGCGCACGGCCGAGGCCGAGGCGGCCCTCCAGGTGGACGCCATGCAGGCCCTTGCTGCAAAGCGCGAAAATTCCGCACTTGAGCAACAATCGCTCGCCGCGAGGCTGCGCCTCGCCAAAGAGCTTGGGCGTTACTTAGTCTGTCTTGGGCAAGGGACCACCGACCTAAATGGCGTGCTCTATCAGCAGGTCCAACGCGACGCGGGAGCCGCCTTCAGACTGAAGCGCTGTCTCGATCGGTTGGGTGGCTACCCCGAATGGACAACGGAGCTTTGCCGAGAGCTAGAGGACTTTGAAGCGGGCCTTCGGCAGAACCAACGTGCCGCTCGCCTTATGGGCAAAGAGCTAGACGCGGCATTGGACGACCCGAGGTGGGGCGCAAGTAAAGAAACCTTCCCCGCTCCCTGAGACTCAAGGCTCCCCCATAAGGAAAGATCGTGGCTAATACCCACTTCATCAAAACAACCGTTGAGCCCGCGGTGTTGGAATTGCTTGCACAGGCCTTCGGTCAGCCCTTCACTAAGCAGTTCTTAAACGTTGGGCTGCGAAAGGAGCCTCCTCGCTGTTTCATGTGGGTAGGTTGAATGTCAGCTGTCCTGCGATGAGGTAAGCGATGGTGAGAAGGTACTGGGGGGAGCGGTATCCCCTGGCCTTGGCCTTGGCGGCCTGGATGAGGCTG
>JBAWEQ010000252.1:0-5915 GCA_049591295.1 Acidobacteriota bacterium
CCCTCTCGCCGGCCTCCGTCCGATTCCGCCCAATATAGCACGACGGGGGCCCTCAAGCATTCATATATCGTGGCCATCCAATACAGTTTCAGCTCACCCTTGTTCGGCTTGCCTTCCGGAGCGAAGCGGAGGAAGGCGCGTTCCGGCGCCGATGGGCCTCATGCAAGGAAGGTGAGGCGGCCACACCGCAAGCGTACTGAATGTACGCTGAGGATGTGGACGCCGAAACCTGACGCGGCAGGAGGTCCGTCGCCGCCGGCGCACCTGTGGAGGGTGGGGGGACCGCAACCACCAGGCAAGGCTGGGGCTGGCGCCCGAAGGGCGGCTGAGGGTCTGCGGACGGAGCGCGGCCACGCTCGCGTGGACGCGCCCGGACCAGGCCCCCAGCGCCGCGCCAAAGGCGTGGCCCAGACCCAGCCGTGGTTCGGAGCCGGCAAGGCGGTCTGTTTTGGACAGATATGACCGGAAGGTATTTCTCCTCTCCGATTTGCGCACCTACTTTAGATTGTCCCCTCTTCATTTGTGGCAGACAGCCCAGAAGCGGTACAATACGCTTCTGCCGGAATATCAGCCCGGCAGGGACCGAGGGCCCATGCACCCATGAAGCAGGAGTTGCTGGTCACCAGGGACCGCTGGCAGACGCGCATCGCGGTGATCGAGGACGGACGCCTCACGGAGTTCCAGCAAGAGCCGAGCCATCTGGACGGACTGGTGGGCAACCTCTACGTCGGAAAGGTGAGCCGGATTCTCCCGGGGATGGAGAGCGCCTTCGTCTCCATCGGCCTGGACCGGGACGGCTTTCTCTTCGAAGGCGACATGGGCCCCCTCAAGCTGTTCGACGAGGAGCTCTCCGACCCTTCCAAGTTCCGGAACCCGACGGTCAAGAACCTCCGCGAGGGTGAGCGGATCCTCGTTCAGGTCACGAAGGAGCCCATGGGGCCCAAGGGGGCCCGG
Organism: Acidobacteriota bacterium; assembly: GCA_049591295.1. Taxonomy (GTDB): domain Bacteria; phylum Acidobacteriota; class UBA4820; order UBA4820; family DSQY01; genus DTPS01. The sequence continues at coordinate 955 of JBAWEQ010000252.1, forward strand.
CTTTCCACGCAGCTCTCGCTGCCCGGCCACTACATGGTCTACATGCCCTTCCTCGACCACGTGGGGGTCTCACGGCGCATCTCGGGGGACGAGCGCCGGCGCCTCAAGGAGACCGTGCGCCGCTACAAAGGCGGATTCCCGGGCGGCTTCATCGTCCGGACGGCGGCCGAGGGCGCCGACGAGGCGGACCTGGGCGCGGAGATGCAGGCCCTGACCGACCTGTGGTCGCTCGTCTGGCTGAAGAGCGCGCACTGCGAGGCTCCCTTCCTCGTTCATCAGGAGGCCGACCTGGTGGGCCGCTCCGTCCGGGAAATCCTCCTCAAGGGAGATGGGACGGTCCTGACCGATGACCCCGACGTGGCCTCGCGCTGCCGGGAGCTGCTCTCCAGCCTCGGGGACAACCCGGGGCGGGTGAGGACGTGGGATGACCGCCGCGTCTCCCTCTTCGAGCACTACCACGTCCAGGAGGAGATCGAGAAGGCGCTCAGGCCCCGCGTCTGGCTGCCCTCCGGCGGCTGCATCGTGCTTCAGTCCACGGAGGCGCTGGTGGCCATTGACGTCAACTCCGGCCGCTTCACGGGGAAGCGCTCGCTCGAAGACACGGCCTTCGCCATCAACATGGAGGCGGCGGAGGAGATCGTCCGGCAGATCCGGCTGCGGAGCCTGGGCGGGATCATCGTGATCGACTTCATCGACATGACCAAGAAGTCCCACCGGGAGGCGCTCGTGGCCAAGCTGAACGAGGCGCTCAAGCGCGACCGGGCCAAGTCGCGGATTCTGGCCATTTCCGAGTTCGGGCTCGTGGAGATGACGCGCAAGCGGAGCCACCGGAACCTGGAGCGGGTCATGACCTCGGTATGCCCCTGCTGCGAAGGCCGGGGCCGGGTGCAGGCCCCGTGGATCATCGCGCAGAGGATCCTCGAAGCCGTGGATGCGCTCCCTCCTCCCCGAAACGTGATGGTCACCGCGGCCCAGGAGGTGATCCGGTACATCAAGGAGAACGACGAGTACCTGCGGCTTCCCGAAGGCGTCCACCTGGAGGCCATGGCCCTGGTCAACCCCTCCTCCTTCTCCCTCAAGCCCCTCCGCAAGGGCGAGCGCTGATCCGCCCCAGCGGGCCGGCTCACTCCCGAATTGAATCGCGGGACCCATGGCTGTCCAAGACAATTTCAGCTCGCACTCGTGCGGTCTGCCTTTCGGAGTGAAGCGGAGGAAGCCGCGGCCAAGGCCCGGCCGTGGTTCGGAGCCGGCAAGGCGGTCCGTTTTGGACGGGCATGCTCAGGACCGCCCCGTCCCCCGCCGCGGCCTCGCGTGCGGGAGAACCGCCTATTCCTGGAATCCGTTCTCGCGCCGGTTCTTCCAGAAGAGGTAGGCGGCGAAAATGGCCAGCCAGGCCACGAGGGCGAGACCGAGCCAGAACTGGTAGAGGTGGTACAGGGAGGTGAGCCGCTCCACGCGCTGGCCGGCGGTGTAAGCGATGGCGGTCAGGAAGATCCCGAAGAGGAGGTTGCCCGCCGCCGAGGCCGCCGCCACCCTCCCCGCGCGCATGCGGAGCATCCCCGCGGCGGGGTAGAGGAGGACCCGCACGTAGGGCAGGAAGCGGTTCAGGAGCAGGGGCCAGGCGCCCCATCGCCCCAGCATCCTCTCCACGCGGACCACCAGGGCCCGCAGGCGGGGCCGCTTCAGGAGCACGCTCCCGAAGGCCCTTCCCCAGGCGAAGGCGCCCATCGAGCCGAGGGTTCCGCCGAGCGTGATGAGGATGATCCCGGCCAGCCACGATCCGTCCTTGGCTCCGATCCAGAAGAGGCCCGCGACCAGCGCCAGGTCGCCCGGAACGATGGGCACCAGGTACTTCAGGCAGGCGAAGAGGAGGAGCGAGAGGTAGACCGGCCAAAGGCCCTGGCCGGGGCTCAGCGCCTGGGCGAAGACCTGGCTCATGCGGTCAGCTCGGGAAGGAGCCGGAGGAAGGTCGGATAGTCGGTGCAGGCCAGGAACTTGTTGGCCGCCAGCTCCTCTCCCAGGCTCCGGCTCTCCACGCTCCCGTAGTGGTGGCCGGGGTGGATGGCGAGCTCGGGCGGCAGGGTCCTGAGCCGCGCCAGGCTCCGGAACATGGCGGCCGGATCGCCTCCGGGGAGGTCGGTCCGCCCGATCCAATCCACGAAGAGGACGTCTCCCGTAAAGAGGGCGCCGCCCACCCGGTAGCAGACCCCTCCGGGCGTGTGGCCCGGCGTGTGGATGGCCTCCACGCCGTCGAGGCCAGGAACCGGACCGTCGCCGGGGAGAGGGACGGCCCCCCCGATGCGCGCCGCCTCCAGCGGGTGGACCCGGACCCGGAGGTTCCGCCCGGCCCGCAGGCGGTCGAGCGAGGCCACGTGATCGCCGTGGGTGTGGGTCAGGAGGACCTCGGTGAGCCTCCTTCCCTCGCGCGAACAGGCATCGAGGATGGCCTCGCCGGCGTAGGAGGGGTCCACGCACCAAGCCTCCGAAGCGTGCTCGGGATAGATCAGGTAGGAGCGGTTGGCGTCGCCGCCGGCGTCGATGGTCACGATGTGAAACATGGCGCTAGTCCCGACCGCCGGGAAGCTCCCGACGCGTTGTGTCCGGGCCGGACTCGCGGTCGACGGCCGAACCGGACGAGCGAAAGAAGGCTAGAAGGGAATGTCGTCGTCGTTGTATTCGGGGGCCTTGTCCGAGGCGCCGCGGCTGCCTTCGCCCTTGCCTTCGCCCCTGCCTTCGCCGCCGCCCTCGCCCTTGCCGAGCATGACCAGATTGTCGGCGCGGACCTCGGTGACGGTTTTTTCCACGCCATCCCGGTCCTTGTAGGTGCGGGACCGGATGGCCCCCTCAATGTAGACCTGCCGGCCCTTGTGCAGGTACTCCCCGCAGATCTCGGCCAGCTTGCCCCACACGACGATGCGGTGCCATTCGGTGTGCTCCTGCTTCTGGCCGTCCTTGTCCTTCCAGGTCTCGTTTGTGGCCAGGGTGAAGGTGGCCACCGGGGCCCCGTTGGGGGTGTACCTGAGTTCGGGGTCGCGGCCCAGGTTGCCGACCAGAATCACCTTATTGACGCTGCCCATGGAACCCTCCTTCCGTTCGCCCGTGCAAGGCTTCGTAGCTATGCTCTCGGTTCCGCTATAATACGTGGCCTGGCCGGAGGTGTCAAACGTGCGGATCGTAGGGGGCACGCTGAGGGGGCGGAAACTGGCGGCGCCCAAGGGGGACGCGACGCGGCCCACGCTGGAGCGGGTCCGCGAGGCGCTCTTCGATATCCTTCAGCAGGAGATAGCCGGAGCGGTCTTCCTGGACCTCTTCGCGGGAACCGGCGCGGTGGGGTTCGAGGCCTGGAGCCGGGGCGCCCGCCCGGTGGTCTTCGTGGAGGAGCGCGCGCAGGCCGTCGCCGCGCTGCGGCGGAACATGGACTCGCTGGGCGTCGCCGAGATGGCGAGGGTCCTGCCCCTGCCCGCCGCCAGGGCCCTCGGGCTCCTGGGCGCCGAAGGGTTCCGCGCCGGGGTCATCTTCGCCGACCCGCCCTACGCCGACCCCCGCTGGCCGGATCTCCTGGCGGGCCTGGGGGAATCTCGGCTCCTCTCGCCCGGAGGCGTTCTCGTGGTGGAGCACGCCCTCAAGGCCCCGCCTGAAACGCCCGCGGGCCTGGAGCGAGGCCGCTCCTACAGGTACGGCGACACGGGGCTCACGGTGTTTTGGAACGGGCCGAGATGAGGGGTGAGCGAGAGAATTCCCTGTTCGGAAGGAGCGGCGGGGGAGGCCTGGGAAGGGATGAGGAGAGGCGGCTACCTGTGGAGGGTGCGGTGGCGCGGCCGCCCTCGGCCGCGAGTCCGCCTGTTCGCTGCCGCGGCGGGCGGGGGCGCCCGCCCCACAATCCATCCACCGTTGTCCACTTGACGCCGGAGAGCAAGCAAAATGCGTGATGTCGTTGTCGGCACGGCGGGGCACATCGACCACGGCAAGACCCTCCTGGTCAAAGCGCTGACCGGCACGGACGCGGACCGCTGGGAGGAGGAGAAGCGCCGCGGCATCACCATGGACATCGGCTTCGCCACCCTGGCCACGGAACAGGGCACGCTCCACTTCGTGGACCTGCCGGGGCACGAGCGCTTCATCAAGAACATGCTGGCCGGCGCCACCGGCATCGACCTCTGCCTCCTGGTCGTGGCGGCGGACGAATCGGTTATGCCGCAGACCGTCGAGCACGCCGAGATCCTGGAACTCCTGGGGGTGAGCCGCGGCGTGGTGGCGCTGAACAAGATCGACCTGGTGGACGCCGAGACGCGCGGGATCGCCCAGCTCGAACTGGAGGAGTTCCTGGCCGCGCACGGCCTGGGCCACCTGCCCGTGGTTCCCGTGAGCGCCGCCACGGGCGAGGGTGTGCGGGCGCTGGCCGAGGAGCTCTTCAGGCAAGCCCAATCGTGTCCCGCGCCGCCCGAGGACCGCCCCTTCCGCCTCCCGGTGGACCGGGTCTTCCCGGTGAAGGGCTTCGGGACCGTCGTGACGGGAACGTGCGTGGACGGGGCAGTGGCCGTGGGGGAGCAGGTCCAGCTCTACCCGCGGGGGGGGGCGAGCCGGGTCAGGGGCCTCCAGATCTTCGGGCGCTCCGTGGAGCGAGCGGCGGCCGGCCAGCGCGTCGCCGTGAACCTGCCCGACCTCAAGCACGAGGATCTGCGGCGGGGCTGCCTGGCCGCCTCGCCAGGCTCGGTCCGCCCCGCGCGGCTGCTCACGGTCCGGGTTCGCGTGCTCCCGTCGGCGAGGATCCCCCTGCGGTCGGGAGTGCTCTGCACGCTCCACGTCCACACGCAGGAGCTGGAGGCGCACCTCCACCTTCAGGCGCGCAAGGAGCTGGCGCCGGGTGAGGAGGGGCTGGCCCAGCTCAGGATGGCCGAGGAGGTCGCCGCCTGGCCGGGGGACCGCTTCATCCTCCGGCTGCCCTCGCCGGTGCGCACGGT
>JBAWEQ010000253.1:0-5233 GCA_049591295.1 Acidobacteriota bacterium
CTGCTGGTTCCCTTCGGGCTCCTGGGCGGCCTCCTCTTCGGGCGCTGCGCCCGCGTCTACGTCGCTGGGCAGCGAACGCTGGCCTCCGCCTACGCGGTCGAGAGCGCGGGGGCCGTGGCGGGCGGCGCGGCCGCCTCCCTCGGGCTGGCCCTGGGGCTCCAGAACCTCGCGGCGGGCCTGCTGGGCGGGCTCGCGGCCGTGCTGATGGGATGGCTCTCCTCGAAACACAGGCCGCGGCTGCGGTTAGTTCCGGCGGCGGCCGGCCTCCTGCTCCTGACCGCGCTCCTCCTCTCGCCTCGGCTGGACGCGTTCCTCACCGGCCTGGACCATCCGTACCTCGTGGCGGTGAGGGACACGCCCTACGGCCGCGTGGCCGCCGAGGAGTCCCACGGCCAGCTCATCGTCTTCCAGAACGGGGCACTGGCCTTCGAGAACCAGGGCACGCAGGCCGAGGAGTTCGCCCAGATCGCGGCCCTGGAGACCGATCACCCGGCCAGGATCCTGCTCCTCGGAGGGGGAATGGAGGGGCTCGTCCGCGAGGTGCTCGCGCACCGGCCCGAGGAGGTGGAGCTCGTGGAGCTCGACCGGCGCTTCGTGCGGCTCCTCACGCCGCGCCTCTCGGCCGAAGACCGGCGGGCATCGGCATCGCCGGTGGTGAGGCTGATCTTCGGCGACCCGCGGCGCACCCTGCAGCGCTCCTCGACCTCATACGACCTCATCCTCTCCGCCGCCCCCGAGCCCGAATCGGGGCAGGCGAACCGCTTCTACACGGAGGAGTTCTTCCAGACGGTGCGGGCCCGACTCCGGCCCGGCGGGCGCTTCGCCTTCCGACTGCGCTCCGCGGAGAACCTCTGGACGCCCGCCCTGACCGCGCGCAACGCGAGCATCCTCCGGGCCCTGCGCGGCGTCTTTCCCGACACGCTGGTGCTGCCGGGCGCGACGAACCTCGTGCTGGCTTCGGCGAGCCCGCTGGTGCGCGACCCCGACCTTCTGGCCAGCCTCATGAGAGAGCGCGGCATCCAGGGCAGGATGGTCTGTGCGGCCTACCTGCGCTACCTCTTCACCAACGACCGCCGCGCGGAGATCGAGAGGAATCTGGCCCGCCTCGCGGCGCCTCCCAACACCGACGACCGGCCCATCTGCTACGCCTACACGCAGGTTCTCTGGCTCTCGCGCTTCTTCCCGGACATGGGAAAGGTGGTGCTGCCCTCCGGCGCGGCCCTCCTCCGGGGGATTCTCGGCCCGTGGGGCCTGGCGCTCCTCGCGCTTCTGGCGATCGGTGCGCTGGCCCTACGACGCTGGGATGCGGCCAGGAGGAGCGCCCTGGTTTTCGCGGCGGGATTCATCGGCATGGTGCTGGAGGCCGATCTGCTGCTGGGCTATCAGGTCCGCAGCGGCGTGCTGTACCAGGACCTGGGGCTCCTGCTGACCCTCTTCATGTCGGGCCTGGCTCTGGGAAGCGCCGCGGTGGGCCGCCGCGGGCGGGAGCTCTCGCGGTGGTGCGGCGCCCTGCTCCTGGCTAGGGCCTCCCTCCTCTGCGCGGCCGCGGCGGCTCTGCCGCACTTCGGAGTCGGCGCGTCGCTCGGCCTCGTCGGGCTTCAGCTCGGCGCCGCGGGATTTCTGACGGGGGGCCTCTTCGCCTATGCCAGCCTGAGATCGGTGGATCGCCAGGAGGCCGTGATCGCACCGCTCTACGCGGCCGACCTCCTCGGGGGCTGTCTCGGGTCCGCGGCCGGGAGCCTCCTGCTCCTGCCCCTTCTGGGGATGGCCGAAACGTCCCTCCTCCTGGGGGGGGCGGCGCTGCTGGGACTGCTGCTCGTGTAGGAGGCCAGCCGGGAGAGGCGTTAGGGCCGCTTGGGGAGCAGCCGATAGAGCTGGACGATCATGTAGCCCATCTGGCCGCGCCCCGATCTGGGGTAGCCTTTGCTCTCGATGAGGATCCCGCAGTCCGCCTCGCTGCCTTCCAGCAGGGCGTCTACCCTGGCCTTCGACTCCGGGTCCAGCAGCGCATAGGTGATGTCGTAGGGGTACTCCGCGGCCACCAGGTCCTGGAGCATCGTGGGAAGGCCCACCGGCTTGGCCTCGTAGCCGAGCTGGGCCATCTTGTCGAGGAAGGCGGACGGGGCCCATGAAGTGTAGAGCGGCTTGGCCATGATCCCTCCTTTGCCATCGTCCTTCTTTTATATTGTAGCACGGCGGCATTGACGGTGGGGCAGGTTTCCCACCTCCCTCCTCATCGGAGCGCGGCGCCTTGCCCGCGCCCACGCCAGGTGCTAGCGTCGCCCTCGGAATGGCCGAGGCCCCTCGCTCTGAGGCGGGGTCCCGCGCCTTCCGGCAATGGGAGGGGGGAATGCATCACTCACGGTTGCTCGCTGCTGCACTGTCGCTGATCGTGGCCGCCGCCTGTCCGGCCTGGAGCGCCGAGCCGGCGCAGACCGTGCCCGAGGAGATCCGCTCCGAAGTGCCGGCGCTGTCGGCCTATCACGAGGTCATCTACCCGCTATGGCACGAGGCCTGGCCGAAGCGGGACACGACCATGATGAAGCGCCTCCTGCCCGAGGTCCAAGCCGGCGCGTCCGAGATCCAGAAGGCCCAGCTTCCCGGCATTCTCAGGGACAAGAAGGGGCGTTGGGACGCGGGGGTGAGCCGCCTGGCGGAGGCCGTGGATCGCTACGGACGGGCCGCCGCTTCGGGCGACGATGCCGCCCTCATCCGCTCGGTGGAGGATCTCCACGCGGCCTACGAGGGGCTCGTGCGGATCGTGCGGCCCACCACCCGGGAGCTGGACGCCTACCACGTGGTGCTGTACCGGATCGTCCATCACGAAATGCCGGCCGGCGATATCGAGGCCGTACGGGCATCCAGCCGGGAGCTGGCCTCCAAGTGCACGGCCCTCCGGGATGCCCCCCTCCCGACGCGGTACGCCGCCAAGGAGACCGGTCTGAAGCAGGCTATCTTGGAGCTGTGCGGCGCCACCGACGCGCTGAAGACGGCCGCCCAGGGCTCCGACCCCGAAGCGGTCCGGCGCGCGGTGGACGGCGTGCACACCCGCTACCAAGCGCTGGAGGGCATGTTCGATTGATGGCGTCCCCGCGCCGGGGGACGAGGGAGGATTGGGCAGGCCGCCAAGCCTGCCCTTTTTTTCGCTCCGGCGGTCGCACCCGACCGGAAGGAATTCCGCGCCACCGGCCGTCTTCTCGCCCCGCGGCCATCTCTCCGCTCGCGTCAGCGAAGGGCCATGGCCAGGATCAGCAAGAGGGTGAGAACGGCAGTCAGGGTCAGCGTGCCGCACCCGCAGCCGAGACATCCCCCCCGCCTGCCCAGCGCCGCCCGGAAGAGGCCCCCTCCCACGGCGCTTCCCACCACCGGAAGGGCGGCGATGGCCACCTGGGCCGCCGTGCGCCGCCACCGCTCCGCCTCCTCCTGCTCGAGCTGCTTCTGCAGGATGGCGCGCTGGACCGCCACCCGCTCCTTGTACTTCATCTCCTCCCGGGTCCGCACCACCTGCATCTCGTTCGCCTCGGGAAGGAACCTGAGCTGGGACCCGCAGTAGTCGCAGTAGGCTTCCGTCTCACCCAGCGGAAGCTTGAGCGGCGCCGAGCAGTTGGGACAGTGAAGCTCCTGTTCTTCCATGGCCCTCTCCCCCGGATACTGTAGACCGGCGCAAGGCCCCTGTCCAAGATGGATCTGGTCCCGCATCCATGGTGAACGCGGCCCTTCGCGGACGGCCGCCGCCCGGCGGCGGCGGCTCTCATGCGGGGCGGAACCGCCCGCTCCACCAGGGCTGCCGGCCGCCCGGGCGCTTCACTCCTCCCCCGCCTTGCCGCCGGCCAGGTCGCCCGAGCGCGAGGACGGCGGCTCGTTCCAGCCCCGCGGCAGCAGGTAGGCGAGGATCTCGCTGGACATGAGGAATCCCAGGGGGGTCAGGCGGAGCACGCCCTCCTCGTACAGCGCGTATCCGTGGTCGGTCAAGGCCTTCACGAGCGCCAGCGGATCCCGGCCGTCCTCGGCGAGGACCTCCTCCACCGACTTCAGGGGCACGCCGTCGGAGACGCGCAGGCCGAAGATGAGCAGGTCCTGCCGCTGCCTGCGCGGAGCGAGCGGCTCCACCGATTCCCAGGGAGGCCGTCCCTCCCTCAGGGCCTCCCTCCAGCGCGCGAGGCTCCTCGGGTTGGCCAGGAGCCGCTCCCGGAAGCGGCCCCAGGCGGCGGGCCCCAGGCCGATGCCGTCCCCACCCTGCCAGTAGCGGAGGTTGTGGCGGCAGCGGCCGCCCGGCCGGGCGAAGTTGGAGACCTCGTAGTGCTCGAAGCCACGCTCGGTGAGGAGCTCGTGGGTGCGCTCCCACATCTGAGCGGCGGCATCGTCATCCGGTACCGACTGGCGGCCGAGCAGCACGGCCCGGTGGAGCTTGGTCTGCGGATGCAGATCCAGGCTGTAGAAGGAGAGGTGGTCCACGGGCAGTTGCGCCACACGCTCGAGGTCCGCTTCGAGGGAGCCGGAATCCTGGCCCGGCACGCCCGTCATCATGTCCACCGAGAGGCGCGTGAAGCCGGCCGACGCCGCCTGTTCCACCGCCTCCAGCGCCCTGTCTGGGCCGGCCCGGCGGTCCAGCGCCGCGAGGACCCGCTCGTCGAGGCTCTGCACACCGATGGAGAGGCGGGTGACGCCTGCGGCGAGCCATCCGCGAAGGGCCTCCGGCGTCACGGTCTCGGGATTAGCTTCGAGGGTCACCTCCGGGTCGGCGCGGAACGTGAAGACCGCTCCCAGGCCCTGCATCAATCGCCCCAGGCGCTCGGGTCCGAGCAGCGAGGGGGTGCCTCCTCCGAAGTAGATGGAATCCAGTTCCACGGGGGGGGATTCCCGATAGAGGGCGGCCTCTATCAGGAGCAGCTCTTCGAAGCCCGCAGGCACGCCGCCGCCCCGGTCCAGCACCCTGTAGAAATCGCAGTAGCCGCAGATGGAGGCGCAGAACGGAACGTGGATGTAGAGCCCGACCGCCGAGGGGTCGAAGAGCCGCTTCATGTCCGGCGCTCCTCCTCTCCCCGGTCGGCGCCCGCCGGTGTGCTTGGGCCATCGGCCAGGACCCAGAGGTCTCGGAGGTTATTGCCGGTAGGTCCGCGCGGAAGCAGGCCGCCCCGCCGCTCCCAGAGCCGCCCCGTGTCGCAGCGCTCCAGCGCCGCACGAAGCTCGTCGGCCGGCGGCGCGTGCGCGGAATCGGTGAAGACCCCCGCGC
>JBAWEQ010000254.1:0-3951 GCA_049591295.1 Acidobacteriota bacterium
GCACTCGGCGGGCGCACCGTGGCGCCGCCGCCGGAGCCCTTGGGTTGACTCGGTGGAGGCTGCGCCCTCGACGCTGCGGCTCTGCCGACCACCTGCCGACGTGATGCTGACGAGACGCATGACCACGCGCCAGCACGGCCGAACACTCCGCAGCGCGGACGCCAGCCAGAACCTTGGACCGTGCAGCACCTTTGCGCACGGGGCACTACAGCGCAGCACCGCCGCCTGACGTCTGCAAAACCTCCATCGCCGGTTCAACTCCGGCCGCCGCCTCCAACTTCTCTCCTACACACGGGCACTTTCTCGCGCCAAGCATCACGCACTTGCGGCGCAATGCCGAGATCCCCGCCGACGGCGTCGTCGCCGGCGCTGGGGACTTCGCCGGCCTACGCTCGCTCGACTGAAACGGGATGGCCCTCGATGACGCGGCGTTCACGGCAGAGCCCGAGCCGGTGTCTTCTCGGGCTCAAGACCCGCAAGCTCGGCGGGTACGATCAGACGGACGGTCGCCCGCCTTTCGCCGGCGAAGTGGAGCAGCAGCTGCTGTATGCTAGCAAGGGGGTCGCTCGCGCTGCCCGGCACTGGAGCTATTCTGAGCCGCGGCTGCAATCTCCCGTCGCATGATCTCTGCGACAAGCTTCTTCTTGCCGCCGAAGTAGTGGTGAACCAGCCCCCCGAGGTGTGCGCCAGAGAGATGTCGTCCTACGCATACAGTGGGTACCTCTGGCCGTCGTTCGTTGCGGTGGTCTTATCCGGCACTCTCGCTTGGTATGGCTGGCAACATCGGGAGGTCCCGGGCGCGCTCGCACTTGCGGCCGCCTGCCTGTTCGCCGTCGCCTGGTCAGTCGGCTCGCTGCTGGAAGGCGCCGCAGTCGACCCTTCCACCAAGATCGTCTGGCTGAAGTTCGTGACCGTCTGGCAGCTGCCGGTGGTGACGGCGGCCACCTGCTTTGTGCTCCAGTACGCCGGCCTGAGCCGCTGGCTTACCCGCCGCAGCCTGATGCTTCTCGCCCTTCCCCCCGTGCTGCTTGCAGGCGTGATCCTGAGCAACTATCAGCATCTGATGTGGAGCCGCCTCTCCTTTGTCGCTGGCACCATCGATCCAACCCTGGGCCCTGGCGGCACCGCCGGCCTTACCTACAGCTACCTCCTCTCACTGTTCAACATAGGCATGCTCGTGTGGCTGTTCGCACGCTCACCACGGCACCGGGTGCCGGTGGGCTTGCTGGTGCTCGCTCTGGTGGGAGGGCGCATCCTCTTTCTGTTCGGCGTCCTCGACCTCAGCTTGCCTCGGCAGTGGGACCCCGACCCGCTTGTGATCGTCCTCATGTTTGGCCTCTACGCCGTTGCCCTGTTTCGCTTCCACCTCTTCGACCTCATCCCCGCGGCGCGCACGGCCGCTCTCGAGCAGATGCAGGAGGGGATGCTGGTCCTCGATCTTCAGGGCCGGATCGTGGACGCCAACCCGGCCGCGGAGCGGACGTTCGGGGAGATGGCCGCTGGCCTGCGCGGCCGTAAGGCAGAGGAGGTACTGCCGCTCGAGGCCTGTCTTGGCGAGGTTCCGAAGGGTGATTCGGACGCTGAGTCTGAACTGGAGCTGGGAAGCGGAGCGAAGGCGCGGCACTACAGAGTGGGGGCAAGGACACTCAAGGACAAGCACGGATCGCTTGGCCGGCTGCTGCTGCTCCACGACGTGACCGAGGAGAGGAAGGCTCAGGCCCGCGTGCTCGAGCAGGAGCGGGTGGTCGCCACCCTGCAGGAACGCGAGCGTTTGGCACGCGAGCTCCATGACGGCGTCGGGCAGGTGCTCGGCTATTTGAGCATGCAGGCCCAGACGGCGCGCAAGCGGCTTCACGACGGCGACGCCGAGAAGGCGGACTCACTGCTCGCCCGCTTGGCTGACGTTGCGCAGCACGCGCACGTCGATGTGCGCGAGTCGATCCTGGCCCTCAAGGCTGCCTCCTCCGAGGACTGGTCCTTCCTGCCCACACTCGACATATACCTGCGGGACTTTCAGGACCAGTACGGCATCCAGACGGAACTCTCTGTCAGCGACGACGTGAGTGAGGAGTGCTTCGGCCCATATGCCGCAGTCCAGCTGCTGCGGGTGATCCAGGAAGCGCTTACCAACGCTCGCAGGCACGGCGCTGCGGGCAGCGTCTGCATCGAGCTCGGGCGTACCGGCGGCCAGGTCTGCATCACCGTGGCCGATGACGGCCGCGGCTTCGATCCCTCAACGTTAGAGCCGGATCCGAGCCATCACTTCGGACTAGTCTTCATGCGTGAGCGCATGGCGCAGATCGAGGGCAGCGTGAAGATCGAGTCCGGACCAGGTGTGGGGACATCGGTACGGCTCGAGGCGCCGGTCCACTCAGCAGGGAAGGCAGAAGGATGAGGGTGCTGCTCGCCGACGATCACGCGCTGCTTCTGGAGGGCCTGCAGAACCTTCTGGAGGCTCATGGCGTCGAGGTGGTGGGCGCGGCCATGGATGGACGGCAAGCCGCCATCGAGGCGAGACGGCTCAAGCCTGACGTGATTCTCATGGACATCCGCATGCCGGTCTGCAACGGGCTGACAGCCACGCGGCTCATCAAGGCGGAGATGCCCGACGTGAAGATCATCATGCTGACCACGTCAAACGAAGACCAGGACCTCTTCGAGGCGGTCAAGTCGGGGGCCAACGGCTATCTGCTGAAGAGCATGGATGCGGAGAGCCTCATCGAGGCGCTCGACGATACCGAGCACGACATCCCGCCCTTCGCCCCCGGCCTGGCGGCCAAGCTGCTGGCCGAGTTCGCCCTCACGGCGCAGCAAGCGTCGGCTGAGGCAGCGGCCGGCGAGCCGTCGAGCGGCGAGGTGGGGGCCGCCGCCCCGATGCCTTCGCGTGCGCTCGAGACTGAGGAGGCGCTGAGCCCGCGCCAGGCCGAGGTGCTCGGCCTGGTCGCGCAGGGGCTCTCCTACAAGGAAGTGGGCGCCCGCGTGTACCTGAGCCCTCGCACCGTCAAGTACCACATGGCGGAGATCATGCGCAAGCTTCATCTGCAGAACCGCGCCCAGGTGCTGGCCTACGCCAGCACGGCCACGGTGGAGCAGACGCAAGAGCCCCGCTAGCCTCGCGCCATTCGTCGTTGGCCCTCGCTGACTGTCCCAAGGGACAGTCAGGCCGCCAAAAGGCTGTCCCCTAAGACTGTCCCGCGACCGTCCCGAGGGACATTGTGCGCCGCCTTCGCCTGCCCAAGACTTGACCCAGGTCAATGGAACTTGGCGAGAGGCAAGAAGCATGAGCGGGCAGCGGCGCATCGTTCTCTACGGCAACTCGATCATTCTGGGCAGCGTTGGCGCCAGTCTGCAGCGCGCGCCAGGCTTCGAGGTGATCTGGCTCTCGGCGCCGCAACCCGGCCCGGCTGAGCTCCAGGCGCTGGGGCCGGACGTCATCCTCTTCGACGTTGAGAACGGCCATCCAGGACCGGCCTTCTCGGTGTTCGAGACCCTGCCGGACCTGCTCCTGATCGGCATCAGCCCTGATGGCAACCTGGTGCGGCTCTGGTCGGGGCGCCAGTACCGCGAACTGTCGACCACGGATCTTACGGCGCTCATCGTGGCCGGCTCGCAGCCGCATGCGGCTTCCTGCGAGCGGCTCACAACCACACAGTTCCAAACGAGGGAGGACTGAGATGCACCATCCAAAGATCACAGCAAGGAAAAGGCACGGACTAGGGCTCACGCTCCTGCTGCTGGCCGTGCTTTCGCTGATGCTCTTCGCCTTTACGGGCCCTGCCGCCGCCTTCGACGCGCTCGACCAGCAGCAGACGTCGGCCGATGGCAGTTTCGCGCAACTGAGTGGGCCCAACCCGGTGACCCAAACCTTCACTGCCGGGTACACCGCCCCGCTGGCCAAGATCTCCGTCGACATTGGCAGCGTCTACAACTTCACTGACGGCTGCTGGAGAG
>JBAWEQ010000255.1:0-26529 GCA_049591295.1 Acidobacteriota bacterium
GCCTTGCCTTGCTCGCTGCGAACGCTCGCTCTTCGCTCGCGTTCTCGCGGCAAGGGCTACGGCGTGTCCCGCCCTTCGAATCCTGCTTTCGCTTTCTTTGTGGGAGAGGCAAGAATGGTGCGCTCGGCGGGATTCGAACCCACGACCTTTGGCTCCGGAGGCCAACGCTCTATCCAACTGAGCTACGAGCGCACAAAATTGGGGTGAGCGACGGGGGTTGAACCCGCGACAACCGGAGCCACAGTCCGGGGCTCTACCAGCTGAGCTACGCTCACCGTACGGCGGTGGCCGAAGGGGCCGCTTCCGCCCGACTAAGCTACACCGAAGGGGCCGCCGGGTCAAGGGGTAAGGGCCACCGAACGGCGGCGCGAAGGGGTCAGAGAAGGTCCTGCAGGTCCTCGCCGGTGATCTCCATTTCTGGCAGCTCCCCGGCTTCGGGAGAGGGGATCGCGGTCGGTTCCACGGTGCGAACGTACCCCAACATGAGGAGCACCCAGAGGAACTTGAGAAGCGGGAACTGGGGCATCTTGGCCGAGGCACAGAGGGCGCGCAGTTCGCAGGGGACGGCCAAGGCCCGGACGACCTCCCTCTCGGTGCCCTCCAGCGTTAGGGCCGAGAAGACGCCAGAGGCGCCGCCGGTGAGCTGAAGGTGGATGTCCGCCTCGGGAAAGGCGTCCAGGATGGGGAGGATCTGGTCCATTCGGTTCACCCCCTGATGGAGGATTTCAGGGGTGTTGATCTGGAGGGTGATCATCTCCTCGCCTGCGTCCTGGCCGTCGAGGAACTGGTAGGGGCCGGCGGGCAGGCCGAAAAGGGAGAAGACGATCTCCTTGACCTGTTCGGTGACGGCCCAGACGAGCTGCTGGCCGTCGATGATCTCCCGCTCCACCAGGAGGGTACCGAAGCGCTTCCCGGGCACCATGGAGGCGGAGGCCTCAAGAAAGTCCGAGAGGCCGAGGACGCCCCGGCGCACGAGCATCTCGCCCAGCCGGTCGTTACGGTCGTTGGAGGCGGCGAAGACCACCCGCCCTCCCTGGAGGTAGATGCGCTTCCGGAAGGCTCCCACGGCGACGGACAGGGCCCCCGTGCTGCCGCGCTTGAAGTGCTCGGCGAGCAGGAGCGGGAAGGGGGTGGCCGAGAGGTCGCCTGAGTCTGACATGGATCTCTCCTGGGGCCATGATACCGGCGCCGGAGCGATGGAGCAACGGCAGGGGAGGTGGCGGAGGGGAAGCGGGCGGAGGTATGCTGAATTCCGAAGGAGGTGCCCATGAGCGACTGCCTGTTCTGCAAGATCGCCGCGGGCGAGATCCCCAGCCGGCGGGTCCATTCGGACGAGGAGTTTTACGCCTTCGAGGACACCAACCCGCAGGCGCCGACGCACGTGCTGGTCATACCCAGGCGCCACATCGCCACGCTGAACGACCTGCGGGACGAGGACGCCCCGCTGATGGGCCGCCTGCTGGTGCTCGCGTCCAGGATCGCCAAGGAGCGCGGGCTGGAGTCCAAGGGCTTCCGGCTGAACGCCAACTGCCTGGAATCGGCCGGCCAGTCCGTCTTCCACGTGCACCTTCACCTCCTGGGCGGCCGCCCCTTCGGCTGGCCTCCGGGCTGAGGCCTCCCGCGCCGCGGCGAACGGCCGCCTTCAAGCCCGTCGCCGCGGATGGGGCCAGAGTCAGGTGGGGGCCTCCGTGTGGTACAATCACCGTTTACCGGGCGCGGCGCGGGAGCGTACAGGAAATAGAGCGCCGCCCGGGAACGTTCCCTCGATGAGAGGTCATGAGGCCGATGGAGAGCAGCCTGCGGGTGGAGACACACCAAGTTGGACCCCTGGAGAACAACACCTACCTCGTGGTGGACCCCGAATCCAGGGAGGCGGTCCTGGTGGACCCCTCCATCGGCAGCGAGGGGCTGACGGACGAGATCCGGAACCGGAATCTCCGCCTCAAGGCCGTCATCAATACTCATGGGCACTTCGACCACGCCTACAACAACGCCCTCTTCACGGAGCAGTTTGGGTGCCCCCTGATGCTTCACGAGGGAGACCTTCCGATCCTCAGGGACATGGTCAGGCACGCGCTGCTCTTCGGCTTCGCGGTGCAGCCGAGCCCCGAGCCGACGGCATTTCTGAGGGACGGGCTGGAGATCCCCGTGGGGGAGGCGAAGCTTCGAGTCCTGCACACCCCCGGCCACTCTCCGGGCGGGGTCTGCCTGGCGGGAGACGGCTTCGTGCTCGTGGGGGACACCCTCTTCGCCCAGTCCATCGGGCGGACGGACCTGCCGGGCGGCGACTACGACACCCTGATCCAGTCCATTCGGCGCGCCCTCTACGCGTTGCCGGATGCGACGGAGGTTTTTCCAGGGCACGGGCCCTCCACGCTCGTCGGCTTCGAGAAACGGCACAACCCCTTCGTGAAGGCGGCCCATGCTCAGAAGGATTGAGAAGGCGCGAGATCCGAAGGGGAAGGGCGGTTCCGCGGGCGGAGGGCGGAGGCCATGAGCCTGGACGTGCGGAGCACCATCCAGCTCCAGCAGGGCATCCTGTACGGGCCGGTGCTCTCCCGGCGGCTCGGCCGCTCCCTGGGGCTGAACATCCTGCCTGATGAGATCAAGGTCTGCTCCATGAACTGCGGTTACTGCCAGTATTCCTGGACCGGGATCCTGGCCACCCAGCCGGCCCTCTACGCGGGCTTCCTGCCTTCGCGTGATCAGGTCAGGGCGGCCCTGGAGGCCAGGCTGGGCCGCCTGATGGAAGAGGGCACGCCGCCCGACACGCTGACCTTCTCGGGCAACGGGGAGGCGACGCTGCACCCCGAGTTTTCGGGCATCGCAGAGGACGTGGTGGCCCTGAGGGATCTTTACGCTCCGGCCTGCCGGACGGCCATCCTCTCCAACTCCACCACCGTGGACCGGCCGGAAATCAGGGCGGCGCTGGAACTGTTGGATGATCCGATCCTGAAACTGGATACGGCCGTGGAGGCGACCTTCCGGAGCCTGAACGGTCCCGCCAGGGACGTGAGCCTGGCCGCCATTCTGCGCGGGCTCAGGACCATGGGCTCCAGGGCGATCCTCCAGTGCATGTTCGTCAACGGGAGGGTGGACAACACCACGCCAGAGGAGGTGTCCACCCTCGTGGAAGCGGTCAGGGCCATCGGCCCGAACCACGTGCAGATCTACACCCTGGACCGCGGCCCCGCGGATCTGGAACTGTGCCCGGTGCCGGCCGAACGGCTCGAAGCCATCGCCTCGGCCATTCGGGAGGGCGCGGAGACCGACGCCAGGGTGTTCTTGTGAGCCAACACCCTCATAGGGAGAGTTGAACAATGGCAGCCCATATCCTGATCTATTCGATCGTGGGTCTGCTCCTGGGGATAGGCCTGGGGTTGCTGGGCGGCTGGATTCTGAACAGCCGCGTCGGCGAGAAGAGCCTTGTCCGGGCCCGGGAGGAGTCCACGCGGCTCCTGGAAGATGCCAAGATCCAGGGGGAGAATCTCAAGAAGCTCGAGCTGGCCAAGGCCCGAGAGGAATTCCAGCAGGAGCGCTCCGCGGTGGAGGAGGACTACCAGAAGCGCTTCGAATCGGTGAAGAACATCGAGCGGGCCATGAATCGCCGTGACGCGCACCTCCAGCAGGTGGAGCGCGACCAGAAGAAGCGGCTGGACGAGTTGGGGGCCATGGCCGCGGAGATCGAGGCGAACGAGGCGGCGCTCCAGGGCCGTCGGGGCGAGATCGATGCGGTGATCGCCGAGTACAACAGCCGCCTGGAGAAGGCAGCGGGCCTCACCATCGAGGACGCCAAGAAACAGCTCGTGGCCAATCTCAAGAACGAGGCCGAGCACGAGGCGGCGAACATGATCCGCCGCATCAAGGAGGAGGCCCAGCGCACCGCCGAGATAGAGGCGCAGAAGATCGTCACCCTGGCCATCGAGCGGGTGGCCGTGGACCAGGTCGTGGAGCGCACCACCTCCCAGTTCAAGCTGCCCGACGAGGCCATCAAGGGGCGGCTGATCGGCCACGAGGGACGGAACATCAAGTTCTTCGAGGAGCAGACCGGGATGCAGCTCCTCATCAACAACGAGGATCCCAACACGGTGGTGATCTCGGGCTTCAATCCAGTCGCCCGCGAGATCGCCAGGCAGTCCCTGGAGAGGCTCATCCAGGCCGGCAAGATCCACCCGCGGAAGATCCAGGAAGTGGTGACCAAGGTCAAGAAGAAGGTCCAGCGGGAGATCCAGGTGGCCGGCGAGGAGGCCTTCACCTACCTGGCCCTGGAGCCTCCCAACCCCGAGATCCTGAAGCTCGTGGGCAAGCTGAGGTACCGCACCTCCTACGGGCAGAACGTGCTGAACCACTCGGTGGAGGTGGCCGAGCTGTGCGGGAACATGGCCGCGGAGCTGGGCCTGGACGTGACCCTCGCCAAGCGGGCCGGCCTCCTGCACGACATCGGAAAGGCCATCGACGTGGAGCGGGAGGGGACTCACCCCCAGCTCGGGGGCGAAGCGGCCCGCAAGTACGGCGAGCACGAGGTGGTGATCAACGCCATCGAGAGCCACCACGAGGACGTGGAGGTCATCCACCCCATTTCGGTGCTGGTGGCGGTCTGTGACGCCATCTCGGGCTCCAGGCCTGGGGCGCGTCGGGCCTCCTTGACCGACTACCTGCGTCGAATCGAGACCCTCGAGAACATCGTCACCTCCTTTGAAGGAGTGGAACAGTGCTTCGCCATTCAGGCGGGGAGAGAGGTGCGGGTGATCGTCAAGACCGACCAGGTGGACGACGACAAGATGCCCTTCCTGACCTCAGAAATGGCCAAGAAGATCCAGGACGAGATGGACTACCCCGGCCACATCCGCCTGACCATGATCCGGGAGGCGAAGGCGGTCCAGTACGCCGGGTAGTAGGGCCGGAAAACGAGACCACGAATCCTTGGGCCAGGGTCCAATGGGTTCTTAGCCATAGGGGTTGCCCGTGAACACGATGCAGGCCTCCGAGCAGGCCGTTCAGGGGTTAGCCGGATCCTGGGTCCGCCGGAGGCAGGTGCGGGACGCCTCCCTTCACCCCATCATCGACAAGCTGGAGGCGGGCGAGCGGCTGGGGTTCGAGGACGGAGTGGCCCTCTACCGGACCCACGACCTCGCGACGCTCGGCATCCTTGCCAACCGCGTCCGGGAGGGGAAGAACGGCGGCGTGGCCTACTTCAACGTGAACCGCCACATCAACCACACCAATATCTGCGTCACGGGCTGCTCCTTCTGCGCCTTCGCCAAGAAGCCGCGGCAGGAGGGTGCCTACCGCATGACCATCGAGGAGATCGCCGGAAAGGCGGTGCCGGCCCCGGGCGAGCGGTGGGAGGAGATCCATATCGTCGGCGGCCTGGACCCGGGATTCAGCTTCCAGGACTGCCTGGAGATGCTGCGAGCCATCCGCGCCGTCAACCCGTCGGTCCACCTCAAGACTCTGACTCTGGTGGAGGTGGACTACTACGCCAAGCGCGAGCGCAAGAGTCCCCAGGAGATCCTGGCGGCCCTCCGGGAGGCCGGCATGGGCTCGCTGCCCGGCGGCGGGGCGGAGATTCTCGGAGAGGAACTGCGGCGGAAGATCTGCCCCAACAAGATCAGCGGACAGCGCTGGCTGGATCTTGCCCGGATCGCCCATCAGATGGACATCCGTAGCAACTGCACCATGCTCTACGGCCACGTCGAGACCATCGAGGACCGGGTGGACCACGTGCTGAGGCTGCGGGAGCTCCAGGACGAGACGCGTGGATTCATGGCCTTCATCCCGCTCCAGTTTAACAAGCACAATACCCCGTACGAGAACCTGCCCGACGTGACCGGGGAGGACAACCTCAAGACCCTGGCCGTCTCCCGCCTGCTTTTCGACAACATCGACCACATCAAGGTGTACTGGATCATGGTGGGACTGAAGATCGCCCAGGCCGCCCTGTGGTTCGGGGCGGACGACATCGACGGGACCGTGGTGGAGGAGCGCATCACCCACGATGCAGGCGCCACCACGCCCGTGGGCGTGGGACTCGAGGACCTACTCCACCTGATCCGGAAGGCCGGCCGCGTGCCCGTCGAGCGCGACAGCCTCTACGGCGTCCGTCAGGTCTACGCGTAGGGGATTTGGCCAGTCG
This sequence comes from Acidobacteriota bacterium, assembly GCA_049591295.1. Taxonomy (GTDB): domain Bacteria; phylum Acidobacteriota; class UBA4820; order UBA4820; family DSQY01; genus DTPS01. The sequence goes on from JBAWEQ010000255.1 coordinate 6,137, forward strand.
GACATGGGCAAACCACAGAGGCACAGAGACACAGAGAGAATGGCAAAGAAGAACGGACCATGGAGCGCCACTAGAGAATAGCGGACAGCCTAGAACGGGCTCTCATCCTCCCCTCCACCCTCCACCATCGGGCCGGATTTCCTCAGTGTCGCCTCTGCGATCTCACCCATCATCGATCATCGATCGTCTAACGAAAGAGGGGCGAGGCCTAGGCCTCGCCCCGTGCCAGGAAGAGGGAGGAAAAGGAAACTATCGCCGCCGGTTGCTCCGACCGGGCGGCGGTGCTGAAGGGATGCTGATTCTGGGCTCCGGCACGCTCATGCCGGAGGGCGGGCGGCTGGGGATAAGCCGCGGCGCCTGCGGGAAGGGCGCCATGCGCTGTGGCCTCTGCACGCCCTGGCGGTCCCCCCATCGGGGTGTTTCGCGAACCGGTGGCTCGACGGATCGGGGCACGTACCGGTTGGGCTCGACCCGCCTGGGAACGTAGGGTTCGGTCCGGACGCCTCCCTCGACCGGTGGTCGTGGGCTCCGCGGCGTGCGGTCGGTCCAGCTCCGGTTGGGGGCAGCCGGCCAGTCGCGGCTGCGGGGCTGGTTGGGGATGGCGCCAACTCCACCCCTGACCGGGCGGGTGTCCCGCCAGGCGGGCTGGACGGAGGGGAAGGCACGGGGCGTGGTCCTGATGGGCTCCGCGATCTGCCTTCCAAGCTCGCGGCCCGTGATCCGTCCGTCCCGGAAGGCCCTCACGCGCTGGGGCGGCAGGTTGATGGATGTATAGCTCCCTCTGCTCCTCGGGCTCCCGCCGCGAAGGCCACCGGGATTGCCCGGCGCCCTCGGATAAATGGGACGGGGCGGCGGGGCGGTCCGATGGTGCACGATGACGGGCCTCAGGTTGTTCTGGTAGATGTAGCCCACGGGACAGCTGTACCAGCCGGCCGGACCCCAGATGGGGTAGCCGTCAAACCCGAGGGGGCACCAACCCAGCCATCCGTCGTCTCCCCACCAGAAGCTGACCCACGCCGGCGCGAAATAGGGACCGGGAATCCATCCCCACCCGATGCCCACGTTGAACACCCATCGCCCGTAATGGAAGGGGGCCCAGCCCCAGGCCTCGTAGGGAACCCAGGTCATGCCCCAGGGATTCCAGACCCACCGGCCGTCGGTGTAGGGAGCCCACCCGGCGGGCAGGCTGCTGGGGTACCAGACGTCGCCGTAGGGGGCCGTGTAGGACCAGCTGCCGTAGTCATCGAGCTCGGAGGAGTAGGCGTAAAGGTCCGAGGGCAGATAGCGCTGGGAGACCGATTGCACAGGCCTGGGCAGATTGCTGTCCCGGTACTGCACGAGGGTTGAATCCACCGGTTGGGCAGTCATGGGCTGCAGCGGAGGATAGCCGTAGTCCGTGTAGGTCATCTGGTGGGCCTGAAGGGCCACGGTGGAGCCCGCGCTCGCCACTAGGCACGATCCATCCAGAGCCGTAACCTTTGTCCTGTCAACGTTCTGAACCTGCAGGTAGTAGACCCCGGGGCGTGAAGGACTGAGCGAGGCCGAGGGGGTCGTGACCACGTAGTTGGCTGTCTGGTCATTCCAGCCCCTCACGTCGAGGAGCATGGCCCCCTTCCACAACCGGACGACCAGTCCCTTGCCGCTGGCCGGACCGGCCTGGGGGAACTGGTCCACTTCGATCCGCGAATCGTAGTCAACCCAGAGGTGGTTCCCGTCCTGCATGAGGATGTCCAGCTGGCCGCTAGGCCCAGTCCAGACGTTGTCGCCGTTCATGAGCGGCACGTTGATGCCCAGGCTCTGCGTTTGCTCGTCCGAGGAGCCCTGGACGTAGCCATCCCCCCTGACGTTCTTGACCACCGCGTAGTCTTCGGCCCGGAACGCCGTCGCTCCCGCCAGCAGGAACAGGCTGGTGAGCGCAGTGACCATCAGTGGCTTCGTGGTCCACATGGCCTGACCTCCACGCCTCTCCTACTAGCAAGGGATGTGCCAGCCATAAGAGCCGGCCATCCCTTAGAAATTCCTGAATGCATCGCAATGGGGAATCGGAATTGTCCTGTGCCCAGCGCAGAATCCATCCGGCTTACCGGACACTGCCGGCGCACCGTTTGGGTAGATCTAGAGCCGTCCGACTATTTGTTCCCCTCGATGACCACCGTGGGCGGAACGGCGGAGATCTTCTGCTGGACGCTCTGGATTTGGCTGTCCAGGCCGGACAACTGGTCCTTCACGCCGTTCAGCTGGGACTGCGCCTGGTCGATCTGCGCTTGAATCCGCTGTTTGTCGTCGTACTGGGTGGAGAAGTTGAATTTCTGCTGCAGGTCCTGGACTTGCTTGCTCAGGTCGGCCTGCTGACGCTGGGCCGTGAACCTGTCGCTCATGAGAGAGTCCAGCCGGCTCTGTAGTTCCTGCCGGGCGCGCTGCGCGTGAGCCGCCTCCGCGGCTTGCTTATCCTCCCTCGAAGCGGGCTTAGATCCCTCCGCGGCGGAAGGGTTTTCCCCTTTGGCTGGAGAGGTCAATTCGCCCTCGTTGGCAAGGCGGGAATGGGCCGTGATCTTGTCGAGCATCTCGTCGGTAATGACCAGAGGCTGGGGCTTTTCGGGAGGAAGCACGGAGGCGGGAACCACACCCTGCATGTCCGGCGTGGCCTTGATCGTGTTCAGTTTTTGGCTCGCCTCCAGATCCACCTGATTCGCGGGCAGGTAGAGCGTGAGCCCTTCCTTCATGAAGAAGGCGAGATCCTGCTTGATCACCGGTTTTTCTTCGGCGGTGATGATCTTGCCGTTCTTGAGCTGGATCTTATATTCGGCGGAGACCGAAGCCCCCACCAGACAGAGCAACGTGGTTAGAAGAAGAATCCGCTTCATTCCTAACCCCCTTTCGCGCCTCTATAGTATGGCGCCCCGGCGGCGGCCGGTCAAGATTGGAGGGACAAGGGACAAGGGACAGGGGACAGGATGGGACGACTGCACGTCCTACCGGTCCCGTCGGCATCTCCTCATTTCGGCATCTCCTCATCTCCTCATCACCTCATCTCGATAGGGACACGAGCGATCAACGCCACCGCGCGGCAAGTGGGACCGATTTGACACACCTGTCCGCCGTTGGTAGTCTGGCCGAGTTGGAGGCGCCCTTGTCCCAGCTCTCGCGGGAAGCCTGGAAGGCCTATTTCAGGGGGGACTATCTCAGGGCGGGAGACCTCTACAAGGCGGCCGGCCTCGAAGAAAAAGCGCTGAAGATGTATCTGAAGGCGGGAGCCCTGTCGGCGGCGTCCCAGGTGGAGGAAACCCTTGGGCGGGTATCCCAGGGGGTGGATCACCTGCTGCGGGCCGGCGATCCGACCTCCGCCGCCCAGATGTTGGCCCGCCACGGCCAGTTCGGCCGGGCGGCCCAGATCATGGGTGAATCGGGAAACAAGTTCCAGGCGGCTCAGCTCGCCCTCAAGGGGGGCCATATGACCCTTGCCGCCCAGTACCTGGAGCAGTCGGGACGGTACCTGGACGCCGGCCGTCTCCACTTTCAAGGTGGAAACGTGGAGCGCGCCCTCCTTCTCTTTGAGAAGGCGGTCAAGGCACTGCCCTCCATGGACCTGCTGACGGCGTCGGACCAGCTCCAGCAGCGGGAACAGTTGACGGAGATCGCCCGCTTCTTCGAAGAGGGGCAGGCGTATACCCGCGCGGCCGAAGTCCACGAGAGCCTGAACAACGTGATGCAGGCGGCCCAGTGCTACGAGGCCGCCAAGCAGTACACGAAGGCCATGGAGCTCTACCAACGGGCGGGGGCCATGGATAGGGTCTCGGCGCTCGTGGATCGGGAGGAGAACACGCCCACCGAGCTCCGGGCCGAGGCGCTCCTGGCCAAGGGGGAGACGGGGGAGGCGGCGCTCCTTTTCGTCAAGGCCGGGCGCAAGGAGCGGGCGGCGGACCTGCTCGAGAAAGCGGGGAACGTGGCAGGAGCGGCCGAGCTGCGGAGGGAGATGGGGGATTACGAGGCGGCCGGCAACCTCTTCTTCCGGGCCCAGGCCTACCTGCCCGCCGCCGAGAGTTTCCAACAGGCCGGCCTCCACGCTATGGCCAAGCAGTGCTATATCGAGGCGGGTGACCTCGGTCTAGCCTGTCGGATGGCCTATGAGGCGGGCGACTGGGAGGAGGCGGTCGAGCTGGCGGCCAGCAGGGAGGATCGGGAGTACCTCCTCAAGCGGCTGCAGTCGCTCCCGGAGGGGCGCGAACTCCAGGCTCGGATCGGCGTCCTGAAGGCCAGGCTCTTCGTCGAATTGGGCCAACCGGATCTGGCGCGGGTGTGCCTGGATGGCCTGCCCGCCTCCTCAGGGGCTGAGGATCTCTGGCGCCTGTACCTGTTGGGGCGGACGCGGGAAGCCGAGGGCAGTCTGGATGAAGCCTCCTCCGCCTACCGCCAGGTCATGGCCCAGGACGTCTCCTTCCGGGACGTCAAGAGCCGGTTGGAGGGCCTCAAGCGTCAGCCTCTGGCCGCGGCGCCCTTGAAGGATGAGAGGTACCGTGCCGTGAGGCCCAGGGGGAGGGACGCCTTCGGCCCGTGGTTCGAGGGGGAGGACGGATCTCTCCACCTGTCCGTGCTCATCCACACCGCCAGGACCCCGAGATCGGGCGATCCCCTCCCGGTACAGGAGGGCTTCCAGGTGAGGCTGGAGCTTCGGCACCCGTCCATCCTTTCGCTCAGGGACGTGGTGCCGGGCGGGGATGAGACGATCCTGGTCTACGAGTCCTTCGATGGACGCCCTCTGTCGGGTTGGCTCGGGGAGGGCTACGCGCCCTCCGCCTACGGCGCCGTGGACAAGCTCCGGCAGTGCCTGGAGGCGCTCGCGGAGGCCTACAGACGCGGGGTGGTTCACGGCCACGTGTCGCCGGACGCCGTCTTCATGGACGGGGAGGGGCGGATCAAGATCCACGGCTTCGGCCTGCTGGGCGCGTGGAGGGACCTGGAGCCTTCGCCGGAGCGCGAGGCGCTGAAGCCCTACCTGGCGCCCGAGGTCCTGGCCGGGGGGGCTCCGACGGTGCGGTCCGACCTCTTCGGGGCCGGTGCGCTCTTCGTCCGCCTGGTCACCGGGGCCTCCCCCGACCGGCCGAAGGACGGGGAGGCCTCCGGTTCCGCCGATCCCCTCCAGGGGGCCTCCGTCGCGGAAAACGTCCGGGCGCTGGTGCTCAGGCTCCTGGAGGTCCAGCCCGACGGGCGTTACGCGGATGCCGCCGAGGCGCTCCAGGACTTGGCGGCCCAGGAGTTGCCGCCGGGGTCCGTGATCGCGGGTCGATACGAGGTCCTCGAGGAGCTGGGGCGGGGCGGCATGGGCCAGGTGTTCCGGGTCAGAGACCGGGAGCTGGACGAGGTGATCGCCCTCAAGACCCTGCGCCGGCGGCCTGACCTGAGCGAGCAGGCACGCTCCAGGTTCCTGCGGGAGATCAAGCTCACGAGAAAGATCACGCACCCCAACGTCGTCAGGGTGTTCGACCTGGGTGCGTGGAGGGACCTCTCCTTCATCACCATGGAGTACATCCCCGGGAGGACGCTCAGCCAGTGGGTGCGGGACGGCGAAGGGAAGAACGCCAACCTCAGGCAGAAGGTGGAGATCCTCCGGGCGGTGGCGGCGGGGCTGGCCGAGGCACACAAGCTGGGCATCATCCACCGCGACCTCAAGCCGCAGAACGTGATCCTCACACCCAGCGGCATCCCCAAGCTACTGGATTTCGGCATCGCCTACACGGAGGCGGAGGAGAACGAGGAGCTCACGCAGGAGGGCCACTTCGTGGGCTCACCCAAATACGTGTCCCCCGAGCAGATCCAGGGATTGCCCCTCGACTCGCGGTCCGACATCTACTGCCTGGGGCTGCTCGCCTATTTCCTGCTGACCGGCCACGACGCCTTCACGGGAGACAAACCCTCGATGATCCTGATCAAGCAGCTCAAGGAGCCTCCCCTTCCCCCCTCCCGCCTGGTCCGCCTTCCGCCCAGCCTGGAATCGCTCGTCCTAAAGTGTCTGAACAAAAAACCCGACGACCGCCCGTCCGATCTGGCCGAAGTCTCACGGACGCTCAAGGAGATCGTATGAGCCGCATCTACGTCCTGGACACGAACGTCCTCCTCCATGATCCCTATTGCATCTACAAATTCCAGGAGCACCACGTGGTGATCCCCATCTGGGTCATCGAGGAGGTGGACCGCTTCAAGCGAGACGTCACCGAGATTGGGCGCAGCGCCCGTGAGGTCTCAAGGCAGCTGGACAAACTGAGGCAGGAGGGTCCCCTGTCGAGCGGCGTCTCCCTCCCTTCGGGCGGCACGCTCCGGGTGGTGATCGAGGAGGTGGAGAAAGACCTCCCGCCCTCCATCCGGGAGGGGAGCGCGGACAACCTCATCCTGGCCGTGGCGCTCTACTTCAAGCGCCGAAAACAGGAGGTGGTCTTCGTCACCAAGGACACCAACCTCCGCATCAAGGCCGACGCCTTCGGCATACCGGCGGAGGACTACGAGACCGACAAGGTGCAGATCGAGGAGCTCTACCCGGGGCACCGCTCCATCACGGTCCCGCGGCAGACACTCGACGAGCTGTTCTCCAAGCGCGCCGTCGCCTGCCCGGAGCCGCTGCATCCCAACGAGATGGTGCTTCTCGTGGACGAGCAGAGCCCGTCCCACACGGCCCTCGGGCGCCATTCGCCGGAGGAGGGCCTGGTCGTCCCCATCGACGACGTGAAAGGCATGTGGGGCATCACACCCCGGAACAAGGAGCAACGGTTCGCCCTTGACCTCCTGCTGAACGACCAGATCCCACTCGTGACGCTGGTGGGGAAGGCCGGGACCGGAAAGACCCTCCTCGCCCTGGCGGCGGGCCTCCACAAGGTCGCGGACCAGCAGGTCTTCAAGCGGCTCCTGGTGACCCGTCCCATTTTCCCCATGGGGCGGGACATCGGCTACCTGCCGGGAGAGCTGGAGGAGAAACTCAAGCCCTGGATGCAGCCCATCTTCGACAACCTCGAACTGCTCCTGAACCTCTCCTACAGCAACAGGGGCCACGACGCCTACAGGGAGCTGGTGGACCAGAGGATCCTGGAGATCGAGGCCCTGACCTACATCCGCGGGCGCTCCATTCCCCAGCAGTTCATGATCGTGGACGAGGCGCAGAACCTCACCCCCCACGAGGTCAAGACCATCATCACCCGCGCTGGGGAGCAGACCAAGATCGTGCTCACGGGCGATCCCTACCAGATCGACAACCCCTACATCGACGCTTCGTCCAACGGGCTGACCTACGCCGTGGAGAAGTTCAAGGACCAGAAGCTGGCCGGGCACATGAGCCTGAGCCGCGGGGAGCGCTCACCGCTCGCCGAGATCGCCGCCAACGTACTCTAGGGCGGCCGAGGGGAGGCGGTTGTGAAGGGGAGCCCGGAGTCGCCCCATTCCTTGACGCACGCGCGCTGCCCCTCCCTTCTTCGGGTGGCCGTGGCCGCCCTGGCCCTGCTCACGGCGGTCGCGATCTGGGCCGCGGGCCCCTATGTCGAAGGCCTCACCTGGGAATACCGGGGCCGAGACCTGGTGGCCTCCTTCGGCGTGGGGGACGCGCTGGACCGGCCCGACCTGAAGGAGCTCATCCAATCCACCCAGCCCGTGAACCTTTTCTTCACCGTGGAAGTGGTGAAGCACCGCACCCTCTGGAAGGACAAGCTGGTGGTGCGTCACGTGGTCGTCCACACGGTCCGCTTTGACAACCTGACGCGCCAGTACTCCCTGGAAACCCAGGTGGACGACAAGGTCACGGACCAGAGGGCGGTGGGAAGCTGGGCCGAGATGGCCAGCTACATGAAAGAGGTCAAGGACCTCACGGTGACCTCCGTCGCGAACCTCGAACCTTCCGAGGGCGGCTATTCCATCCGGGTGAGGGTGCACGTGCTCACCAACTTCGTGCTCTGGATCTTCCCCTGGGACGTCCAGACGCCGTGGGTCAGCCAGACCCTTGAGACGCCATGAGGCCGCGCCTGACCCCCCGCACCTTCATGATCCTCATCGCCTGCGCGGGCCTGCTCATGGTGGGCGGGTTCATCCTGGTCATAAGGCGCCAGCAGGAGGCGGAGAACATCACGCCCGCCGGGAACTACCTCCTCACCGCCCTCTCGCTGGTGAACCTCCTGCTCATGATGGTCCTTCTCTTCGTGCTTTTCCGCGAGCTGGTGAAGGGCTTCGTCGCGTGGCGGAGGCAGCGGGAGGGCGCGAGGTTCAGGACCCGCCTGCTGACCGCCTTCGTCCTCCTGGGCCTCCTCCCCTCGCTCCTGCTCTTCGTGAGCGCCATCCTGTTGATCGAGTCCACGGTGGACCGGTGGTTCCGTTCCCCCGTGGGCACGGTGGCCTCGGCCAGCCAGGAGCTCGTGGACAAGACCCTCGACATGGTGCGGGACGAGAGCTACAGGAAGGCCAAGGCCCTCGCCTGGCAGTTGAAGAAGATCTCCCCCGAGCTCCGGCCCGCGCTCACCAGCCACCTCTGGCAGGCGGGCGACATGGACGCCGTGGCTCTCATCAACCGCGACGGGACCGTCCTCACCAAGATGCCCCCGGAGTTCCCCGCGCCCACGGCCTACAAGGTGGACAAGATCTTCCAGCCGGGCGGGCTCCTGGGCTGGATCGACCTGACCCCGGTGCCCACGGTGGTGAGCGGCGTGGAGGTGGACGGCCGCACGGGGATCATGGTGGGAATGTTTCTGCCGAAGGGGCTCTTCGCGCAGGCCAAGCTGATCTCGGACAACAACAAGCAGTACCTCCAGATCCACAGCCAGCGGCAGACGCTCAAGATCTCCATGATCTCCTCCTTCCTGGCGCTCACGCTGCTCGTGACCTTCGTGGCGGTCTGGATCGGCTCCCAGCTCTTCCGGGAGGTCAGCGTGCCGCTTCAGCTGCTGCTGGAGGGCACGCAGGAGGTGTCCAGGGGCAATTTGCTGCACCGGATCAGCTACGACGGAAGAGACGAGATCGGCCAGGTGGTCTCCTCCTTCAACCAGATGACCCACGAGCTTGAGGCGAGCAAGGCAGAGCTGGAGCGGAGCAACGCCGAGATCCGCGCCGCATCGGAATCGGCGGAGCGCCGCCGTCGCTACATCGAGACCCTCCTCGAGACCCTGAACATCGGCGTCATCTCCACGGACGCGGACGGTCAGCTCAGGACCCTCAATCCGAAGGCGCGCGACATCCTGGACATGCACCCCGGCGAGCCCATGAGAAACCTGGTCTCCCGGCCCGAGTGGGGCCCCATCGGGGCGGTCATCGCGGGCGCCGCCAAGCGGAGCGTGGCCAACCGCGAGGTCATGCTCAACACCCGGAGGGGCCACGTGATCCTCTCCGTCACCGTGACTCCGTTGAAGGGCCCGGACGGGAAGGTGTTCGGGAGTCTGATCATCCTGGAGGACATCAGCGACCTGGCCAGGGCCCAGCGCATAGCGGCCTGGCAGGAGGCGGCCCAGCGGATGGCCCACGAGATCAAGAACCCGCTGACGCCGATCCGCCTGTCGGCCCAGCGGATCCGCAAGAAGGTCCGGGAGAGCGCCTCCGATTTGGAATCCGCGGTGATGGAGGGCACCACCACCATCGAGCGGGAAGTCGAGGCCATGATGACCATCGTCAACGAGTTCTCCCGCTTCGCGCGGCTTCCCGAGGTGCACCCGAAGGCCGCCTCGCTGCCGGCCCTCATCCAGGCCACCGTCGCCTCCTACCGCGCCGCCTCCTCCACCGTGGATTTCCGGCTGGACCTGCCCAGCGACTTCCCGCCGGTGCGGCTCGACATGGAGCAGATGGGCCGAGTGTTCAAGAACCTCTTCGAGAACGCCATCCAGGCCATGGACACCTCGGGGCAGCTTTTCGTCGGGTTGCGCGAAGAAGCCGGCCAGGCGGTCGTCACGCTCAGGGACACGGGGCCGGGGATCCCTCCCGAGGCGCGCTCCAGGCTCTTCCTTCCCTACTTCTCCACCAAGCGCAAGGGCACGGGCCTGGGGCTGGCCATCGTGGCGCGCATCCTGGAGGAGCACGGGGGGACGATTCGCGTGGACGAGGATTACCGGGACGGGGCGGGCTTCATCGTGACGCTTCCGATCTGAAGGAGCGAGCATGGCGCGCGGACGCATTCTCGTGGTGGACGACGAGGAGGGTATCCGGAACACCCTTCGACAGATCCTCGAGGACGAAGGCTACGACGTCGAGGAGGCCGGGACGGGCGAGTCGGCTCTGGGGCTCCTGGAATCCAGGGACTACGAGGTGGTGCTCCTGGACGTCTGGCTCCCCGGCATCGACGGCCTCCAGGTGCTGGAGCGGCTGAAGGCGGGCGGCCACACGAGCGAGGTGCTCGTGATCTCCGGGCACGGCACGGTGGAGACCGCCGTGAAGGCATGCAAGCTGGGCGCCTTCGACTTCATCGAGAAGCCCCTCTCCCTGGAGCGAGTGGTCCTGACGGTGGCCAACGCCCTGAGGAAGCACCGGCTGGAAGAGCGGAACCTGCTCCTGCAGGACCAGATGAAGCAGGAGGTGACCCTCGTCGGAGAGAGCAAGGCCATCGCCCTGCTCAAGGAGCAGATCCGCCGCGCCGCACCCACCGCGGGGCGGGTGATGATCTACGGCGAGAACGGCACCGGCAAGGAGCTGGTGGCGCGGCTCATCCACCGGTTCAGCGACCGCGCCGAGGAGCCCTTCGTGGAGCTCAACTGCGCGGCCATCCCCACGGAGCTCATCGAGAGCGAGCTCTTCGGCCACCGGAAGGGCTCTTTCACCGGGGCCATCGAACACAAGAAGGGCAAGTTCCTGCTGGCCGACGGAGGCACCCTGTTCCTGGACGAGGTCGGCGACATGAGCCTCGCGACCCAGGCCAAAGTCCTGCGGGTCCTGCAGGAGCAGACCTTCGAGCCCGTGGGCGGGGCCGAATCCATCCGGGTGGACGTGCGGGTCATCGCGGCCACCAACAAGAACCTCCCCGATCTCATCGGCGAGGGGGGGTTCAGGGAGGACCTCTACTACCGCCTCAACGTGATCCCCATCCAGGTTCCGCCGCTGCGGGAGCGCGCGGAGGACGTCGCCCTCCTCTGCACCTACTACCTGGACTTCTTCGCCAGGCAGTACGGACGGCCGGCAAAGACCCTCTCCCGCGAGGCCAGGCAGGCGCTGCAGCGGTACTACTGGCCGGGGAACGTCCGGGAGCTGAGGAACCTCATGGAGAGGCTGATCATCATGGTCCCTGGCGCCGAAATCCAGGAGGGAGATCTCCTCCTGCAGGCGCCTCCCTCCGGAAGAGGCCAGGAGACCATGCGCTGGACGGGCCCGATCCGAGAGGCCCGGGAGGGGTTCGAGCGGGAGTTCATCCGCCGCGCCCTCCAGCGGCACGGTGGTAACATATCCAAGACGGCCGAGGAACTTCAGATCGAGCGCAGGCACCTGTACCGGCGCATGGCGAGCGTCGGCCTCCAGAAGGAGAGCGATCATGGTCATGATCAATAGGGCCACCAAGGAGATCACGCTGAAGATCGTCTACTACGGCCCGGGCCTGTGCGGGAAGACCACCAATCTGGAGTACATCTACGGAACGGCCAATCCCGACAAGAAGGGCAAGCTCCTCTCCGTGGCCACGGAGACCGACCGGACGCTCTTCTTCGATTTTCTCCCAATGGAGCTGGGCACCATCCGGGGTATGCGCGTGCGGGTGCAGCTCTACACCGTGCCCGGGCAGGTCTTCTACGACGCCACCCGGCGCATCGTGCTGCGCGGAAGCGACGGGGTGGTCTTCGTGGCCGACTCTCAGAGCGCGATGATGGACGCCAACCTGGAGAGCTTGGAGAACCTCAAGCACAACCTTCGCCTGAATACCCTGGACCCCGAAGGCATCCCGCTCGTGCTGCAGTACAACAAGCAGGACCTCCCCAACCTGGCACCCGTGGAGGAGATGGAGGCCAAGCTCAACTGGCGCGGCGTGCCCTCCTTCACCTCGGTGGCCACGGCGGGGCAGGGGGTCAACGAGACCCTCCGCAGGATCATCGAGCAGGTCATCCGCAAGCTTCAGGAGAGCGAGGAGAGCCTGAAGGCGGCCAAGCGCGTCAGGCGTCCCGGGTCGTACGGCGAGCCCGCGGAGGACCGGCCCTCCTCGGGAGAGCGGCCGATCGTGACGGCGCCGGCAGCCCAGGGCGGAGAGGGGATGGCCCGCGCGGAGGACTCGGGCGCGCGGATCGCCCCGGCCGGGGCGATCCCGGCGCCGGCTCGCGAAGAGGCCGACCGACGTACGCCCGTGCGCCCCGCCCCCTCTGTTCCGGAGTCAGCGCCTACGCCGGCCCCCGAGGCCACGTGGCCTTCGCCGCCGGCGGAGCCCGCGGAGGAACCCGAGGTGGATTTCGACCTGGACGCCGCTTCGGCGGAGGGCTCTCCCGTCGCGGTGAAGGTGGAGGCGGGCCTGTCGGCGGAGGATGCCGAGGAGCTCGATCTCGAGCAGGCGGCCCCGGCGGGTGAGGAAGAGGCGCGCGGGGGAGCGAGGCCGGAGCAGCGGCTGTCGCCCTCCGAGCCCATCGCGCCGGGGATCGAGCTGGAGACGCCGCTTTCGGAGATCGCCCAGCCCGCGCCCTCGCCTCCCGGCGCGTCCACGGCGGAGCTGCGTTCCCTGGCCGACGGCCTCGACAGCTGCCTCGCCAAACTCCGCGAGGTGACCGGCGAGGTGGAGAACCTGCGGGAGCGCCTTCGCGCCCTGGAGGAGAAGGCCGGAGAGCCCGGGACCGAGGCGTAGCCGGCGCCGCGGACTCGGCCGCGCCGGAGGTGGGTATGGTATGGTATTAGCTCGGAAAGGGCAGTCATGAAAGAGGGCTTCGGGAGCACCGACGGACAGGAGCCGCACCCCCTGCTGAGGTTGGTGGATCCCCAGCGGGTTCCCCGTCACGTCGCCATCATCATGGACGGCAATGGCCGCTGGGCCAAGAGCCGCGGGCTGCCCCGGATCGAGGGGCACAAGGCTGGCATCGAGGCGGTTCGCCAGGCGGTGACGGCCGCCGGGAACCTGCACGTGCGGTACCTCACGCTCTACGCCTTCTCCATGGAAAATTGGAAGAGACCGTCGGCCGAGGTCAGGGCGCTCTTCAGCCTCCTGAGGCGCTTCATCACCTCGGAGTCGCGGGATATCCTCAAGAACGGGATCCGCTTCAGGACCATCGGCCGGATCGACGACCTGCCCGCCGGAGTCCGCTCCCTTCTTCGGGACCTGGAGGAGCGCACGAAGCACTTCGAGGAGCGGACCCTGACCCTGGCCCTCTCCTATGGAGGTCGCACGGAGATCGCCGACGCCTGCAACGCGCTGGTGGCCGAGGCCATCCGGTTGGGAATCTCCAAGCAGGTGACCACCGAAGACGTGGCCCGGCACCTCTACGCACCCGACCTGCCCGATCCAGACCTCCTCATACGGACCAGCGGGGAGTACCGCATCAGCAACTTTCTGCTCTGGCAGATCGCCTACGCGGAGATGGTCATCCTGGATATCTTCTGGCCGGACTTTCGGGCCGAGCACTTCTACGAGACGGTGCTGGATTACCAGCGGCGCGAGCGCCGCTACGGCGGCGTCTCTCCCTCCAAGGCGGAGCCGCCCGAGCGGACCAGAAGGAGCGCCCGGTGAAGCGGGTCCTCACGGCGATCGTGCTGCTTCCAATCTTCATCGTGGTCGTGCTGGCCAAGGCCCCGATCTATTTCACGGCCCTGGTGTGCGTGGCCGCCGTGCTGGCGGCCTGGGAATTCGAGGCAGTGGCCGTCCGGTCCGGCGCCCCTCCCTTCCGCTTCTTCGTCTGCCTGCTCTCCCTGGCCCTGTTGGGCTCCTGGCTCTGGCCCGTGCAGATGGCGCCGGAGCGGGTCCTCTCGGCGGCTTTCCTGGTGCTCCTGGTGTGGGGGCTCTCCACGAAGACCGACCTCAAGGTCATCCTGGCGTCCCTCTCGGCGACTCTCTTCGGGGCGCTGTACGTGGGCTTCCTGCTCGGCTTCATGCTGGGCCTCCACCAGGTGGAGGGAGAGGGGGCGCGGCTCATCTTCCTCCTCTGCATCTCCATCTGGGCGGGCGATAGCGCCGCCTACTACGTGGGCAGCACGCTCGGGAAACATAAGCTCTATCCGCGCGTTTCTCCCAAGAAGACGTGGGAGGGGGCGGTGGCCGGGGTCGCGGGCAGCGTGCTGGCGGCGGCCATCGTGAAGATGACCTTCTACGCGTCCCTTCGCTGGGAGGACGTGGTGGCGCTCGGCATCCTGCTCTCCGTCGTGGGCCAGCTCGGAGACCTCTTCGAGTCCCTGCTCAAGCGGGGTGCCGGCATCAAGGACTCATCCAATCTCCTGCCGGGGCACGGCGGCGTGCTGGACCGCCTGGACAGCCTGCTCTTCAACGGACCTCTGCTCTACTACTACCATCAGGTGTTCATGCGATGAGCGTCGGGATTGCTATCCTCGGATCGACGGGCAGCGTGGGGGAGACCACCCTGAGGGTGGTCCGGAATCTCCGGGACGAGTTCCACGTCGTGGGCCTGGCCGCCGGCCGGAAGGTCGAGCGGCTGGCGGAGCAGATCCACGAGTTCTCCCCGCGGGTGGTCTCCGTGGCCGATCAGGCCGACGCCGCGGCGCTGCAGAGGCAGTTCCCGGGAGTGGAGATCTACCACGGGCTCCACGGGGCCTCCCTGGTGGCGGATGCCCCCGAGGCCAAGGTGGTGATGGCGGCCATCGTGGGCGCCGCCGGCCTCGAGCCCACCTACCGGGCGGTCCAGCGGGGCAAGCGCGTGGCCCTGGCCAACAAGGAGTCCCTGGTCATGGCGGGCCGCTTGGTGATGGAGGCGGCGCGCCGGTCGGGCGCCGAGATCCTCCCCGTGGACAGCGAGCACTGCGCCGTCTTCCAGTGCGTCCGCGGCGAGAGCAAGAAGCACATCCGGAGAATCCTTCTGACGGCCTCCGGCGGCTCCCTGCGGGACCATCCCATCGAGGCCATGGCAGGCGCATCGGTGAACGAGGTGCTCGCCCACCCGACCTGGAAGATGGGTCGCAAGATCACCGTGGATTCGGCCACCATGATGAACAAGGGGCTGGAGGTGATCGAGGCGCACCACCTCTTCGGCGTGCCCGCCGAGCGCATTCACGTCCTCATGCACCCCCAGAGCATCGTCCATTCTCTGGTGGAGTACGTGGACGGTTCCATGATGGCCCAGATGGCCACCGCGGACATGGCGCTGCCCGTGCAGTACGCCCTCACCTACCCGAGCAGGAGCCCCGGCGTTCAGGAGTTTCTGGACCTGACGGCCATCTCCTCCCTCACCTTCTCGGAGCCCGACCCCCTGCGCTACCCGTGTCTCGGTCTCGCTCGCCAGTCCATGGAGAGCTCGGAAGCCCACATGATCGCCCTGAACGCGGCGAACGAGGTGGCCGTCAAGGCCTTTCTCGAGGGCGTCATCCCCTTCGGCGGCATCCCCGACCTCATCGGGCGGGTCCTGGACGCCACCGTGCCCACGTCCCCCTCCTCCCTGGAGGAGGTGCTGGCCCTGGATCAGGCCGGGCGCGCCGCGGCCCGGAAGGTCCTTTCGGCTATGGAGAAGATTTCTTGATCGTCCTGAACTTCCTCTATGCCCTGCTCTCGTTCGTTCTGCTGCTGGCCGTGCTGATCATCGTCCACGAGTTCGGCCACTACCTGGCCGGGCGCCTCCAGGGCTTCGCCATTGACGCCTTCTCCGTGGGGTTCGGCCCCAAGCTCCTCGAGGTGAAGGGGAAGTACAACCCGTGGCAGTTCCGGTGGATCCTCCTGGGCGGCTACGTGAAATTCCGGGAGGAGGCCGGGGAGGGTGCCGGCGACAAGGAGGCAGCCGCCGAGCAGCCCCAGGGCCCCGGCGAGCCCTTCTTCAAGAAGAAGCGGTGGCAGCGCTTCATCGTCATGATCATGGGGGTCACCTTCAACGCCCTTCTGGCCTACGGAATCTACTCCTCTCTGGCGATGTACGGCATGGAGGAGTCGGTTCTCCGCGACCAGCCTCCCGTCATCGGATGGGTGGCGCCGAATCTGCCGGCGGCCAAGGCGGGGATCGAGGCCGGCGACCTACTCTACAGTCTGGACGGCCGCCACGTCTCGAACTGGGATCAGGCACGGGAGCAGATCTACACGCTGACGC
This sequence comes from Acidobacteriota bacterium, assembly GCA_049591295.1. Lineage (GTDB taxonomy): Bacteria > Acidobacteriota > UBA4820 > UBA4820 > DSQY01 > DTPS01. The sequence continues at coordinate 22,282 of JBAWEQ010000255.1, forward strand.
TGAGGCCCTACAACGTGGTCGTGATCCGCGACGGGAGGAAGCAGACCTTCCGGGTCGCGCCCGAGACCGTCACCATGATGCACCAGCCCATGGGGGAGATCGGGGTCTTTCCGCAACTGCCGCCCGTCATCGGCGCGGTGGCCACCCCCTCGCCGGCGGAGACGGCGGGCCTCAAGCCGGGCGACCGGATCGTGAGCGTGGACGGGCAGCCCTTTCAGTACTGGGACCAGTTCTACCAGGCCATGCTCCACGGAGGAGGCAGCCCCAGACGGTTCACCATCGAGCGCGGCGGCAAGCTGCTGAACTTTGCGATCACGCCCGAGTGGAACGCCCAGGCCGGCCGCTACCTCATCGGAGTGGTAGCCCAGGAGAGCACGTGGGTGCGGTATCCCTTTCCTTCCAACTTCGGCAAGGCCTGGCGCATGATCGCCGACCAGTCCACCCTCACCTACCGCGCCATCCAGGGGCTCTTCCAGCGCAAGATCTCCCTCCAGTCCATGCAGGGGCCCGTGAGCATCGCCTACATCACGGCCCAGGCCGTGAGGGCCGGCTTCTACAGCATTCTGTACTGGATGGCGCTGATCTCGCTGCAGCTCGCCCTCGTGAACCTTTTGCCGGTGCCCGGACTGGACGGCGGGCAGATCCTGATCCTGGCGGTGGAGGGGGTGATCCGGCGGGACCTCCCGACCGTGGTGAAGGAGCGGATCATCATGGCGGGCTTCGCGCTGGTCATGGTCTTCTTCGCCGTCGTGCTCTTCGTGGATACGGCCAAGTTCTTCCATTGATCGGCCTGGCCGGGGGGCAGGTGAAGATGGCGGCGAGCGACATCTTCGAACCGTTCGAGCGGCTCGTTTCCATGCGGATCCTGGGCCGAGAGGCGAAGGTTCCGGAGAACAACCTCCTCCTCAGGTGCTACCAGTACCTCGCGCCCCAGACCGTCCCCTACGGTGATTTCTGTTGGAACGCCGACTGCCGGAACTGCGCCGTGACGCTCGTGCGCTCGGGACGCACCGAAGAGGTGCTTTCCTGTCAGACAGTCGTCCAGGAGGGGGACGAGATCGTGGACCTGGGGCCCGAATTGGAGTACGTGCTGCTGCCCTGGCTCCAGGAATGGGAAGGCCCATGATGACCGCCCCCATTGAACTCCACCGTCCGGGCTGGCGGGGGCGGTTCGAGGAGGCCCTGGCCTCGGACGCGGCGATCGTCCTGGCCGCGAGGGGCGCCGCCGAGGGGCCTCCCGTTACGGGGGATGAGGTGGAGGCCCTGCTCCGTCACCCATGGCCCGTCCTGGGCGTGGTGGCCGGACGCGTGGGAGCCGCTGCCAGCCCCCTGTTCCTTGCCTGCGATGGTCTCTCGTGGTGCAGGGGCGGGGTCTTGGAGCTGCGGCCGGAGGGCCGGGGCGAGGCCACGCTGCTGGCGTGGCGCCTGGGCGCGGCGGGGGCCGCGCGGTGCTGGTTCGGCGGGGGGCGCCTGACCTCTGCCGTGGCGCGCTCCTCGGCCTGGATTCGCACCACCCGTTCGGGTTATGCGGAGGCCCTGGAGCAGACGCTTCACGCCTTCGGGGGATTTTCGCCCACCGCCCTCAGTCTCTTGCGCGAACTCCTGATCCACCAGCACGGGCTGGCGACGGGACCGGCCCTGGCCATGGAGCGACGGGCCTTCAGCCTGCTCTTCGCCTCGGGCGAACCGCTGGAGGGGATCGGCGCCTTCCTGGAGCGCCGGCCGCCGCGGTTCGCCAAGTGAACAGTGAAATGCAAATGGTGAAAGGCGGGTGCTCGGGCCGGGGCGGTGCTGGCTGGCCGCGCTTCCGGTTGCTATAGTGGGAAGAAGCCCCGCCACCGAAGGCCGGCGGGGATGGGTCAGGCAAAAGGAGAAAGGGCCATGGACTTCGAGCTGAACGAAGACCAGAAGATGATCCGAGAGATGGTGAGAAACTTCGCCGAGCAGGAGATCCGGCCCGGGGTCCAGAAGCGGGACGAGGAGGGGCGATTCATCGGCGAGCTCCTCCCGGGGCTGGCGGAGCTGGGCCTGCTCGGCATGATCGTGCCCGAGGCGTACGGGGGGTCTGGACTCGACAGCGTGGCCTACGCCGTCGCGATCGAGGAGCTGGCCCGGGTCTGCCCCTCTACGGCGGTCACCGTCTCGGTCACCAATTCCGTCTGCCAGGAGCCCATTCTGCGCTTCGGCAGCGAGGAGCAGAAGCGGCGCTTCCTCCCGCCGCTGGCCCGGGGACAACATCTCGGAGGGTTCTGCCTGACCGAGCCCGGAGCCGGCTCGGACGCCGGGGCCCTCAGGACGCGCGCCGTGCGCGACGGAGACCGCTACGTCCTGAACGGCTCCAAGGCCTGGATCACCAACACGCACGTTGGCAAGACGTTCGTTGTACTTGCCAATGTCAATCCCGATCTCGGCCACAGGGGGATCACCGCCTTCGTCGTGACCTCGGACCTGCCGGGCTTCACCTTTCTGCCGGAGGAGAAGAAGATGGGCCTGCGCGCGAGCATCACCTCCGGCGTCGCCTTCGAGGATTGCCCCGTTCCGGCAGCCAACCGCCTCGGGGAGGAAGGGATGGGCATGAAGATCGCCCTGGCCACGCTGGACTCGTCGCGGATTGGCATCGCGGCCCAGGCCGTGGGCATCGGGCAGGGGGCGCTGGAGGAGGCGGTCCGGTACGGGCGCGAGCGGGAGACCTTCGGCAAGCCCATCGCCGAGCACCAGGCCATCCAGTTCATGCTGGCCGAGGCGGCCACCAATCTGGAGGCGGCCCGGCTCCTCACCTACCGCGCCGCCTCCATGAAGGACGAGGAGATTCCGGGGCTCTCGCGGGCCTCCAGCATGGCCAAGCTCTATGCCTCCGAGGCCGCCAAGGCCATCTGCGACTCGGCCGTCCAGATCCACGGCGCCTATGGATACAGCCGCGAGTACGCCGTGGAGCGCTTCTACCGGGACGTCCGGGTGACGACCATCTACGAGGGGACCAGCGAGGTGCAGCGCATGGTCATCGCGCGCTCCCTCCTGAAGTAGCCGACCGTCCGGCCACGGTCCCGTGCCACGCTTGACGGCGGCCCGACCGCCTCCCTACATTGGGTCAGAAGCGATGAAGGTGAATCCGATGCGGCAGGCTCGACTGAGCCTCGCCCCGTGACGGGGCACGGGCCTTGCGGGGTCGGGTTGCGGGGGAACGGCAAAATGGTCTGGATCGGTCTTCTCGGCCTGTCGACGGGCTTGGCCCTGGGCGGCCTGGCGGTTCAGGCCCTCAGGCGCCGCTTCCGCGACCGGGAGCAGGCGCTGGCGCGCGAGGCTCAGGAGGCGGCCCGGGCCCTCGCGGACGCCCGGACGCGCCTCGCCGTCGTGCAGGCCGATCTGGCAGCGAGCCGGGCCTCGCTCGAGGCGGCCGCGAGGAAAGACGCCTTGACGGGGCTGTTCAACAAGGAGGTCTTCCAGGAGACGCTGGAGAGCGAGTGGCGGCGGGGGTTCCGTTACGGCGCATCGGTTTCCGTCCTCCTGATCCAGACGGACGTGGACGGCCATGAAAGTGCGGTTGCCCGCGAACCGACAACCATCAAGATGGTCGGCGAGCTGGTGGGCCAGACCCTTCAGAGGCCCGGAGACGTGACCGCGCGACTGGGCGAGGCCACATTCGGCGCCATTCTTTCCGGCACCGACGCGGAGGGGGCCGCGGAAGCGGGCGAGATCGTTCGATCAAAGGTCGCGGAGATACGGCTGGCGCACAACGGCAAGCGGCCAAGGGGGGCCGTGACGGTCAGCGTTGGTGCGGCCACGGCCTATCCCGGAAAAGGGCTCGGTTCCGAAAGGCTCATGGGGGCAGCGAAGGAGGCCCTGAGCAAGGCCCGCGGCGAGGGCGGAAACCGCGTGGCCCTCGCCGACATGCTTTGGCCGGAGTAAGGTCCCGGGCCACCCGCGCGACCTTGACCCCCTTGATCGCATACCCTATCCTCACAATCGGAGGTGCTTCGGGGCTGGTGCCTTGCGCGGCCTTCAAAGCCGTTGGACCGGGGCTAACCCCCCGGCCGGTGGGTTCGATTCCCATGCGCCTCCGCCAAGGGGATGGAAACAGAGAGACAGGGAAACAGGGAGACAGAGAGAAGAAGCCGGCGTGAAGCCGGCTTCGCGCGTTGGTGTGCCGGGCATGTTCGGAAGCTTGGGGGTGAAAGTCCCCTGCCCAACCTGATGGAGGTGAAGGGCTAGCGAAGCGCAAGGGCGTCACCGCGAGGTGGGGTCTGAAGG
>JBAWEQ010000256.1:0-4746 GCA_049591295.1 Acidobacteriota bacterium
CAGCGCCGCATTCGTCATCTTCTTGATAGGCCTCAACGGGTGATCCACCGGTATCCGCGACTCCAGAGGCACGTAGCTGAACAGCTCCGCCTGATCCTCGTCCGCTCCCCTCATCGCCACCTCCATCGACCTATCAGCATTATATCCCATGGCTATTATGGTAACAACATGCTCTTCAACATCCTGCTAGGTGTTACCGTGACTCCCCCCTCTCTTCAAGCCCTTCGGGCCGCCGGGGCCTCTCCGTCCTGATGTCCTCTCGGGCGGGCAGGCCTTCGCCTCCCCGCCCGCCGTAGGGCTCACGCGTGGCGGACTCGATTTCGCGCATGAGGCTGGCCACGAGCCCGCCCGCCTCGCGGCCGGCCATCTTGCCCACGCTGAGTGCAGTCGCCGCCTCGGCCCGCCCGGCGTTCTCCTCGATTCGGCTGGTGATGCGGTCGGGCGTGGCGGAGTAGAGCTTAGCCGCGGAGACCTCCGTGTGGTCGAGTCCGTGCCGGTCCTGGAAGCTGAACCGGTAGAGGCCGTCCTCGTCCAGGTGCGCCTTCACCCCTTGGCGTTCCATGGCTTCCCGGAAGGCCTCGTGGTTCTTAGCGGGGCGCAGGGCCTCGATGATCCGGCCCCGCAGGTCCCTCTGCCAGGAGTAGCGCTCCGTCCGCTCTTGTTTCAGCCGCCTTTCGTAACCCTCCGGGTCGCGCCGAAGCTGCTCCTTCTGCTGACCAAGCTTCTCCAGCAGGACCTGACGCTGGTAGGGCTCCCCTAGCTTGACCTCCCGGATGGCCCGCTGCCTGCCCATCTCGTCGGTCATGGCGTAGCTGTACTTCTCACCCCGGATCCTCAGCTCGACGCCCTGCTCCTTGAGTCGGCTCTTGAACTCCTCCTCGGAGAAGGCCCGGCGTCCCGCCTCGCGGATGCGGTCCTGCACGTCCAGCTTCCAGGAGTAACGGTTCCCGCCCCGCTCTGCCTGGCGGATGAATCGGTCGCTCGGCCGGTGGGGGTCCCTCACCCGGTCCAGCTCCCGGCGGATTCCGTGCTGTCTCGCCAGCCGGTCGTTCACGTCCCTGAGACGGTCCAGGTTGTGGTTGTCGTGGTGATACTTCCTGCCATCGCAGCCGGTGGCATTCCAGAGCACATGCACGTGCGGGTACCCCTTCTCCCCGTGGACCACCACGAGATAATCATGCTTCTCGGCAATCCCCGCCTCCCTGGCCCACCCCTCCCCGTAGTCTCGTAGCTTGGCGTGATCCGGGCCTCCGTCGGGCCTGGCGAGGGTGCCCAGATCGCTGCGCTCGAAGCTGATGGCCACGTGGTAGTACTGCCGGCCTCCCTCCTGCCCGAACTGGCTTCTGGCCGCCTTGAACTCCCGCTCGACGGACTCCGCGCTCCGCCCGGTCACGTTGCCCCCCACGGCCTGGACGCGGTTGCGCGCCTCGTTCTGGTTGAGGAGGTAGGAGGCCATCTTGGAGCTGTCGCCTCCGACCGAGATCTTGAGGATGGGCATGGGTCATCCGAGGAGGATCTTGAGGAGATCCTCCACGAGGACCCGGAGGGCGGTCACCTCTTGGAGATCCACTCGCCCCATGTTGGCCTGATGGGCGAGTTGGTTCAGGTTGCCCGAGAGACTTCGGATCGCTCGGTAGACCTCGTCGGGAAATTTGGGGACGGCCCGCAGGCGGGCTCCCATGATCAATCCCCGGGTGAGGGTGGCGGGCCGCTGGTTGGCGAGGCGCGCCAGCTCCCGGAGATGCCCGTACTCCTCCCGCGTCAGGCGCACATGGACCCGGTAGGGCCTGCGGCGAACCGCGTCAACGAGATCGCACTTGGTGAAGGTAGGGATGGCTCGTTCCGTCATGCTGGGACTCCTTTCTGAACGGGGGGCCGGGGCGGAGCCCTGGCATTCGCCCGGAGAGGAGGGGGCAGCCCTCCGCCTCCGGGCGGCAACGGCGCGCGTCAGGGCGCCCGTTGCGCTGCTTGCGCTCCTGACTTCGACGGTCCTCCCAGCCCCGTTTGGGGATCCTTGGGCCATCGGCAAAGGCAGGGTGCCCACTTAGGGCCAAGCGGCACCTGCAGGCCGCGATTCGCCTGTACCATCCGGCTCAGCCTCCCCCTTCAGGTGTCTCTCTGATCTCTCCTGGAACGCCCGTTGGGCACTTCGCGTCTCTTCGCGAAGATCGAGCCGCCCATCCTGGGAGAGCTCCTCCCGGAGGCAATGGAAGGCCCAGGCGCCAGGGTTCTTCGGGTGCGGTTCTTGCTGGAAATGCTCGAACGCTTTCCGGGCATTCTGAAGGGTGCAGCCGTGTTTCGCGAGGCAATGCACCTGATCCAGGGTCAGGCCCGAATCGCCCGGCGAGGCCTTCTGGTGCCGGTCCCGGCGCTGCATGGGGAAATGGGCCATGATGTAGCCCGCCACCTCGGAGGGTGAGAGCTTGAGCTCCACTCTCTGCGCGATGGCCCCCAAGGAGCGCATTCCCGAATCTTCTGCACAAGCTGTCTTGTGTCTATCCGAATCGTCCTTGGGTCGGACCAGTTCCCGGTAGGTTGTGGGAGCTCCGGACGAGGGGATCCGCTCGGCCGCGGATTCGGGATTCGGAGATGGGGAATCAGGAATCAGGAAATCGGGATTCGGAGAGAGGGAATCAGGAATCAGGAATCCGGAATCAGCCGGGCCGGAACCGTGCGAGACCGGTACCGGACCGGTGCTGGTTCCGGTCTCGTCTGGTGCCGAATCGGGGCGAGTCTGGTTCGGGTCCGGTGCCAGCACTGTACCAGTACCGTGCTTGTATGAACCTGACCTATCCGGCACCGACTCACCGGAAGGGCTTGACTCGTTTTCGCCTGCTTCCGGAACCGGACCAGCAGGGTGCTGGCCCGGTGCTGGCAAGGTGCTCTCAGGCTCCTTGATGTGGGGGTTCTGGTGCCGATGCCAGGTCGTGACCTGGATGAGGCGAGAGCCGTCCACCTCGTAGCGCTGGATGAACCGACGATTCGCCAGCTCTTCCAAGAGCGCATCCACGTCGCAGTCATCGTAGGGGAAAAGCTGGGCCTTGATCCTTTTCGGCCGGTCCTCCAGCCGCCCCTCGCGGTCGGCCAGCGTCCAGAGGCCCGCGAAGAGCAGACGGCCCAAGGGAGGAACCTCGGCCAGCAGATCGTTCGTGAAAAAGCCTGGCTTGAGGTTGCGCGAGCGTGCCATGGGCCTTCACTCCCTAGCGGGGTCCCTCTTGGACTTCGGATTCTTTCACGGTCTCCTCGGCGGTATTCGTGTACACCCGGGCCGCCAGGTAGGCCTTGAGGTCGCTTAGCCGGTAGGCCACGCGCGCCTTCCGGCTCTCCCCGAGGCGCACGTAAGGAATGCAGCCTTTGCCGCCCTTGAGGCGGCGCACACGCAACGTCTGCGGTTTGCACAGAAGAATCCGTGCGGCTTCCGCGCTGGGGATGAGGATCTCGTCCTCGCGCCAGATTTTGCCGCGAGGCGATTCCGGAACGGCGTCCGCTGGTTCTGATGAGGGCTTGAATGGAATCAAACTCGGGGGGTTGTCCGACTTCGGCATGACTGAGCCTCCTTCAAGGGGTCTTATCGCTTCTGGGAGTCACACTTCCACCGTTTAGCGATCGTCCGTTTCTGGCCAATCGCATGCGATACCGAGTTCCGTCTGATACCGGAAGGTGCTGGTCTAACTCGATCTTCCGGTCTCAGTTGATGGAGATCTCCTCCTAGGGAGGCGGCCCCTCCCTTCTGCCCTGTCTCCCCGTGCCACGCTCCGCCGGGAGACCTCTCGCTCCGAACCCGTGCCAAGGCAGACTCAAAGGCTCTTCAACGATAGCCAGCACCAACCTGGCAATGGTCTTTCGACGAGAGGATCCAAGGAGGGCCGTGCCAAAGGGCGGCCAAGAGAGGGGGCTCCTTCGGAACTCCTGAATGGATATCATGATCAGCCTACTACGCTCCTTCGCATCCCGATCAACGGCCGCTTCCAGAGCATACATACGTCCTATCCTTCTAGTTGTCAAGCCCCGCTTAGTCAACTTGTTTAAGCTTCCTCATGCTCCTGTAAACTCCATGCCAATGCGGTTAGATAAATTCAACTGAAGCAATCCGCTTGGCGTTTAGTACGGTGGGCTCACCAACCCATTGACGACTGGCCGTCCTCGATGGATCGCTCCCATCCTCATCACGAGGGAGTTCCAGGGCCCCATGACACTGGAGCGCGGCTGGGGCGAAGTATGAAAGGATACGGCCCTGGTTCCAGGGCATTTAGCCGCTCCCAGCGGTGAAGGCCGTCGTGGACCGGGGCTGGTTGCCCGGCTCACCTTTTCCACCCCCCTGTCCACAGGGTCCAGCAACCGGAGGCAGCGATGGATCAGCCTCCCAAAGTGCGCCTGACGGGCACGGGGCTGGTCGCATTTCTCTTAGGCGTTACTCTGGACTGGGTCCGCCAGGACCCCGTGGCCGGCGACCAGGGACGGGAACCCTTCGATGTCCTCCTCCCGCTCGCCCTCTGGAGAAGGCTCTGCGAATGAAGGACTTCCTGCAGAAGTCCGCCCCTCGCCCCCAGCCGCCTACAGATGTAACTCATTGAATTGTATGCACTTCCTCCACCCAGTGGAGCGGCGGTGGAGCGGCGAAGCTCATCTTCGACAGTTGTGAGTGGATTTGGGTGGTTTTTTCGTTGTAACTCCCTGAAATGATTAGACCGGAGTTTTGGCGGGCATTGAATTGTAGTGCCGGGCGTATAATCATGCAGCATTGAC
>JBAWEQ010000257.1:0-2258 GCA_049591295.1 Acidobacteriota bacterium
GTCCCCGCCGCGCAGGCGGCGGCTAGGCCCAGGGCCCAGCGTTCGCGGGCCCTCACGGCGCCGCTCCCCGGCGCGCCGCGGCCAGCGCCTCGATGGCCTCCACGGTTCTCGGCCCCGGGCGCACGAGGAGGTCGGCCGGTACCCAGACCTCGCGGACGGGCTTGCCCTCCAGCTTTCGCAGCCGCGCCGCGAAGGCGTTCCCGAGTCCGGCGGGGATCTCTCCCTGGGGCATGATCAGCACCTCCGGCTCCGCTTCGGCGACCCGCTCCACGGAGAGGGCCGGATAACTCTCCGCCACGCCGCCGAGCGCGTTCGCGTACCCGGCCGCCTGGAGCACCCCGTCCAGAAAGGAGCCGCGCCCGGCGGCCACCAGCGGATCCAACCCCACGACGACGACGGCGCTCAGCCTCGGTTCACCGCCCGCCGGGGAGGCGGCACGCACGCGCGACTGAAGGAGGTGCACCAGGTCTCTGGCCTGCCTCCCATGGCCGGTTCGCCTTCCCACGTCCGTCATGCACTGCCAGAGATCCTCCAGGTTCCGCATGGGGTAGACCAGAACCGGCACGCCCAGCCGCCTCAGCGTGGCCAGGACCTCGGGGCTCTGCATCCCCTCCACCGTGAAGCAGGCCTTCGGGTGCAGGGAGAGAATCGCCTCCACGTCCACCCGGTCCCAGGAGGCCACCGCGGGAAGCGCGCGCGCCTCGGGCGGGTAGCTCGCCGGAGCGCAGACGCCCGCCACCTCCCGGCCGGCCCCCACCGCGAAGAGGATCTCCGTCATGCTGGGCGACAGGCTGACCCACCGGCCGCGCACGGCTGACTTGGCGGCGGAGGGGCCGCCGCCGCAACTCGCGAGGAAGGGGAACGAGAGCACCGCGAAGAAGGCGAGGAGGAGGAGCCCCGCCGGCGAGGTGGCGCGAAACCGGGCGGGCGGAACCGACCGCCGCCCGGCCGCGGAGCTGGAGATGCGTGCCCTAAGAAGCCAAATGCGCCTCACGAAAACCTCCGATGGACCGGGGCTTCCGGGGGCGCACGGTTCGGTTCCCCTCCCACGAGGGGCCACCCAATCGGGCATCCTCAGGCAGGTCTCCTGGCTTGCGGGTCATCCTACTGACGGCGCCTTCCCACCTCTCTTATCGAGGCAGTGGCTCATCGCCGCTTTCGTCGCCGCTCACAGTGGCGGGGCCGCGGCCGAATTTCACGGCCTTCCCTTTTCACCCCGGTCGGGGCACCTTGGATGGCTGCGGAAAATGCCTACTCGCTCTCCTCTTCGAACTCGTTCTTCAGGCTGAGCCTCATGCAGGCAGCCGCGTGCATCTGGAGGGCCGCCTTCTTCGCTTCCTGAAGCTGGGCGAGCCGCTCTTTCACCTTGGCCAGCTCCTCTTCGATGGAAGTATCGATCTCCTTGATCTCTTCCTTCGTCTGCCTATGGGCGTCTTCGTAGAACTTCTTCTGTTTGTCGGTGAGCGTGGTCGCCACAGCCGCCTCCTTCTCCCTACTGGCCGATCTTGAACACCACCGGATAGGTAATGGCCGTCTTCACAGGAACGCCGTCTTTGATCGCGGGGGAATACCGGGATTTCAGGGCCGCCTTCACGCACTCCTCGTCCAGCCCGTAGTCGGGCACCGGGCCGCGGACCACCTGCGCGCTGGTCACCCTGCCCGTTTCGTCGATCTGCGCCTGAACGTAGATGGTGCCCTGCACCCGGTTGGCGCGGGCCAAGGAGGTGTACTGCGCCTGGACCGAATTGATGATCCGCGGCTTCATGTCCACGGCCCAGAGCTGAACGAAGTCGCCGGCTTTGACCTTGCTGGCCGAGGCCGCCTCGGTCTTCGCCGCCTCCTGCGCCTTCTGGGCGGCTTCGGCGGCCTTCTGAGCGGCCTGCTCCTGTTCCGCCTTCTTGGCGGCCTCGGCGGCCTGCGCCGCCTCCGCCGTCTTGCCCTGGTTCACCTGGTCTCTCACCTGGTTGACGAGGGGGAGCGCCCTCTGGCCACCCGCCTGGACCGCCTGGTACTCCTCGACGGTCTTGGCCTGCCTCAGCGATTCCGACAGGTTCGCCTCGCTCCTCTTGAGGGAATTCAGCGAGGCCGAGGCATACTTGCCGGCGTCGCCCTTCTCCAGCGCGGCGATCCCATTCGCGAGCTCGCCGAGCGTCCTCGTGGCCGACCGCTTCGCGCTGGCGAGCTGGGCCTCCGTCGCGGGAGGAGCGGCGGCCGGCGGCGGCGCCGGCTTGGGCGCCTCGATGACCGGCGGCGGAGCC
>JBAWEQ010000258.1:0-32421 GCA_049591295.1 Acidobacteriota bacterium
TTCACTGGACTAGCGTGAGCCCCATCGTCGCCGGAACGCGCCTTCCTCCGCTTCGCTCCGGAAGGCAACCCGCACAAGTGCGAGCTGAAGTTGTTTTGGACGGGCATGGCCCCCGATGATCTGGAAGCGCCGAGCGGGGGCCTTGACCTCTAAGAACCCAGGGCGACGTTGCTGAGGTGGCGGGTGGTCTCGTAGACCTTGCCCTCGATGAACAGGTCCACGAGGGCCGGGTCGAGCAGCCCCGCGCCGGCCTCATCCCGCAGGATGTCCAGGGCCCGGTCCACGGGCACGGCCCTCTTGTACGGGCGGTCGGAGGCCGACAGGGCGTCGAAAATGTCCGCCACCGTCATCATCCTCGATTGGACCGGAATGACCGGGGCCGTCACGCCCCGCGGGTATCCCCTGCCGTTGAGCTTCTCGTGGTGGGCGTAGGCGATCTCGGGGATGTCCCTCAACTCGGAGGTCCAGGGGATCTGCTTGAGGAAGTGGAAGGTGTGGGTGACGTGGCTCTCAATCTCCAGCCGCTCCTCCTCGCTCAGACTGCCCTTCCGAATGGAGAGCACGGCCATCTCCTCCGGCTCCAACAGCGCCCGTCCGCGGCCCATGCGGTCCGTGAAACTCGCCGCCGCGATTTCTTTCAGGGCCGAGAAGTCGCCCTCGGGCAGGACCGTGGGCTCGTCGGCGCGCAGGACCACCTCCTGAAACCGGTCCAGCTTCGCCGTCGTCTCCCGCAGATCCCGCGCAAAGGCCTCCATCTCCTGGGGGCGGACGGCGCCGGCCATGTGGCGCTCCACCTGCCGCATCAGGAGGTCGCGCTCCGCGCAGAGGCGGGCCGTCTCCAGCCGGGTGAGGACTCGTTCGAGGTCGAAGGGGTACAGCTTCTTGGCCTTCACGAGCACGTTCTCGCGAACGCCGACCTTGCCGAAGTCGTGCAGGAGAGCGGCGTACCGAATCTCCCGCAACTGCTCCGGAGTGAAGCGCAGGCCCGCCAGCGGACCCCTTTCCACGCGTACGGCTTTTTCGGCCAGGTCCACGGTGAGAACGGAGACGCGCATGGAATGACCCGAGGTGGTCGGGTCGCGCTGTTCGATGGCGGTCACCGAGGCTCGCACGAAGCCCTCGAACAGCCCCTCGATGCTCTGATAGAGCCGGTTGTTGTCGATGGCCACGGCGGCCAGGCTCCCCACGGTCTTCATGAGGCCGCGCGTGGCCGCGTCGAAGGGGATGACTTCGGCCTCCACCTCCTCGGGCGAAGCGAGAAGGGCTGAGGGGTTCCGCTTCTTGTTGATGAGCTGGAGGACGCCCGTGATGTCCCCCTTCTGGTTGAGCATGGGGATGATGAGCTGGGACTTGGTCCGGTACCCCGCCTGCTCGTCGTAGGCCCTGTTGAAGCGGTAGTGGGCGTCGCTCGGAATGGTGTAGGAATCGTCGATGACGAGCGTCTCGCCGGTGGCGGCCACGTAACCGGCGAGGCTGGACTTGGAGATCCACAGCTCGGTCTCCTCGAATGGGATCGGCTTGGAGTCGTTCTGCACGGCCGCGAACAGCAGCCGTGTCGGCGGGCCCTCCTCCTCGGGGATGGTCAGGTAGAGGCTCCCCGCATCGCAGCCCGCCAGGAGCAGCGCGCGAGAGAGGATGAGCGAGAGCAGCCGCCGGTAGTTGTGCTCGCTGGAAAGGGCCAGGCTCACCTCCGTGAGCTGATCCAGGACGAGCGCCTGCGCGTCGAACTCCTGGCGCAGGCGGGCGAAGGCCATGGCCACCGGGATGAAGGGCCACCGGGTCCGGGTGAGGTTGACGAAGGTCTCCAGGGAGGAGGAGCTCCCGATCCGGAGCCACGTCCCCTGCACTTCGCCGGGCTCTCCGTCTGCCGCCTCGCCGAGCACGCAGACGTAGGAATCGATGCCGGCCTGCTCGGGGGCGCTCTCGCCCGGCACGAGGAGATAGAGCACCGGCACGCCTGGGGTGAGGGGCTCGGCCGAATCAAGGGGGGCCAGGTCCAGCCCCTCCAGGAGGGCGCAACTCTGAACCAGCTCGGTGCGCAGGAGCCGAGGGGAGAAGCGGATCGCCAGGAAATCCACCGTGGAGGGCCTCCTGTGGATACCATGCCTCAAACCGGCGGGGTTGTAAATTGCCGGATGAAAGGGACAGGGGATAAGAGCACGTGTCCTTGCGGCCATGATGCTCAGGAGGTTCGCGGTTGCGGGTGTATACTACACACCGGCGGATTGAGCCCGACAGGGGCGCGAGTACGCGAGAGCGCCCGAGGAGCCAAGATGGCCGACCATCCAACCTCGCGAAACGTCGCCTACATCGTCGCCTGTCCCACCTGCCGGAATTCCTTCGATGCGATGCAGGCCCCCTGGTGCTCCTGCCTGACCACGGCGCGGACTTTCGTTTGCCCCGCCTGCCTGAATTGCTTCTGCCAGGCTCCGAGGGAGTACAGGGACCGCTTCTGGTCCCAGGCCCCGCCCGAGCTCTGGCGGCGCAAGATGGAGGAGCGGGGCCTCCCCTTCCAGCCCGAAGCGCCTCCCGGCCCCGAGGCGGTGATCCGGCCGCTGGTGCTCGTAGCCGACGATGAGCGGGAGATCCAGCGGATCGCCTCCGGTGCCGTGATGAGCCTGGGGTACTCCCTCCTCGTGGCCCGCGACGGCCAGGAGGCCCTGGACCTGGCCCGGCGGTACCTTCCGGACCTGATCCTCACCGACGCCCTCATGCCCAAGGTGGATGGTCGAGAGGTCTGCCGCCGGCTCAAGGACGATCCCGCGACGGGGTCCATCAAGGTCGTGGTCATGACCTCGGCCTTCACGGCCGGCCAGTACAAGACCGAAGCCATGAAGCAGTTTCGGGTGGACGACTACGTGGCCAAGCCGGTGGACTTCAAGACCCTCAGAGCCCTCCTGCAGAAGCACCTGGGCTAGGAGACCTTCGGAGCGGGTAGCCGGCCCGGCAAGAGGGAATCATGGGATCGTGGGACGCCCAAATCGCGGCGCTGAGGCAGCAGTTCCTGCAAGGGGCGCCGGACCGTGTCAGCCAGCTCAGGCGGAGCCTGGAGTTGCTGGCCGCCAATCCCGGCGACCAGGAGGCCCTCCGGGATCTCCTGCTGGGCTTCCACAAGCTGTCCGGATTGGGCACCACCTTCGGCTTCCCCGAGGTCACGGAGATGGGACAGATCGGCGAGGCCGAAGCAGGGCGGCTGATCCAGGCCGCCATACTCCCCGACGCCCGGCAGATCGGAGGCTGGGGCCAGCTCGTGGACAGGCTGGAGGAGGTGCTATTCCGAACCGCTCCCGCGGGCGAGCCGGCCGCCTCGGAAACGCCTGGCGTCGGGTCCCGCCGCGAGCAGCCCTACAAGATCGTGGTGGTGGAGGACGACGCCGAATTCGCCTCCGCGCTCCGGAGCGTTCTGGAGCATAGGGGCATGACGGTCGCCCTGGCGAAGGGGGCGGAGGAGGCCAGGGGATTGCTCGAACGGGACCTGCCCGACGCCGTGGTGACCGACATCCGCCTGGGCGATGGCTCGGGATTCGAGTTGGTTCGCTGGTTCAGGCTGCAGCCCGGCGGGGAGACCCCGGTGGTGTTGGTGGTGAGCGTCTTGAGCGACTTCCTGGACCGGGTCGAGGCGATCCACTGCGGGGCCGACGGCTACTTCGCCAAGCCCGTCCGGTGGGAGGAGCTCGTGAAACGGCTGGAGGGCTTTCTGGAAGGCCGCCGCACCAAGCCGCCGAGGGTCCTGTCGGTGGAGGACGACCCCCTGGAAGGCAGGCTGCTGGCCACCATCTTCGAGAGCGCCGGGTACCGCTTCAGGCTGTGCAGCGACCCGGGGAGGCTGGAGGCGGAACTCGCCGCCTTCCGGCCCGACCTGCTCCTCATGGATGTGCTCCTGCCGGGCCTATCCGGCTTCTCCCTCGTGCGCTACCTCCGACAGTCCGAGGCCTTCGCGACCCTGCCCGTGATCTTTCTCACGACGCAGAGCCAGCTCAGGGACCAGATCCAGGCGCTGAGGGCGGGCGGTGACGCCTACCTGACCAAGCCCGTGAACCCATCGCTCCTGCTGGCGTCCGTCGCAGCGCAGTTGGAGAAGGCCCGGCAGCTCAGCCGCCTCGTGGACCACGATGGGCTGACGGGACTGCTGACCCACTCGGCCTTCTTCGATCGCGCCGCGGCCATCTACTCGCAGCGGACCAGGCCCAGGGGCCGGGGCGTGGTGTTGGCCATGCTCGACCTGGATCACTTCAAGGAGATCAACGACCGCTCGGGCCACCTGGCCGGAGACCGCGTCCTCGTGGCCCTGGCCGGACTCCTGAGGCAGCGCCTCAGGCAGGCCGACGTGATCGGCCGTTACGGGGGCGAGGAGTTCGCCCTCATCCTCGAGGACTTGAGCGGCGAGGAGGCCCTCCGGCTCGTGCGGCGCATCCTGGAAGAATTCAGCGCCACGGCGGTGTCCATCCCCGGCGGGGGCACCGTCCGGGCCAGCTTCAGCGCGGGCTTGGCCATCCTTGCCCCCTCCCTGACCGGAGTGGATGCGTGGATCGACGCCGCCGATGAAGCCCTCTACGCGGCCAAGGTCCAGGGCCGACAGCGAGTGGCTCTCGCGGAGGGGACGCCGTGAAGCGCCCCTCCTCTCAGGAAGGCCCCGCCCGGCGGGAGGACTCGGCTCGCCTCCGAAAGAGCGAAGCGAGGCTCAGGGCCATCCTGCAGCAGGCCACGGACGGCATCCTCACGGCCAGCGAGGAGGGCGTGGTGGAGTCCTTCAATCCGGCGGCGGAGCGGATCTTCGGCTGGAGTGCCGAGGAGGTCGTGGGTCAACCCCTCTCGCTCCTCATGCCCGAGGCCGAGCGCGGCGAGCACGGCGCGTACATCGAGCGCTATCTCCGAACCGGCGAAGCCCATGTCATAGGTACTACGGTCCTGGTAGAGGCCCGGCGCAAAGACGGGGCGGTCTTCCCGATGGAGCTGAGCGTCAGCGAGGTGCGGTTCGAGGAGGGGCGGTTCTTCCTCGGTATCCTTCGCGACGCTTCGGTTTCCCAGTCCGCCGAGGAGGCCCTGGCGGACTCCACGGAACGGTTGGGGGCCGTCCTGAATGCCGCGACCGAGCTGGCTGTCATCGCCACGGACCCCGGGGGCACGATCACCCTCTTCAACCGCGGAGCAGAGCGGATTCTGGGCTTCACGGCGCAAGAGGTCGTGGGCGAGTCATCCCCGCTGATCTTTCACCGCGGCGAAGAGGTGGAGGAGTGCGGAAGCGGCCTGGCCCGGCGCCTGGGGAGGCCGGTGCAGGGCTTCGGCGTCTTTGCCGATCTGGCCAGGGCAGGCCTCGCCGGGGAACGCGAGTGGACCTGGGTGCGCAAGGAGGGAGCCACCCTTCTGGTGCTCTGTTCGATCACCGCGCTTTACGATGCCAAGGGCCTTCCCTCGGGCTTCCTCTGGATCGGAAGGGACGTCACCGAGACCCGCCGGCAAGAACAGGCACTGCGCGAGAGCGAGGAGCGCTTCCGCACGCTCTCCACTTCCTCGCCCGTGGGGGTTTTCCAGACGGACGCGGAGGGGCAGTGCCTCTACACGAACCCGCGATGGTGCGAAATCACGGGGCTAGGTCCGGAGGAGAGCCTGGGCGTGGGCTGGATCCGAGCCGTCCATCCGGACGACCAGGACGACCTCCTCATGGCGTGGCGGCGGGCGCTTCTCTGGGACGAGGAGATGGTGCGCGAGTTCCGTTTCCGACGCCCCGACGGGGAGGACCGGTGGGTGCTGGCGAGGGCCGCACCGGTGCGGTCCGCGGGAGGCGGGGCCCGGGGTTACGTGGGCACCGCCGAGGACATCACGGAACGCAAGCGGGCGGAGGAGGCCCTCAGGGACAGCGAGGCGCGAACCCGCGCCATCATCGAACAGCTCCTGGGCGGCCTCGTCACCATCACGGAGGAGGGGGTCATCGAACTCGTCAACCCCGCCGCCCAGCGCATGTTTGGTTACACGGAGGAGGAGCTCGTGGGCAAGCACCTCTCCCTCCTCCTGCCCGAGCAGGTGGAGGGCGACCCCAGGGAGTATCTGCGGCGGGCCCACCGGCAGGCCGTCGGTCGCGTCACGGAGTGGGAGGCGCGGCGGAAGAACGGCACGGTCTTCCCCGTGGAGGTCTCCCTCTTCGAGTTCCAGACGCTCCAGGGCAGGCGGTTCGCCGGAAACGTGCGGGACCTCACGAAGCTGAAGGAGGTGGAGCGCCTGAAGCGGGAATTCGTCTCCACCGTCAGCCATGAACTGCGCACGCCGCTCACCTCCATCCGGGGGTCCCTCGGCCTGCTCGCGGGCGGCGCCGCGGGTCCGATCCCCGACAAGGCCGGCGAACTGGTCTCCATCGCCCTGAAAAACAGCGAGCGGCTGATTCTCCTCATCAACGACATCCTGGACATGGAAAAGATCGAATCGGGACGGATGGAATTCGCGATCCAACCTCTGACCGTCATGGCCAGCGTCGAGCAGGCGCTGGCCGCCAACCAAGCCTATGCCGACCAGTACGGCGTGAGGCTCGCGTTGGCCCAGACGGCGCCCGGCCGCCAGGTCCTGGCCGATCCCAACCGGCTGGCCCAGGTGCTGGCCAACCTCCTCTCCAACGCCTGCAAGTTCTCCCCCTCGGGCGGCACCGTGGACGTGTCGGTGGCGGCCGAGGAAGGGTGGGTGCGAATCTCGGTGACGGACCACGGACCGGGCATTCGAGAGGAATTCCGCGGACGGATTTTTCAGCGCTTCGCCCAGGCCGACGCTTCGGATGCGAGGCAGAAGGGCGGAACGGGCCTCGGCCTGAGCATCAGCAAGACCATCGTGGAGCACATGGGGGGGCGGATCGGGTTCGAGACCGAGGCCGGGCGGGGCACGACCTTCCATGTTGACCTTCCCGTCCCTCGATCCCTGGATGGCCCGATGCCATCGTCAGCCGGAACGAGGAGGCCGGTCCTGGTGTGCGTAAACGATGCCCAGGTCGGCCGGCGCCTCCAGGAGGCCCTCACGCAGGAGGGCTACACGGTGGAGAGAGCGGCCACGGCCTGGGAGGCCAGGGGCCGGATCGAGCAGTCGCCCTACGCGGCCCTCCTGATAAGCCCCGAACTCCCCGATGGGGACGGCCTCACCTTCGTG
Organism: Acidobacteriota bacterium; assembly: GCA_049591295.1. Lineage (GTDB taxonomy): Bacteria > Acidobacteriota > UBA4820 > UBA4820 > DSQY01 > DTPS01. Next base: position 7,126 of record JBAWEQ010000258.1, read on the forward strand.
CGCAACCTGCGATCCAGCGCCTCGGGCCGATCGCTCCCCGTGGTCATGGTCTCCGGGCAAAGCCCGGGTCCCTCGGAGCGGATGGAGGGTGAGGCCCTGCTCATCCTGGACTGGCTGAGTCCTCCGCTGGAGCGGAAGAGGCTGGCGGAAACCATCCGCCTGGCCGCACGAGAGGCCTGGGCGACGGGCAAACCCCGGATCCTCCACGTGGAGGACGACCCCGACGTGGTGCGGGTGCTGGCCGTAGTGCTGGCCGGCGAAGCGGAAGTGGTGTCGGCCCGGAGCCTGGAGGAGGCGCGAAGGCTGCTGGCGAGGGAGCGGTTCGACGCCGTGATCCTCGACCTCGATTTGCCCGACGGCATGGGCCTGGACCTGCTGCCGCAGCTCAAGGCGCCCGGAGGCAGGGCCGTGCCGGTCATCGTCTTCTCGGCGGGCGAGTTGCCGCGGGAGATGGCGAGGAAGGTCGACGCCGCGCTCGTCAAGTCCAGGAGCACCAACCAGGATCTGGTGGCCGCGCTGCACGCCCTGATCCAGGCCCAGGAAGGGTCAGCGCGGGCCGCATCGAAGGCTGAGGAGTAGGCCGTGAGCGCGTCCTGCCTGTGCCGAATCCTGCACGTCGAGGATGACGCCGACATCCAGGCCATAGCCCGGCTCGCCCTGGAGGGCGTGGGGGGATTGGAGATGGAGACGTGCGGCACGGGCGAGGAGGCCCTGCACCTGGCGCGGACGTTCCATCCCGACCTGATCCTCCTGGATGTGATGATGCCGGACATGGACGGCGTGACGACGCTGAGAAGGCTCCGCGAGGACCCCCAGACCGAGGCCATTCCAGTGGTTTTCATGACGGCCAAGATCCAGCAGGAGGAGGTGGCCAGGCTGCGAGGGGAGGGGGCCCTGGATGTCCTCGTGAAGCCCTTCGACCCCATGACCCTGGCCCACACGCTCCGCCAGATCTGGGCCAGAATGGCGCCGGATGAATGACGGCCGCAACCGGCCGCCCACAAAAGGCTACAGGGATAAGCAATAATCCTCCCGCCCAGTGATGTTACAATGCAATCAACGGTAAGTAAGGCGCAGGGTTCCTGCCGCCGAAGGTGAGGCCTATTGTGAGGTGGCTTGCAAGGACATGAAACGGCGGGGACCGGATGGGTCTTCTCTGAGGAGATCCCTGAAGCATTACACCGGATGGGGCGCGCGTCGCGAGTCAGCGATGGTCGGCCCCAGGGCACCGCTGTTCTCTGTGCAGACGAGTAAGGGTGGAGCGCGCGAAAGGTTGGAAATGGGGTTTCTCTCGCTGCTGGAGACCTCGAGGCAAAACTACTCGCCGCCATTGCAAGGGAAGGTGGGATCTCATGACGAGGAGCCGAGGTAAGAACATCGGCGTGGATCAAGGGCAGCTCGAAATAGCCGTGCTCCCGACGGCGGGATCGAGGGGGCTTGGCATCCTGAAGGCGGCGGCGGAGGCGGGTGCGATCCCCATCCTGGACGTGACCCCCTGGGGAGACGCAGCGCTTCAGGATCCAACCACCCTTGCCGATGCACTGAGCCGCCTGCGGGACAGCGGGGGGAGACGGCCCGGGCTGCGGGTGGATGAGGGGGGGATCCGCCGGCTTTGTGGGAGCCTGAAGCTCCGTGGAGCCTCCGCGGGAAAGGACGGCCTCGACCGCGTGATCCTGGCGGGCAAGTTCGAGGATCTGGCGGCCGCCGCCTCAGCGTTGAGGCCCCACTGCCATCTCCTCTTCAGGGAGGCGGTGAACCAGGCGAGGGCCGAGGAGGCCGAGGCCTGCGGCCTGGACGCAGTCATCGCCAAGGGCAACGAGGGCGGCGGGCACGTCGGAAGCGAGACTACGTTCGTGCTCCTGCAGAGGCTCCATGGAAGGCTCCACATCCCGGTCTGGGCCCAGGGCGGAGTAGGCCCTCACAGCATCGCGGCGTGCGTCATGGCCGGGGCTTCGGGGGTTGTGCTGGACTCCCAACTCGCCCTGGCCCTGGAGTCGGCACTTCCTGAGAGGATCCGCAATCTGATCGCAGCCATGGACGGCAGCGAGACGGTGAGCCTCGGCGAATCCCTCGGGTGCGGTTTTCGCATCCACCGCCTCTGGGCATCCGCGCAGGTGAAGGCCCTGAAGGCGATCGAAGACAGCGGCGCCTCACGAGCGGTCTTCTGCAAGCACCTGAAGTCCGCCTTGGAACAAACCGGGGAGGAAAGGCTCCTGGCCATCGGCCAGGACGCCGCCCTCGCGGCACCCCTGGCCAATGAGCACCCAAACGTGGCGAGCATGATCAGGGCCTTTCGGCAAGGCGCCGCGGACGGCCTCCGCGGAGCCTTCGACGGGCCCCTCTTTTCCGAGGGGGCTCCCTTGGCCCGCTTCCACGGCACCCGGTACCCCATCGTCCAGGGGCCCATGACTCGAGTCAGCGATACCGCGGCCTTTGCCGACGCGGTCTCGAGAGGAGGCGGGCTCCCCTTCCTGGCGCTGGCGCTGATGCGCGGGCCCGAGATCGAGAGGCTCCTGCGCGAGACCGCCTCCGCCCTCGGCGACAGGCCGTGGGGCGTGGGAATACTGGGTTTCGTTCCACCCATCCTTCGATCGGAGCAGATCCAGGCCGTCCTGGCCGCCAAGCCCCGATTCTCCCTCCTGGCGGGGGGGAGGCCGGATCAGGCCAGGGCGCTGGAGCAGGCGGGCATCCCGACTTACATTCACGTGCCCTCGGTGAGGCTGCTGGACCTCTTTCTGAGGGAGGGCCATCGGAGATTCATCTTCGAGGGCCGGGAGTGTGGAGGACACGTGGGACCCATATCCAGCTTCGTGCTGTGGGAGACGGCCCTGGCTACCCTGGTCCGCTACCGCCGGGCCAACCGCGCTCCGGAACCCATGGACGTCCTATTGGCTGGGGGCATTCGCGACGGATTGTCCGCAGCCATGGCCGCGGCCATGGCCTCGGAGGCCTCCCAGGAGAACGTGAGGTTCGGCCTCCTCATGGGGAGCGCTTACCTTCTCACGCGGGAGGCGGTGGAAACGGGCGCCATCCTGCCCGCCTTCCAGCAGGAAGCGCTGCGGTGCCAGGAGACGGTCCTTCTCGATTCGGAGGGCGGGCACGCCACCCGCTGTGCTCCCACCTCCTACGTTGAGGCGTTCTACGGGCTCAAGCGCGACCTCGTCCGCCAGGGCCTCAGCGGCGAGGAGATTCGTGCCCAACTCGAGAGCATGAACGTAGGCCGACTGAGAATAGCCAGCAAGGGGCTGTCCCGAGTCCCGTCCTCGGAAGGGAGCGCGGTCCCTGGAGACTTGATGGAACTCCCCGTGGAGCTGCAACGGGAGGAGGGCCTGTACATGCTTGGGCAGGTGGCGGCCCTGGGCGACAGGGTAGTCACCATCGAGGACCTCCACCGCGAAGTCTCCGAGGGATCTACCCGCGTGATCCATCAAAGGGCCGAGAGAGTCCTCGGACTGGGTGGAAAGATGGGCAAGGCCTCTTCTTCCAGACCTTTCCTCGACTGCCCCGTGGCGGTGGTCGGCATGGCCTGCTTCTATCCCGGAGCTTCCGATGTGGACCAATTCTGGCGGAACGTGATGGAGCGACGGGACCTGGTCCGCGAGGTCTCGAAGGATCGGTGGGCCGCGGAGCTCTTCTACGATCCGGACCCGGCGTCAAGCGATCGGGTCATCTCCCGCTGGGGCGGGTTCCTGGACCCCGTCCCCTTTGATCCCGTCCGATACGGAATCCCGCCGGCCAGCCTGGGGGCCGTCGCCTCCACACACATGCTCATGCTCGAGGTCGTGAGACGGGCCATCGAGGATGCCGGATTCGATCGACGCCGCTTCCCCCGGGATAGGACCGCCGTGATCATCGGAACGGGGGGAGGCAACGATCTGGCTCTGGCTTACAGCACGCGAATCCTCGTCGAGCAGTATCTGCACGAGGCGGGCCTGGATCGCGATACCGCGGCCAGAGTCCTTAAGGCCATGCGCCGGAACATGCCCGTTCCCACCGAGGACAGCCTCGCGGGAACCCTGGAGAATGTGACGGCGGGACGCGTGGCCAACCGGTTTAACTTCGGCGGGCCCAATTTCACCGTCGATGCGGCCTGCGCATCCTCTTTAGCGGCCCTGGAGGCTTCGGTCAAGGAGCTGCGGCTCGGGACGAGCGACCTGGTCGTCTCGGGAGCCGTCGACACCCAGGACAACCTGTTCAACTTCATGATGTTCAGCAAGACGGGCGCCCTGTCCCGCACGGGCCGATGCCGCCCCTTCGACGCAAAGGCAGACGGGATAGCACTCAGCGAGGGAATCGCCGCGGTCCTGCTGAAGAGGCTGCCGGACGCGATTCGCGACGGAGACAAGATCCACGCCGTCCTGCGCGGGCTGGGAGCGGGCAGCGACGGAAGGGACAAGAGCTTGACCGCCCCCTCTCCCAACGGGCAGCGCCGGGCCCTGGAGCGCGCCTACGAGTCCACCGGTGTGCCTCCCTCTTCCGTCGGGCTGGTGGAGGCTCACGGCACGGGGACCGTGGTGGGTGACCGCACCGAGCTGGCCACCCTTCGAGACGTCTATTTGGAGGCCGGCGCGGAGCCCCAGACGGTGGCCTTGGGGTCGGTCAAGTCCCAAATGGGTCACACCAAGAATGCGGCCGGGCTGGCGGGGGTGATCAAGGTGGTGACGGCCCTCAGGGAGAGGGTCCTGCCTCCGACCCTGGTGGAGGAGCCCAACGAGGCCGCGCGGGATCGGACTTCCCCCCTCTATCTTAATACCCGCCCGCGCCCCTGGTTTGCCCGGGAGGGTCAGCCTCGGCGGGCGGGGGTGAGCGCCTTCGGCTTCGGCGGTACCAATTTCCACGCGGTTTTCGAGGAGTACCCCCCCCACGCCGCCTCTCCGTCCGCGCGGTCCGCGGAGCTGTTCGCGTTCTGCGCACCCGATAGGGAATCGCTGGCAGCGAAGGTGGAGCGCTTCCGGAAGGAAGTAGAGGGGGGCTTCGGCGGGCGGTTCATGGACCTGGCGGCCGCAGCCTGTGTCGAGGCGACCCATGCCCAAGGCCAGTGCCGTTTGGCCCTGACGGCATCTGGCACGGACCAGCTCCAAAATCTCCTGGCGAGGGCGGCGGAGGATCTGCGCAGCGGAAGCGGTCTTGGTAAGGGCATCCTGCCGTCCGCGGGGGTGAGCCTCGGCGAGGGAGCGGCATCGGGCAAGCTGGCCTTTCTCTTCCCCGGCCAGGGCGCACAGTTTCCCAACATGCTCGAGGAGCTGGCTCTCTACTTCCCAACGGCCCGGGGTGTGTTCGAGGCTGCGGACCGAGCGCTCCGGGGCGTATTGTCCCGGCCTCTGACGTCGGTCATCTTCCCGCCGCCGGCCTATTCGCCGCAGGAGGAGGGCAAGTGCCGCGAGGAGCTCAGCCAGACTTGGCTGGCGCAGCCGGCCCTCGGGGCGGCGGACTACGCGGCGTACGCGCTGCTGCAGGAACTGGGGCTGTGGCCGCACATGGCCGCCGGCTTGAGCTACGGAGAGTACGTGGCACTCTGCGCGGGCGGCTCCATGCCCTTCGACCAGCTCGTGCGGCTCTCAGAAATCAGGGGCCGGATCGTCCAGGAGACCCAGGGGAGAAACGAGATCCTGATGCTCGCGGTGCATGAGGGCGCCGAATCTCTCTCCGCGCGCCTGGCCGATGCGCCCGGAGTCAGCATCGCCATTCGGAACGCCCCAAAGCAGACGGTGGTGGGGGGAGTCCGGGAGGCCGTGGAGCGCTTCACCAAGGCATTGGAAAACGAGGGAATCGCCTTCCTGCGCATTCCCATGAGCGCGGGCTTTCACATTCCCGAGGCCCGCGAGGCGGCGATGCGGTTTTCGAAGGTTCTCGAAGCCACCGAATTCGGACGGCCGAAGTTTGCCGTTTACGCCAACCGAACGGCGGCTCCCCATGGGAATGAGGCGGCCATCCGCCGCGTGCTGGTGGAGCACCTCACGCACCCCATCGACTTTCTGGGGGAGGTGGAGGCCATGTACGCCGACGGCGCCAGGACCTTTGTGGAGGTCGGGCCCGGTCAGGTCCTCAGCGGATTGACGCGGCAGATCCTCGCGGGACGCGATGCCTCGATTCTGGCCCTTCAGCCCGGCCAGGGCGGGGGCGGCATGAAGGATTATTTGATCGGGGTGGGCCGGCTCTACACCGGCGGATGGCCGGTCAACCTGACCGGCCTCTTCGCGGGCTGCGACCTTCGGCCGGTCGATCTGTCGCGCCTGCCTCGGCCCGCCGAGTTGACCTCCACCACCTGGCTGGTGGACGGCGGCGCCGCCTGGCCGGCGCAGCGCGGAAGACGGAACGAATCCTCCTCGGGCCAATCCAGGCAGGAAGAGGTAGCCCTGTCCGCGGAACATCCACGGGCCGCCTCCTCTCCAGCTCCTCGCAAGGCGTCCGAGCCCACCGCGCCCAGCCAGCCCGAGAAGCTCGTGGCTCCCTTGGGTGGATTTGCCGCGGCGGAAACGCCGGCTCCCAACTTGGAGGGTGGTGAGGCGGGAGCCCTGATGTCGGCCTTCCAGGCCTCCATGCGCCAATTCCTGGACACTCAAGCGCGGGCCGAGGCGGGCCGCCGCGCGCTCCTTCAGAGCTTTTTGGAGACCCAGCAGCGGGTGGTGGAGGCTTTCGTAGCGAGCACCGCCGGCGTTCCCCTTCTGGCCGCCGGGCCGAAGCCGCAAGTCCCTGTGCAGCCGCCTCCTGGACCGCAGCCGGCGCGGGTGGCCCTCGAAGAGGGTCCGGTGCCCGAGAATCTCGCTGAGGCGGCGGAACCCGCACCTCAGGAGCTTGACGTTGATTCTGGAGCCCTGCCCGATCTGGAGAAGCTCCTCCTGCGGTTCGTATCGGAGCGAACCGGCTATCCGGTGGAGATGCTCAACCTGGACCAGAACCTCGAGGCGGACCTTGGAATCGACTCCATCAAGCGGACCGAGATATTCGGCCTTCTCCGCGAGAAGCTGGCACTCCCCGACGTCTCGGTGGACCGGGAGGAGTTCTTTGTCAAGACCAGCAAGCTCAGGACCCTCCGCGAGGCCCTGTCCTGGATCCGGGAGGAGGGGGCCCAATACGGGCTGCAGGCGGACCCCGCCCACGCCTCGGTAGCTACCGGCCGCGAACCCTTGGAGGATCCGCCCGTATCCCGGGAGGAAGGGGAGGTGCTGCGGTGCGTCGTGCAGCCGATCCGGGCCACGCTGCAGGCGGGCAAGCGGTCCTTCCCCCCTAACGGCCTGGCGTTGCTCACCGAGGACGCGGGGCCGCAGGCTCGGCTGTTGGCGAATGTGCTAAGGCTGGCGGACACGCGCGTCATATCCGTGCGGCATGCACAGGGAGCCCGCATCGTCGGAGAGGATCGCTACGAAGTGGATCTGCTGTCTGCCGAGGCGGTGAACCAGCTCAGGAAATGGGTCAAGGAGCGGCATGGGAAGCTGACCGCGTTGGTCCACCTCGTTCCTCTTCTGTCGGCTCCATCGGCGCCCGAAGGGCTCGGCCAGGAGGTGAAGAGCCTCTTCAATCTCGCGAAAGCTTTTTCGGAAGACCTCAGCGCAGGTGGGACGGTCCTTGCGATGACTTCCATGGGAGGTGACTTCGGGCGATCCGAGGCGTTGAAATTTAGCGAAGGCGGAGCCGCCCTGCCCGGTCTCCTCTGGTCGTTGAGCCGCGAGTGGCCCAGGGCGGTGATCAAGGCCATCGATGTGGACCCGCGGGACGATTCGGAGGTCATCATGGCTCACCTCGCCGCGGAATTTTTCGGCGAGGACCGCACGGTCCAGGTGGGGCTTTCCTCACGCGGGCGGTTCGTCCTCAGCCCAGGGGAAAGTCCTCTGAACAGGCGGGTGTCCGTCATGGACCTGGGCTCCGATTCCGTCATCCTGGCGTTGGGGGGGGCGCGCGGCATCACGGCTGCGGTCTGCGAGGAGATCGCGGAGCGCTTTCGCTGCCGGTTCGTCTTGGTCGGCCGGTCCCCGTTCCCAACGGCGGAAGGGGCTGAAACGGAGAGATTGGTCGCGGAGGCGGATCTCAAGCGGGCCATCATGGAGAGGAGGAAGAGCAAGGGCGATCCCATGACACCGGTCCTGGTGGAGGCGGAGTACCGCGCGTTCAAGGCCGGCAGAGAGATCCGGTCCACGCTGGATCACCTGGCGTCCTATGGCGTCCCAGCGGAGTACCACTCTCTGGATGTCCGCGATGGCCTTCGGCTGGGGGAACTCATCGAAGGCATCTACGAGCGCCTCGGGAGGATCGACGGAGTCATCCATGGAGCGGGGGTCATCGAGGACGGCTTAGCCGTGGGCAAGGGGCAGGAGACCTTCGCGAAGGTCTACGACACCAAGGTCGCGCCGGCCGTCACTCTGGTCCAAGCACTTCGCCCAGAGGCCCTCCGTTTCTGCGCCTTCTTTTCCTCCGTCGCCGCCCGGTACGGCAACGAGGGGCAGACCGACTACGCCGCGGCGAATGAGGCGCTCAACGCGCTTGCCGTTGATCTGGACAGGAAGTGGGATGCCAGGGTCGTCTCCGTGGGCTGGGGGCCCTGGGCGGAACGGGGCATGGCATCGCCGTTGCTCCGGGAGAAGATGGCGGAGCGGGGATTCGACTACATCCCGCTGAGGGCCGGATGCAGGAGCTTTGTGGATGAACTCCTCTACGGATCGAAGGGAGAAGCGGAAATCCTGCTCTTCGCCCCCGCCGGCTCGGGACCGCTGGCGGCACCCATCGAGGGTGGCGGATTGCGCGGAGAATGGCCTCTTGAGGCGGCGGTCCAGGCCCATGAGCAACTCTAGCGAGCCGACGCCTCCTGTGACGGATCGAGATATCAAGCCGGTGGCAGTGGTGGGCATGGCCTGCTGCTTTCCGGGCTGCCCCGACCTCCCTGCATTCTGGCGTCGCCTCCTCTCGGCCGAACCGGCCATCGGCGAGCCCCTCAAAGGGGTCTCCGAAACGGCGCACGGCAGCTCGGCCGGGGAAAAGGACATCGGTCTCCTGCGGGAGGTGATCCAGGAAGCCCTCGACGATGCCGAGCGCGGCAATCGACAAGGTGGCGGCGCGCACGTCCCAGGGGCAGGCGGGCCGGTCGCCGCCATCGCCGGCCCGCCCGGCCTCCTGGAGGGGCCGAGCGCCCGTGCGGTGCACCTCTTCGCACCCCTTCATTCGGACGGGGCGGGGTCCACCTCCGCACTGCAGGCCGTACTGGAGATCGCGGAGATTCTGCGGGCGGGAGAGGTGCGCCTAGGCATCGCGGCAGCCATCGAGCCTTCCCCCGCCCGCTCGTTTCCCGGGCAGAGCCCCGGCCGATCTCCGAGCGGGGCCGTCCGCTCGTATGCGGACGACGCCGACGGCTGGCAGCCGGGCTGCGGGGCGGGGGCGGTGGTCCTCAAGCTGGTGGAGGAGGCCAAGCGAGACGGGGATCGGATCTATGCCCTGATCCGCGGCGTGACGAAGGGGGACGACGAGGTCGACGTGCCCTCCTGTCGTGGACTCCTCGCGGCGCTGCAGCGGATGTACGGAACGGAGAGGGGGGAATCCGTCGGGGTGTCCCTGGTGGAGGGGGTGGGTGCGGCCGTTCCGGGGGAGGACGCGGCAGAGGCCGCCCTGCTTCGCGAGTTCTTCGGAGGGGACGGCTGGCCCGCCGTCTCGCTCGGCAGCGTCGCATCGCTCATCGGCTATGCGGGCCGCGCGGCGGGGATGGCAGGGCTCATCAAGGCGGCCCTCGCTCTCTACCACCGGGCGCTTCCGCCGACCGCAAGCCTCGAGCGCGCCCTTCCCCTGCTTGCGGAAGGCCGACTCCTTCCGAACACAACCCTCCGGCCGTGGATCTCGCCTCCCGATCAGCCTAGGCGCGCTGGGGTGGATGAAGTATCCGATGATGGTCGGACGGCCCATGCCCTCCTCGAGGAGGGGCCGGAAGATCAGGACGCCGAGCTCCTCACCCCGTATCCCGCCGAGTTGATCCTCCTCTCGGGGCCCAGCAAGGCGGCCCTCGCCGAACGCCTGCGAACCATTCAGCCGATGATTCCCCAACTTTCCTTTAGGGATCTGGCGGATTTAGCTTGTACACAGCTCGGCTACTTCAGAGAAACCGATGCGGTCCGGATGGCGATCGTGGTTGCGGATCCGGACGATCTCGGCGGGAAGCTGGCGATGGCGCTGGAGCGGCTCGACCGGATGGACGGGGATACCTGGATTGACCCGGACGGCATCTACTTCGGCTCGGGGGCCCACGAGGGAAAGGTGGCCCTTCTCTATGGCGGGATCGCCTTTCCCGGGCTGACCAGCGGCGCGACCACGCGGTTTGGGGAGCTTTGCATCCATTTCCCCATGGTGAGGCGGGCGATGGATGTGGCGGATGGCGAGACTCTCCGGGACTCGGATCCCCCCTATCCCCTTCGCCACCAGTTCTTCCCGCCCGCGGCGCTGGACTCAGTCAGCCTCAATGCCATCGAGAAGGAGCTGGCCCTCTCGGCGCGCACCTTGACCGGCATGTTCCTCTCCTATGTGGCGGCATGGGACCTGCTGAAGGCCCTCGACCTCCGACCTGACGTCATGACCGGCTTTTCGCTGGGGGAGTGGGGTGCACTCTATGCGTCAGGAGCTCTGGATCTCGCGGACCTCATCTCCCTGCGCCGTCGGGCCGACGAGATGGAAGACGCGCCTCCGGACCAGGATGGCCTGTGGGCCATGGTGGGGGCTCCGGCCTCCAGGATCGAACCGATCCTCAAGGAACTGTCCGGCTCCGTATCGATCACGGTGGACATATCGCCGGAAAATGTCTTCATCGGCGGCGGCGTCGAGGACGTTCAGGAGGCGGTCGCCAGGCTGACGCGGGAGGGCATCTGGGTCCAGGAACTCAATATCCTGCTCACGAACCCCATCCACACGCCGGTTCTGTTGCCATGGGTGAAGAAGATCCGGGAGATGCTGGAGAACCTCCCGGTGAGCAACCCGGGCGTCCCGGTCATCTGCGGCATGACCGGAGCACCCTACCCTGAGGAGCCGGACGCCGTCCGGGACCTCCTCTCCGAGGTGCCACTCAGACACGTGCGCATCCAGGATACGATCCAGAGCCTCCACGCCCGCGGCGTCCGGACATTCGTGCAGGCGGGCATGGGCGGAAGGCTCCCCACCGTGATCCATTCCACCCTGAAGCTCGAGCCCCACACGGCCCTGTCCATGGATGACATGCAGCGGGGAGGGTTGGAGCATCTCCTGCACTTCATCGGCAGACTGGCGGCGCTGGGGATCCATCATGACGCCTCCCTGCTCTTCAAGCACCGGAGGCCCAGGCGACTTGAGATACCCCTGCGCGCCGTCAAGGGACACGAGGCGGACCGGGCCGCCGAAATAGACCCGCTTCGTAATCAACGCGGCCCCTTGAAGCCTGACCGGCCGCCGCCCAGCGAGCCCCTGGCGCCCCCGATTCCGGCGGAAGGGCCGGTGACGGCAACATCAACCGCACCCTACGCAGAGACCGTCGCCACGCTCCAGCACTTCCTGGCCCTCCAAGCCGAACAGGAGGAGGGGGACCGCCTGGTGATGCAGGCCTTCCTCGATGCCCAGGAGGCGGCCATGAAGGCCATGCTCAGAGTAGCCGCATCCCGGAGCGGGGGCGCTGGAAGGCCCACTGTGAATTGCCAGCGGCCCTTTATGGGAGAGATCACCCAACTGGAGCCAGGGCGTGAGCTGAGGGCTCACTTGGTGCTCGACCTGGACGAACACCGGTTCTTTCTGGACCACACACTCATCAAGATACCCAGGGGTCTGAGGCCACCGGAGGAGTGTCTGCCCACCCTCCCCATGACCTTCGGCATCGAGATTCTGGCCGAGGCGGCCTCCTCGCTCATGCCCCACCTTCCGATCAACGGGGTTCAGGATGTGCAGGCCACGCGCTGGGTCTCCTTCATCGACGCGCGGAGGCTCGACCTCGAGGTGCACGCGAGGGTTACCGGGCCGGAGACTGTGGCCGCGGAGGTCTTCATGGAGGGGGGCCAGAAGCCCGTGTACCGGGGGGTCGTCACCCTGGGCCCCAGGCCTTCCCCTCCCGCGCCCATGGGGATCACCGTTGAGCGCGACTGCCCGCATACGGGCCCCGAGCTCTACTCCAAGAACCGGATGTTCCACGGCCCGGCCTTTCAGGTGGTGCATTCCCTCCAGGGGCTTTCGGATGAAGGGATAGCGGGCACCCTGCTGGTGCGCGATCCTTCGGAGCTCTTCGCCTCGCCCATGGCCGGCCCCATGGTGTTCGATCCGGTGGCCCTCGATGGAATGGGGCAGCTCGTGGGATACCGGGCGCAGGTGGACCGATTGACCGCCTACCCGGTCCACGTTCAGCGGGCACTCGTATACTCCGACGCTCCCCCTCCCGGTTCGCTGGTTTCAGCCGTAGGGCGCCTGCGGGCGACGGAGGGTCGCTTCCTGATTTGGGACATCGACGTGCTCGCTCCCTCGGGCCAGGTCTGGATGCGGCTGGAGGGCTGGAAGATCTGGAAGTTCCTCTGGACCGAACCGGCCCGCCTCTTCTACTTCGACACGTGCGGGCGAGGCCTCGGCACGGAGTGGGAGAGCGGCCTCGACGGAGCGCTGTGCGTGCGCGTCCACCGCTCCATCTTCAGGGACCTCGACCCGGAGCGCGTGATTCGGTCCTTCCTGCGTGGCGAAGAGTGGGAGCGGTACGTGCAGACCAGAAGCCTGGACACGCTACTGGGCATGGTGGCCGCCAAGGATGTGGTCCGACTTTGGCTGCGAAAAACGAGGGGCATCTCGCTGCACCCATTGGAGGTGAACCTCTCCTGGGATCCCTCCGGAGCGCCGAAGGTGGAGGTTCCCGGCGGGCCCCCTCTGGCGCTCTCCATCTCCCACGCGGGAGAGGAGGCCATTGGGCTGCTCGTGGAGGGGGCGCAGGGAGTGGGATGCGACCTGGTGGCAATGGCACAGCGGGATCCGGCCTTCGAGACCACGGCCCTCGATGCGAAGGAAAGGGCGCTGCTGGACCGATTGGATGAGCGCGAACGCCACCCCTGGTTGCACCGGTGCTTCGCGGCCAAGGAGGCGGCGGTCAAGTGCTTCGGAGAAGGCTACGCAGCCTTGCCGGGGTTCCGCATCCGCGCCATCCGGCCCGATGAGGGCGGGGTCGAGGTGGAATGCCCCGACGGCCGCGGCCGGTTGCAGGTGCACACCGTTCTGGATGCGGACATGGTCATCGCTCTCGCCGCGCGATGAACACCCCAATCCCCGGGCAATCGCGCGGATCCTCCCGGCGCTGGCCGACTCCGGAACCGTTTGGTGATAGAATTCCATTTCCTCGGCGGACAGGGGTTCCGCTGCTGAACGGGGATGGAAGATGAGCTCACCTGGCGATGGGGACGGGAAGAGGCTGGAGGGCCCGCCGGAAGGGCCGAGGGATTTCATCCGGGCGATCGTGGAGCGGGATCTGAAGACGGGCGCGCACCGGAGCGTGGTGACGCGCTTCCCTCCAGAGCCCAACGGCTACCTGCACATCGGGCACGCCAAGTCGATCTGCCTGAACTTCGGCATCGCGAAGGAGTTCGGAGGGCGGTGCCACCTGCGCTTCGACGACACCAACCCCTCCAAGGAGGAGCAGGAGTACGTGGACTCCATCCAGGCCGACGTGCGCTGGCTGGGCTGGGACTGGGGCGGGCACCTCTACTTCGCCTCCAACTACTTCCAGCAGCTCTTCGAGTGGGCCCTGCACCTCGTCAAGACCGGCAAGGCCTACGTCTGCGACCTCTCCGCCGACGAGGTTCGCCGCTACCGGGGCACGCTCAAGGAGCCGGGCCGGGAGAGCCCCTTCCGGAACAGAAGCGCGGAAGAGAACCTGGACCTGTTTCTGCGGATGAAGGCGGGCGAGTTCGCCGACGGTTCGCGCACCCTCAGGGCCAAGATCGACATGGCCCATCCGAACCTCAACATGCGCGATCCCGTCCTCTACCGGATCCTCCACGCCGAGCACCACCGCACGGGCGAGGCCTGGTGTATCTACCCCATGTACGACTTCGCCCACGGCCAGTCGGACGCCATCGAGGGCATCACCCACTCCGTCTGCACCCTGGAATTCGAGGACCACAGGCCGCTCTACGAATGGTTCATCGAGAACCTTCCGGTGCCTCATAAACCCCGCCAGTACGAGTTCGCGAGGCTCAACATCACCTATACCGTGCTCAGCAAGCGCAAGCTCCTGGAGCTCGTGAACAAGGGGTACGTCTCGGGTTGGGACGACCCGCGCATGCCCACGTTGGCGGGCCTGCGCCGGCGCGGCTACACGCCCGAGGCCATCCGGGCCTTCTGCGACCGCATCGGCGTGGCCAAGAGCAACAGCACGGTGGAGGTGGAGACTCTCGAGGGCTGCCTCAGGGAGGATCTGAACAAGACGGCGCTGCGGCGCATGGCCGTGCTCCATCCTCTGCGCGTCGTGGTCACCAACTACCCGGAGGGAAAGGCCGAGGAGCTGGAGGTGCCCAATAACCCGGAGGATCCGGCGGCTGGGTCGCGGGCCGTCCCCTTCTCGCGCACGCTCTACATCGAGCGCGACGACTTCCGCGAGGATCCGCCCAAGAAGTTCTTCCGCCTGGCTCCCGGGCGCGAGGTCCGCCTGCGGGCCGCCTACTTCATCACTTGCCAAGAGGTTGTCAGGGACGAAACCACGGGAGAGGTGGTCGAGCTCCGTTGCACCTACGACCCCGAGACCCGCGGCGGTTCGGCCCCCGACGGCCGCTCCCCGAAAGCCACGCTCCACTGGGTTTCGGCCCTCCACGCCGTGGACGCGGAGGTGCGCCTCTACGACCGCCTTTTCACGAAGGCCAATCCCGACGACTTTCCGGAGGGAGAGGACTACCGGGCCAACCTGAACCCGGCTTCGCTGGTGGTGGTCCCCGCGGCCAAGCTGGAGCCAGCCTTGGCCTTCGTCCGACCGGGGGACCGCGTCCAGTTCGAGCGGCTGGGCTACTTCTGCGCCGACCCGGATTCCACCCAGGCCCACCCCGTCTTCAACAGGACCGTTACCCTCAGGGACACCTGGGCCAAGATCGAGGCGGCCCAAGCCAAGCGGTGAGCCCCTCCCTTCGCTCCGAGCCCCCAGCGTCTTCCTCGCGCCTCGCGCCTTGCGTCTCGCGCCTCGCGCCTCGCGTCTCGCGCCTCGCGTCTCGCGTCTCGCCTCTCTAACCCAGGAGGAGCGAGTGGATCTGTGGACCGTTCTGGCTCTGGCTGTGGCGCTCTCCATGGACGCCCTGGTGGTGGCGGTGGCGACGGGCGCGTCGCTCCGGCAGGTCTCGCACCGCCAGACCTTCCGACTGGCCTGGCACTTCGGCCTCTTCCAGGCCATCATGCCGGTGGTGGGCTGGGCCTCGGGCCTGGCCGTGGTGCGCTTCATTCAGGCCTATGATCATTGGGTGGCCTTCGGGCTCCTCGGATTCATCGGGGGCCGGATGGTCTGGGCGGGACTGAGACCGAAAGACGGGGGAGCCGAGACCAGGGACCCCACCCGAGGTCTCAGCCTCATGGTGCTCTCCCTTGCGACGAGCATCGACGCCCTCGCCGTGGGCTTCAGCCTTTCGCTCCTGAACGTCTCCATCTGGTGGCCCGCTCTGACCATCGGTGTGGTGACCGCCTGCATCACCGCCGCCGGCGTCCATGCCGGGAGGGCCCTCGTGCGTCTGCGCATGCTCCCGATGGTGGCCGATATCCTCGGCGGGCTGGTCCTCATCGCCATCGGCATCAGCATCCTTCTGGAGCATGGCGCCTCCTAGGCCAAGATGATTCGCCGGCTGAGAGGGCGGAGGCGAAAGAAATCGCAACGGTGCATTGTTATTCTGCAACGAAGATCAGAGTGGGATCGGGGCTCAGTCGGGACAGGTGTCCAGTGGACGAGCCTCATGCTCCCAGGGTGGCGGAAGCATGGAGGAAAGATGAAGCGGGCGATCCTGACGACGACTTTGGGACTGATCCTCTTCCTGGCCGCGGGCTCTCACCTGAGGGCCCAGGAGCTGTCGCTGCTGGGCGGGGTGACCCGGGACGGGAAGGTTCACGACAGCTCCTACGCATGGGCCGTTGAATACCTGCAAGGGGTGAGCGAGCACACGGCCTTCAGCGTAGCCTGGATGAATGAGGGCCACTTTCCCTACCACCATCGGGACGGCAACGCCTTCCAGTACTGGGGGCGGCTGACCGCCTTCCACCGGCAGCTCACTCTGGCCGCTGGGGGCGGAATCTACCGCTATTTCGATACCACGGAGGCCACGCACGGCGGCTCCTATTCGGACGTCCACGGCTGGGGCGCCATCGAGAGCCTCAGCGCCACTTGGTACACGCGGAGCCGATGGCTCCTCCAGGCCAGGATGGACTGGATCCAGGCCGCGCACAGTTTCAACGCCTGGTCCGCCGTGCTGGGAATCGGCTACCAGCTCTCCGCGCCGTCCGCGCCGGGCCCCCGGCCCAGGCCGCCCCACCAGGCGGAGTGGACCACGCGAAACGAGGTCACCCTCTTCGCCGGCCAGACCATCGTCAACAGTTTCCACTCCCAGTCCTCCATCGCCTCCAGCTTCGAGTACCGGCGGGGCATCGGCCGCTACTGGGATGCCTCCATCGCCTGGCTGAACGAGGGCGACAGCCGCGTGGTCCGGCGAAACGGCCTCATCGCCGAGATCCAGGCCGTGCGCGCCTTTCTTGGAAACCACCTCGTCCTCGGCGCGGGAGGCGGGGCCTACGTCGCCATCGACAAGCGCCGCCCGCCCGCTCCCGGGGAGCTGGTGCCCGGAGGGACGCTTGCCGGCATCGTCACCCTGCGGGTGGCCTACCGGATCAACGACCGGTGGGAGATCCCCGCCCACTGGAACCGGATCGTCACCGGGTACAACTGGGACACGGACGTCTTCCTGGTCGGGCTGGGGTGCCGCTTCTGACCGGAAGGGCGGGAGCGAAGGGCCGAGTCGGAGGGGTACACATCGATGTCCAATTTTCGGTGGAAGGGACCGGGTGCGGGCGACTATCCTCCTTTCAGCGGGAGGATCCCGCGGACACGGAGGTCGCGATGATCGTGCTGCCGCCTCAGACCGAGATGGATACCGCCTTCGGAGCCAGCGATGCCAGCTATGACGGGATCTTCTTCGTTGCCGTCACCACTACGGGCATCTTCTGCAGGCCCTCATGCCCCGCCCGGAAACCGCTGCCCCGGAACGTGCGCTACTTCGCCACGGCGCGCGAGGCTCTCTTCGCGGGCTTCCGCCCCTGCAAGCGCTGCCGGCCCCTGGAGACGGACGGGCGGCCACCCGAGTGGGTGCGCGACCTCATGGCCAGGGTGGATGGCGATCCGGAGACGCGCCTGAAGGATGCCGACCTGCGGTCGCTGGGTCACGATCCGGCGCAGGTCAGGCGCACCTTCCAGAAGCACTACGCCATGACCTTCCAGGCCTACTGCAGGAGCCGGAGGCTGGGCCGGGCGTTCGAGCAGATCCGAAAAGGGGCCGACCTGGACGACGTGGCCTTGGGCCACGGCTTCGGATCCCACAGCGGTTTCCGCGATGCCTTCGCCCGGACCTTCGGAAGGCCGCCGGGAAAGGCCCGCGCGGCCGACTGCATCGTGGCGGCATGGATCGAGACGCCGCTGGGCCCCATGGTGGCCGGGGCAACCGGTGACGCCGTCTGCCTGCTCGAGTTCACCGATCGGCGCATGCTCGAGGCCCAGCTTCGGACGCTCCAGGCCCGGTTCAAGTGCGCCGCCGTGCCCGGGTGGAACCGCCACATCGCTCAGCTCCAGGAGGAGATGGGGCAGTATTTTGCAGGGGCCCTGCGCCGCTTCACCGTGCCCCTCCGGGCCCCCGGGACCCCCTTCCAGCAGCGGGTATGGGATGAGCTTCTGCGCATCCCCTACGGTGAGACCCTCAGCTACGAGGCCCTCGCTCAAGCCGTCGGATCCCCGGGGGCCTGCCGGGCCGTGGGCACGGCGAACGGCCTCAACCGCATCGCCATCGTCATCCCGTGCCACCGGGTGGTGAACAAGAACGGAAAGCTCGGAGGGTACGGCGGGGGGCTCTGGCGCAAGCAGCGCCTGCTGGACCTGGAGCGGGGACAGGAGCCGCTGGCGGGTCTGGGCGGAGACTGAGGGTCCGCCTCGCGCATCACCCTCGTGAGATGCGTCCCCGGGCCGCCGGGCCGCTTCGAAACCGGACTGCCCCTCACGTGCGCGGAATCCTCCCACTCCCATCCGCCGCTTTACTTTGGGGCGCGCGGCGTTACCTTATAGACAGAATTCTGGTGCGGATCATGGGCGGGGAGCTCCTGGGGAACCAGGGGTGAGACCGTGCTCCGCGGCGGCGGGAGGGCCAGGAGACCATGGAACCCAAGGAGAGACCAGGGAAGCGGGACGCCGGTCAGGGCTCCTCTAGTAAGACCGCGCCCACAGAGGCGGCCGGGGCCCCGGCCGTGGGGAGGGGAATCGACGCGGGAGGCGCTTCCGCGACGGTGTTGGCAGCCACCCTTTCGGATCCGGCGGGCGACCGGGAGGGCGTCACCCCCTCGGCAGCCCTGCAGGCCTGGATCAACCGTCTGGTCAAGGAGCGCGGAGGAAGCCCGAGCTGGCGGGAAGAGGGGCGGTTGGCCGTCCTCTGGGGCGGCACCAAGGCGAGGGAGAGCGACCCTGAACGCGCCGCGAGGTCCGCCCTGGCCCTCCGCGACGGTATTCGCGATCTGCGCGAGAAGGGACGCCACACGCACACCCTCCGCATCGGAATCGGTACGGGCTCCGTGTTCCGCGGCGCAGACGCTGCGGCGGGCGAGGGCTCCATGGAGGGGGCGGCCATGAAGTGGGCCGCCGCGCTGGCGGCCAAAGCCCCTCCGGACGGCATCCTTCTCTCCGAGAGCACCTACCGGCACATCCGGGGCGTCTTTGACGTCGTCCCCCAGGAGCCCATGGCCGCGGAGGGCGGAGGGAGGCCCGAGGGCGTCTACCTGCTGGATCGGGCCAAGCCCAGGCCCTTCCGGATGCCCATCCGCGGGGTGGGCAACATCGAAACGCGGACCATCGGGCGGGAGAAGGAGCTGGCCGCCCTGCAGGAGTGCTACCGGGAAGCGGCCGAGGGAGCCGTGACCCGCGTGGCCGTCGTGACGGGCGAGGCAGGCGTCGGGAAGTCGCGCCTGCTCTACGAGTTCGAGAAGTGGCTCGAGCTGCTCCCGGAGGAGATCCTCTTCTTCGAGAGCCAGGCCGTTCCCGAAACCTCGCATCGCCCGAACGGGGTCTTTCGCGACCTCTTCTCCTTCCGGTTCGAGATCCGGGACAGCGACAGCACGGAGACGGTTCGCAAGAAGTTCCGGTCCGGAATGGCCAGCCTGGTGGAGCCGGACCGCGCCGAGGTAGTTGGCCACTGGCTCGGCTTCGATTTCTCGGGCAGCCGGCCGGTGGCCCAACTGCTGGGGAGCCGCTCTTTTCGCCAGCAGGCCCAGGCGGACCTGATCCAGGTCTTCCGCTCCATGGCCGCCGACAAGCCCGCCGTCCTGTTCCTGGAAGATCTGCACTGGGCGGACGAGGGCTCCCTGGACCTCATCGAGCAGGTGGCCTCCCGGGTCCCGGACCGGAGGCTTCTCTTCGTCTGCCTGGCCCGCCCCGTTCTCTTCGACCGCAAGAAGGGGTGGGGGGAGGGTCACGAGGCCTTCATGCGCATGGATCTCCAGCCCCTCACCGAGGCGCAGACGCACGAGCTCGTGGAGGAGATCCTGCAGCGGATGGAGGCCGTTCCCGAGAAGCTGCGGAGCATGGTCGTGCGGGCGGCCCAGGGCAACCCCTTCTACGTGGAGGAGTTGATCCTGCTTCTCATGGACCGGGGCGTGATCCTGGCCGGCGAGGACCGATGGCGTGTGGATCTCGATGGGCTGGAGCGGGTGCAGGTGCCTGGAAGCCTGAAGGGCGTCCTGAGGGCGCGGCTCGACTGCTTGCCATCGAAAGAGAGGCTCCTGCTCCAATGCGCGTCCGTGGTGGGAAGGCAATTCTGGGGGGCGGCGGTGACGGAACTTTCGGGCGAGGAGGCTCCGGAGGGGGATGCCCCCGCTTCCAAGCATCCGCCTCTCCTGGAGATCGCACGCGAGCGCCAGCTCATCTTTCCGGCCAAGGCATCCTCCTTCGAGGCCTCCCAGGAGTACTCCTTCAAGCACGCGCTTCTGAGGGACATCGTCTACGAAACGGTCGTGAAGAAGATGCGGCGCGCCTACCACGCCGGGGCGGCCCGATGGCTCGAAAGGAATCTCCAGGACAGACAATCCGAATATCTCCCTGCAATCGCCGGCCACTACGAGGCCGCGGGCGAGAGCGAGCGGGCCGCCGAATACCTGATCCGGGCCGGCGAGGAGATGGCGAAGGTCAGCGCCTTCCAGGACGCCGTCTCCACTTTCGAAAGGGCCGAGCGCCTCCTGGGGGACGGCCGCCCCGAACAGAGGGCGATGCTCCTCGCGGATCTCGGCGACGCGATCAGGGTGCTCGGGGACCACGAGCGGGCCAGGCGTTGCCTGGAGGAAGCGGTAGACTTGGCCAGGCGGACGCGTCACCCCCGGACGGAGGTGGCGGCCCTCAACGCCCTGGCCCGCACGGCCATGATCCAGGGGGACTACGCGGAGGCCAAGCCTTACCTCGCGGAGGCTCTCAAGCTGGCTTCGCGCCAGGGGGACCACGAGGGGGCCGCGCAGGTCCTGCTCAACCTGGCGGACGTCTCCTTCCGGCTGGGCGACACGGAGACGGCTTCGACCTCAGGACAGCAGAGCCTGGAGATCGCCAAGGAGCTCAAGGACGCGCAAGGTATCGCGGGCGCCCACCGCGTTCTCGGGTTCGCCACCATGATGCGGGGTGAACTCGAGAAATCGGCCTGGCACCACCAGCAGGGGCTGGAGATCTTCCGGACCATCGGGGACCGCTGGGGCATGGCCACCTGCTACATCAACCTGGGCGAGGTCCACCGCAAGATGGGCAAAATCGCGGAGGCGGTGGCATTCTGGGAGAAGAGCCTGCCCATCTCGCGGGAAATCGGCGCTAGGCTCAGCGTCGCCATCGCCCACCTCAACACCGGCGGAGCCCTGGCCCAAAGGGAGGGGTCAGAGGGCCGCGCCTTCAAGAATTTGAAGATCGCCCTGGAGGAGGCGCTCGACATCGGCGCCATGCCCCTCATCCTGGAGGGGCTCGTCGGCGTGGCCTTGCTCTATGCCAGGGAGGGCCAGCAGCCGCAGGCAGCCAGGCTCCTGGGGGCGGCCATGGCCCACCCCTCGTTCAACGCCGAGATCCAGGAATACTCGGACCCGCTGCTGAAGCAAATCCGGAGGAAGCTGGACGAGGAAACGCTCCGTTCCCTCATGGACCAGGGGCGGGGCCAGGAGATGACGGCCTTGGTGAAGGACCTCGTCCGGGACCTCGCGGCAAGACCGGGCGACTGAGGCAGGGTGAGGCCTGCCGGGAGGGATCGTCGCATCGGCTCGCGATCCATGCCGAGCGCAAACGCATTCAGAAGGGGCGGCGATCCTATGGCGATGGAGACGCGGCCATCTGGCCCGGGGGGTGGGGGACTGGCCAGTCCAGGCCGTGTCCTCCCGGGGGCATCTCCTTGCGCCGCAGAAGATAGGGAGACAGCAGACCGAAGAGGAGCCGTCCCCCGGCCATGATCTGCAGGGAGGCGGTGGAGGCCGTGACGGCGGCGCCCAAGACGCAGAGGACGCCGAAGAGGAAGGTGGCCCTCCGGGTGCCGATGCGGTCCACGATGATGCCGCCCACTAGCACCATGAAGATGTTCGGAATGCCGTAGATGGCTTTTGAGGAGCCCGATGTGCTCGTCGGAGAAGCGGAGGTGCGTCTTCAACACGTCCGCCAGGGGCCGATGCAGTCTTAGGCGCAGTAGTTGCCGAACATGGCCGGGCTGATGTTGGCAAGGCCCGCCCACCGGCACACGGCGGGAGGGTGGGGAAGCGCCGGTGCTTCCACGGCTTCATCGGGCGTCGTGAGATCCCCCCCCTCAGACCTACGCGACCCGGGCCTGCGCCTCCGGTTTCATCCCCGCTGCCCGAGGGCGGCGATCCCCCTGCGAAGGCGGGCGAGAGTTCCCACTTTTCCCATGGCGGCCAGGACGTCGAAGATGCCGGGGCTCTCGGTGCGGCCCGTGAGGAACAGGCGGCAGGGGTGGATGAGAGCGCCGGCCTTCACGCCGGAGGCCTCGGCGTGGCCGCGGAGCACCTCCTCCAGCTTGGCCGGGCCCCACTCGTCCTCGGCAAGGCCTTCCAGCTTGGGCAGGAGGCCTTCGAGCGCGGCGAGGGCGCCGGGGTCTTTCCGCGCCTTTTCCAGCCCCTTCGGGTCGAGGGGGAAATCGAGGGTCACGAAGGGCACCAGCATGGCCGCCAGCTCGCGCAGGTCCTTGGCCCGGGTGGCCATGACCCTGACCGCCGCCTCCCCGGGCTCCGGACCCGCAGGCAACAGGGCTTCCAGAAAGGGCCCCAGGACCGCGGCCAGTTCGCAGGGGGAGGTTTCGCCGATGACCTTGGCGTTGATGAAGGCGAGCCGCTCGCGGTCGAAGACCGAGGCCGAGTTCTTGAGGGCCGAGAAGTCGAATCGGCGGATGACCTCGGTCATGGTGAGGAAGGGCTCCTCGCCGAGGTTGGCGCCGAGCTGGGCCAGGAAGTTGAAGAGCGCCAGCGGCAGGATGCCCTCGTCTCTGTAGGAGAGCACGGAGACCGTGCCGTGGCGCTTGGAGAGTTTCTTCTTGTCCATGCCCAGGATGAGCGGCAGGTGCCCGAAGACGGGCGGTTCCACGCCGAGCCCCGCGTAGAGGGCGATCTGCTTGGGCGTGTTGCTGATGTGGTCCTCGCCGCGGATTACATGCGTCATCCCCATCGCCACGTCGTCGCTTACCACCGACAGATGATAGGTGGGAGTGCCGTCGGAGCGGAGGAGCACGAAGTCCTCCACCTCCGAGCTGTCGAACTCGATGCGTCCCTTCACCACGTCGTCCCAGGCGAGTTTGCCCTTGGGCACGTCGCAGCGGACGACGAAGGGCTCGCCCGCGGCGGCGCGGCGATCGGATTCCTCCCTGGGAATCGCGCGACAGAGCCGGTCGTACTTCCACTCGGCGGGCTTGCCGCTGGCGTTGCGCCGCGCATCAAGGGTCTCCTTGGAGCAGAAGCAGCGGTAGGCGTGGCCGGAGGAGAGGAGCTGGTGGGCGTTTTCGCGATAGATGGCCTGGCGCCCGCTCTGAAAGAAGGGGCCCTCGTCCCACGCGATGCCGAGCCAGCTCAGGCCGTCCAGGATGGCCTGGGTCATCTCGGGCGTGGAGCGGGCCTCGTCCGTGTCCTCGATGCGCAGGATGAACGCGCCGCCGTGCCTGCGGGCGTAGAGCCAGTTGATGAGCGCGGTGCGGGCGCCCCCCACGTGGAGGTAGCCGGTGGGGGATGGAGCGAAGCGGACGCGAACGGGCATGGGATCCTCCCTGCTTCGAAGCCGCGAGTGGTTCTGCGGGTCCCGGTCCGCGGGCCGCCCCAGCCGGGCCCCCGGTTCTCGGTCGGAACAAAGTACCACCTCGTCAGGGTTTTGCCAACCGCCGGAAGAGCCGAGCCTGGGAGTCGGGGGAGCTATAATACTCACGGACACAGTGGCGTCCGTCCGACGGAGACTGGTCATGGTGGCTTGCGGGCATCGGTGTTGGGCCGGGGCGATTCTTGTCGCAGTGGCCGTGAGTCTGGCTTCGCAGACCCCCGCCCCCACCAACGGGTTGGCCCTTCTCAAGGAGGGGCGCTTCGACGATGCCGCGGCCGAGCTGGGGCTGGAGGTCAGGCGGAAGCCCGATGACCTCGGCCTGCGTGCCGCCTGGGTCAAGAGCCTGGTGGAGGGGGGACGGTGGATCGAGGCCCTCTCGGCGGCCAAGGAGACGTCGGAGCGTGCGCCCGCCGATCCCGAGGCCCGGCTGATGTTCGGGGACTGCCTCTTTCTCAACTTCCGCGCCGAGGAGGCCCTGGCGGTCTGGCGGCCCGTGCTGCAGGATGAGCGGTGGCGGGCGCTGGCCCTTCCCAAGATGGTCAATGCCGCCCTCGGTCTGGGGGACAAGGCGGAGGCCTTGTCCCTGATCGCCCAGGCCGAAGCGGAAGGTGTACCTCCCACCGCAGACCTGCTCTCCCTGAGAGTGCGGGCGCTGGATGATCCGGCGGCCAAACTGGCGGTCTTGAAGGCCATCGCCCGGATCGGCCCCGGCTCGCAGGCCCTGGCGGACCAGGTGCGGCTTTATGAAGCCCTGGCGCCGCTGGGCCCCGTGCACATCGCCTCCCCCGCCAAGTTTCCCGGAAGCACACAGCTCAGGGAGATCTACAGGGAGCCCAGCCTCAAGGTGGTCATGAATGGGAAGAAGACCTGGCTGGCCCTGGATACGGGAGCCGAGTCGGTCCTGGTCAACGCCGATCTGGCGCGGAAGCTTCGGCTGCCCGAGCTGGGATCCGTGTCCTTCGAAGGCTGGGGCTACCAGGGTCCCCGCCAGTCTCGCTGCGTCTTGATCTCGCGCCTGGAGATAGCCGGAATGACCGTGACCCAGCAGCCGGCCGTGATCAACGTGCGGGACAGCGAGTTCTGGACCAACAAGGGCGGGTATTTGGGGCTCTCTCCCTTCGTCGGGTTCGTGACGTACTACGACCGCCGGCACGGGAAGTTCGCTCTCTGGCCCAAGGGAACGCCGCCTGAGCAGCTCCTGGGAGAGAAGGGGACCACCCTGCCCCTCCTCTGGGTGGAGGGTGTGCCGCTGGTCCAGGTGAGGCTCCAGGGGCGCGGGCCGTTCCCCTTCCTGCTGGACACTGGCGCTCCCTACACCCTGCTGGCCTCCCAATACGTCCCGAAGCTCGGCATCCGCATTAACTCGGGGAAATACGGAAACCTCTACGCCCTGGGCTTTTCGGGAGCTTTCTCCTCAGGGCTGGCGGAGCAGGTCACCCTGGAGTTCGCGGGGCGGGTCTTTCACGAACCGGTGGCGCCCGTGACCGAAGTCCCCCAGCGTTTTCCGCTTCCCCTCTGGGGCATCCTGGGACGGGACATCCTGAACCGGTACCGGATGGTCTTCGACGGCCCGGGCAACACCGTCACGTTGGTGCCCTACCCCGACATGAAGTGACTCAGAACATGCCTGTCCCAAATAGGCCGCCTTGCCGGCTCCGAACCACGGCTGGGTCTGGGTCGCGCCGTTGGCGCGGCGCTGGGGCCTGGTCCGGGCGCGTCCACGCCAGCGTGGCCGCGCTCCGGCCCCAGTCCCTCAGCCGCCCTTCGGGCGCCAGCCCCAGCCTCTCCTGGTG
>JBAWEQ010000259.1:0-148522 GCA_049591295.1 Acidobacteriota bacterium
GCCCAGGCCCGTCCGGGGTTCGGAGCCGGCAAGGCGGTCCATTTTGGACAGGCATGATCCATGCGGCATTCAACGCCGCAGCCGCCGCCAGGCGGACGTTCGCTTGGCGGCTACCAGCCGGCCATGGGTTGGCGGGTCTGCGGTGTAAGCGGTGGTCACTTCCGGGGCGGAGATCGACGGCTACGGGCGGCGCTCCTGTCCGCGGATCGCTCGCTCGGAGGACGGCCGAGCGAGAATGGAGGCCATTCGACCCGCTCGGATCACCCCCCGGACAGTCCCTTCAGGAAGGCCTCGTTGGATTCGAATTCCCCCAGTTTGTTCAGGAGCAGCTCCATGGCTTCGACGGTGGAGAGTGGGTTGAGGATCTTGCGGAGGATCCACATCCGGTTCAGTTCGAAGTCGCTGGTGAGCAACTCCTCCTTGCGGGTGCCCGACTTGTTGATGTCGATGGCGGGGAAGACTCGCTTGTCCACGAGCTTGCGGTCCAGGTGGATCTCCATGTTGCCCGTGCCCTTGAACTCCTCGAAGATGACGTCATCCATGCGGGAGCCCGTGTCCACCAGCGCCGTGGCGATGATGGTGAGGGAGCCCCCCTCCTCGATGTTCCGAGCCGCGCCGAAGAAGCGCTTGGGCTTCTGGAGGGCGTTGGCGTCGAGACCTCCCGAGAGGACCCGCCCCGAAGGGGGCGTCACGGTGTTGTAGGCCCTCGCCATGCGGGTGATCGAGTCCAGCAGGATGACTACGTCTCGGCCCTGTTCCACGAGGCGCTTGGTCTTCTCCATCACCATCTCGGCCACCTGAACGTGGCGCGTGGGGGGCTCGTCGAAGGTGGAGGCCTGGACCTCGCCCTTCACCGAGCGCTGCATGTCCGTCACCTCCTCGGGCCGCTCATCGATGAGCAGGACCAAGAGGTAGGCCTCGGGATGGTTGGCGGTGATGGCGTGCGCGATGGCCTGCAGCAACATGGTCTTGCCCGTCCGCGGCGGGGCCACGATGAGGCCGCGCTGGCCGAACCCGATGGGCGTCACCATGTCCAGCACGCGCCCCGACATGGCCTCACGGCTGGTTTCGAGCTTGATGCGCCGGTTCGGGTAGATGGGTGTCAGCGCGTCGAACCACATGCGGTCCCGGGTCTTGGTGGTGGATTCGAAGTTGATGGCGTCCACCTTGATGAGGGCGAAGTACTTCTCACCCTCCTTGGGCGGGCGAACCTGCCCCGAAATGGTGTCGCCGGTTCTCAGGCCGAACTTCTTGATCTGGGAGGGGCTCACGTAGATGTCGTCGGGGCCGGGAAGGTAGTTGTACTCTGGCGCCCTTAGGAAGCCGAATCCGTCCTGAAGGATTTCCAGCACCCCCTCGGCGAAGATGAATCCGTTGGCCTCGGCCTGGGATTTGAGGATCTGGAAGATGAGCTCCTGGCGCTTCAGGGACGAAATGCCCTCGATCTCATACTCCCTCCCCAGTTTCAGCAGGTCCTGGTAGCTCATGTCGTGCATCTTGGCCAAGTCTAGGTTTTCCGTCCGCCCTTTGTTCATGCCGTTTGCTCCATATACTCCTCGATGAGCCGAAGTACCCTTTTCGCACCCTCATTCGTCACAGCCGAAAAGGGGATGGGCTCCTGATCCGCCCCCAGGCCCAGCGCATCGGCGATGGCCGTGGCCCTCCCTTTCCAACGTCCTCTCGAAATCTTGTCCACCTTCGTCATCACGACGCTGAAGGGCCGGTCATAGTGGCGAAAGTAGGACACCATCTGCCGGTCCCCCTCGTTGGGCTCGCGCCGGGCATCTACCAGCAGGATTCCCCCGCCCTTGGCCGCCCTCGCGAGGTAGGCCTCGACGAGGTCCGCCCACGCCTGTTTGACCGGCAGGGGGACCTTGGCGAAACCGTAGCCCGGAAGGTCCACCACGTAGCCCCTTCCCCCGACATTCACGAAGAACACGGCGCCCGTGCGCCCGGGGGAGTTGCTGACCCTCATGAACCCCTTCCTCCCGGTCAACGTATTGATAAAGGAGGACTTCCCCACGTTGGAGCGTCCGATGACGGGGACCTCCGGAAGGGTAGGCATGGGAAGCTGGCCGCGGTTCGCGGCGACCCTCTCCAACTGCGCGTCCAACTCGTTCAATCCTGCACCCCAATGGCGCGGCCCACGATCCGCTCCACCCCCTCGGAACCTATGCGGGGTAAGCGTCCAGACTGGCCTTGCTCGTTCTTCGAACCGGATTCCGGAGGCTTCAGGGCCTCTTCTCGGGTTGTGCCGCGTCCGGCTTTTCCAGCAGAAGTGACGGATGGGATCGGTACGGGTCCTTGCGGAACGCGTGCCCGATGACCTCTTCCAGTGACTCTACGAAGTGGAACGCCATCCCCTGCCGCAGGCTCTCGGGGACCTCGGAAACGTCCTTCTCGTTGTCCCTGGGCAGGATCACCTCCGTGATGTCATGCTGTTTGGCGGCCAGGATCTTCTCCTTGAGCCCCCCCACGGGCAGGACCTTGCCCCTCAAAGTGATCTCCCCGGTCATGGCCACATCGTGCCTCACGGGCATGCCCGTGAAAGTGGAAATCATGGCCACACCGAGGGCGATTCCGGCCGAGGGTCCGTCCTTGGGGATGGCGCCCTCCGGCACGTGGATGTGAACGTCGTGGTTCGAGTAGAAGTCTCTGGCGAGTCCAAAGTGCTCGGACTGGCCGCGGATAAAGGAGAGGGCCGCCCGCGCGGATTCCTGCATGACCTCGCCCAACTGGCCGGTGAGGATCAGTTCGCCCTTGCCCTGCATGAGGCTGGATTCCACGAGGAGGATGTCTCCCCCGTTCTGCGTCCAGGCCAGCCCGACGGAGATCCCCACCTCGTCCCCGGGGAGAACCTTTCGCGTCTTGAACCTCGCGACGCCCAAGTACTCCTCCGCCTTCGCGGAGCTGATGACCTCGTGGGCTCTCCGGTGCTCCTTGACCACCTTGTGCGCCACCTTACGGCACACGGAGGCGATCTCCCGCTCGAGGTTTCGGACCCCGGCTTCGCGGGTATAGCCGTCGATGATGAAGGACAACCCATCGTCCGTGAACTCCAGGTCCCTGCCCTTCAGCCCGTGGCTCTTCCGCTGCTTGGGGATCAGGTAGCCCTTGGCGATGGAGAGTTTTTCGGGAAGGGTGTATCCGGAGAAAGAGATCACCTCCATCCGGTCCAGAAGGGCGGGTGGGATGGTGTGGGTCACGTTGGCCGTGGTGATGAAGAATACCTTCGACAAGTCGAAGGGAACGTCCACGTAGTGGTCCACGAAGGTGTTGTTCTGCTCTGGATCCAGGACCTCAAGCAGGGCCGAGGAGGGATCGCCTCGGTAGTCGGCGCCCAGCTTGTCCACCTCGTCCAGAAGGAACACGGGATTCTGCGTCCCGGCCCTCTTCATGAGCTGGATGATCTGGCCGGGAAAGGCTCCGATGTAGGTGCGGCGGTGGCCCTTGATCTCGGCCTCGTCGTGCACGCCGCCGAGCGAGAGCCTCACGAACTCCCGCCCCATGCTCCGAGCAATGGACCGGGCCACGGAGGTCTTCCCCACGCCGGGCGGCCCCACGAAGCACAGGATGCTGCCCTTGTGCTCCTTGGCGAGCTGTCGCACCGAGAGGAACTCCAGGATCCGCTCCTTCACCTTCTCCAGCCCGTGGTGGTCCTCGTCGAGGATCTTCCGGGCCCGGTGGATGTCGGTATTGTCTTTGCTGGCCTTGGACCACGGGAGGGCCAGGAGCCAGTCGATATAGGAGCGGGAGACGGTGGCCTCGGCCGAGACCGGCGGCATGATCTCGAGGCGCTTGAGCTCGGAGATGGCCTTCTCTTTGGCCAGATCCGTCATGCCGGCCTTCTCGATCCGCTCCCGGAGCTCCTCGATCTCGTTGGTGGAATCCTCGCGCCCGAGCTCCTTCTTGATCAGCTTCATCTTCTCGTTGAGGTAGTATTCCTTCTGGGTCTTCTCGATCTGCTTTTCCACCTCTTTGTTGAGGCGCTGATCGAGATGGGCCTGCTCGATCTCGGAGCCCAGGAGCCTCTTCACCAGCTTGAGTCGGTCCAGCATCGGCACCGTCTCCAGAATCTTCTGCTTCAGGGCCGTCTGGATGGAGAGGTAGGAGGCGACCTGGTCGCAGAAGCGTCCGGGGTCCTCGGGATTGAGTGACGAAGCGCTGACTGATCCGTAAAAGCCCTGCTGCTTGCGGACGAATTCATCGAAACTCCGGCTCACCTCGAAGGCCAGCGCCTCCGTCTCCACCTCCACCGGGGAGGGGTCCAGAACGGCCTCCACCGAGGCGTGGGGGACCTCTTCGTCGAGCAGAAAATCCTTCGCAAAACCTCGGCTGAGACCCTCCACCAGCACCTTGAGATGGCCGCTGGGGAGGGAGAGGGACTGGACCACCTGCGCCAGCACTCCCATCCGGTGGAGCCCGGCGGAAGAGGGCTCCTCCGCCTGCGGGTCCTGCTGAAGCGAGAGGAAGACGCGGCGGTCGGAGGCCAGGGCCGCCTCTACGGCGGCGATGGAATTCGGCCGGCCGACGATGAAGGGTCGGATGGAATGCGGGAAGACCACCATGTCCCTCAGGGTGATGAGGGGGACGACCTCCAGGTTGGGGGCTCCTGGTGGAGAGGCGGAAAGTTCTTTCATGAGGGGACCTTTTTGCCGGGCGCGATTCAGCCGGCGTGCTCCATCAGCATGATGGGCTTGGCGCTGGCCAGGACGACGTCGCGCGTGATGACCACTTCCTTGACGTTGTTCTGCGAAGGGATGTCGTACATGAGTTCGAGCATGAGGTCTTCCATGATGATCCGCAATCCCCGGGCTCCCACGCCCCGGGCGATGGCCTCCCTGGAAATCTCCTCCACGGCCTCCGCCGTGAAGGTGAGCTTTACGCCCTCCATTTCGAAGATCTTCTGGAACTGCTTGACCAGGGCGTTACGGGGCTGGGTCAGAATCGTTTTCAGGGCGTCAAGATCCAGCTCGTTCAGGGCGGCGACGACGGGCACCCGGCCGACGAACTCCGGGATCATCCCGTATTTGATGAGATCCTGCGGCTGCACGAGGTGGAGGAGGTCGCTCAGGCTCTTGGGGTCACCCTGCTCCGGAACGCCGCCGTACCCGATGGAGGACTTGTGCAGGCGCCGCTCGATGATCTTGTCCAGGCCGACGAAGGCGCCCCCGCAGATGAAGAGGATGTTGGTCGTGTCGATCTGGATGAACTCCTGGTGGGGGTGCTTCCTGCCGCCCTGAGGCGGCACGTTGGCGACGGTCCCCTCCAGGATCTTCAGGAGGGCCTGCTGGACCCCCTCGCCCGAGACGTCGCGGGTGATCGAGGGGTTCTCGCCCTTCCTGGCGATCTTGTCGATCTCGTCCACGTAGACGATGCCCCTCTCGGCACGCACCTTGTCGCCGTCGGCATTTTGAAGCAGCTTGAGGAGGATGTTCTCCACGTCCTCGCCCACGTAGCCCGCTTCCGTCAGGGTGGTGGCGTCGGCAATGGCGAAGGGAACCTGAAGGAGCCGGGCAAGGGTCTGGGCCAGGAGGGTCTTTCCCGTCCCGGTGGGGCCTACCAGGAGGATGTTGGATTTCTGGACCTCCACGTCCCCGCGGCGGACGTTCAGCTGGGTCCTGCGGTAGTGGTTGTACACCGCCACCGCTATCCGCTTCTTGGCGAACTCCTGGCCAATCACGTACTCGTCCAGGAAGGTCTTGACCTCCTTGGGCTTGGGGAGGGGGTTCCGGCCCTTCTCGTCCTTTTCGACGTCTTCGGCCAGGATCTCGTTACAGGTGTCCACGCACTCATTGCAGATGTACACGTTGGGCCCCGCGATCAGTTTCTTGACCTCGCGCTGGGGCTTGTTGCAAAAGCTGCACCTGAGTTCGTTGTCCGCGTAACCTCGGCTCATCTATCTTCCCTCCGCCACCGGGGTATCCAGAGCAATGCTCGGCCAGGCCGTTTTATTTCTCCGGTATCCCATGGTGCGTGAGGATCTTGTCCACGATCCCGTATTCCAGTGCGTGCGCCGGCGTCATGATGAAATCCCGGTCGCAGTCGGCGCGGATGGTCTCGATCGGCCGCTCCGTATGGCTGGCGAGGATCTGGAAGATGCCCTCCCGCATCCTCAGGATCTCCTTCGCCTGGATGTCGATGTCACTGGCCTGCCCGCTCACGCCACCCAAGGGCTGGTGGATGATGATCCGGGAGTTGGGGAGCGCGAAGCGCTTGCCCTTGGTCCCGGCGGCCAGCAGGACGGCCGCCATGGATGCAGCCTGGCCGATGCAGATCGTGTTGATGTCCGGCTTCACGAACTGCATCGTGTCGTAGATGGCCAGACCGGCGGTCACGGAGCCTCCTGGGCTGTTGACGTACAGCCAGATGTCGCGCTGGGGGTCTTCGGCCTCGAGAAAGAGGAGCTGGGCGATGACCAGATTCGCCAGATGATCGTCGATCTCCTCGCCCACGAAGATGATGTTGTCCTTGAGCAGCCGGGAGTAGATGTCGTAGGACCGCTCACCGCGGTTGGTCTGCTCCACGACTATCGGAATCAGGGGCATTCAATCCCTCCTGTGTGGCGGATTTCCCCTCCGTGAATGTAACCGAAGCCTGAGAAAGAAGCAAGTCCAGGGCCTTCTGGTGAAGAAGAAGGCGCTGCACCATCTCGATCTGCTTCTCCTTCACCGCGTGGCTCTTGAGCTGAGCGGCCGTGACCCGGGTGCCCTCGGCCTTGCGCTCGAAGTAGGCGTCCACCTCCTCATCCGAGACCGTCAGGCCCTTGGCCGATGCGACGGACTCGAAGAGATAGTACGCCTTCACCTTCCGCTCCGCGATGGGCCGACGGGATTTGGCGACCTCCTCCCAGTCCATCTCGGCCTTCTCCAGGTCTACTCCCTGCCTGGTCATTTCCTCGGCCAGCTCCTCGAGGTCGTTTCTCAACTGGCGGTCCACCAGCGTGGGTGGGGCCGGAAATGGGTGGCGCTCGAGCAGATCCCCGACCAGGCGTTCCTCCTCGATGCCGCGCACCTCCGAGGCGAAGCGGGCTTCCATGTCCTTTCGGACCTGCCCCTTGAGGGCATCGAGGCTCTCGGCCCCGAGATCCTTGGCCAATTCGTCGCCCAGCTCGGGAACCTCCCGCCGCACCACCTTGACCACGTTGAGCGTGTACTCCCCGGGCGCCAGATGCCCCGGTCCGTGGTCATGCTCGTGGGCGTGACCCTCCTCGTGGCCGTGGCCCTCCTGAGGAACCGACAGTTCCAGCAGGTCTCCCGGCTTCGCCCCGACGAGGACTCTCTCGGCGGGGTGTTCACTCTTGGCGAGGGCGCAGAAGAAGCGCTCCTGCCCCTTGCTCTGTCCTTTGCGTTGGAGGGTCGTCACCGCGAAGTCGCCCTCCGCCGCGGGACCCTCCTGGGGCTTCATCACCGCCGCCCTCTGCCGGAGGGACTCGAGAGCGCGTCCGACCTGCTCCTCGGAGACCTCGACCTTGGGCACCTCGATGGTGACTCCAGCGGCCTCCACCGCGGGGACCTGCGGAACCTCTTCGGCCACCAGTGTGCACCGGAACGCCTCCCCCTCTTCGAGATGCACGTCCTGGGCGTAGGGCTCCACCACCGGCTTGAGGCTGTACTGTTCGACCATGCTCTTGGCCGTGTCCGCCAGCAGGTGATCCAGGACCTCTTCTCGGATCTCCCGGCGGAACCGCGATCGCACCATGGACTCGGGGGCCTTGCCCGCCCGGAAACCCGGCAGCCTCACCTGGCCCCTGAGGGTGCGCGCCACTTCGGAAAACCGTGGGGCGATCTCTTCCCAGGGAGCAACCGCCTCGTACAGCCGCTGGCACCCATCTTCCCGCTTGAATGTGATGTCCATCCTGCACCCTCATATCTTTGGTGGAGGCCTCGGCGGCCCCCCTCTGACGCCGTCTCTTCCCGCGGCACAAACCCAATATCCGGCGGGCCTTCTCGGCCTCACGAGGCCAATGCGGCCTTTCCAATTGGCCGTGCCCACCGCGGGCCGCCATCTTAGTTCAAATCGGTGCGAAAGGGGGGACTCGAACCTACGCGGCCTGGAAGCCTCGCCGCTAGCGGGTCTCGCGGCTCCGTTTCAAGGCCGTCTACAGTTCCCTGGGCGGGTCCCTCGGCTTGCCCCACAACGCTGCGAACGCTCGCTCTTCGCTCGCGTCCTCGCGGTGGGGCTACGCCGCGTCCCGCCCTTCGAGTCCTCATCTCCTCTCCGCGCTCCTGCCGGCCCAACCTGCGGGCCAGCTACTCTAGCTCAACTGGTGCGAAAGGGGGGACTCGAACCCCCACGGGTTGCCCCACAGGATCCTAAGTCCTGCGCGTCTGCCAGTTCCGCCACTTTCGCCCACGTCCCTCCCCGCATCAGCCTCCCGAGTTTGTTGGGATCTTTCCGAGCGGAGGCAGCCAGGGCGGGATGCGATCTGACTTGGAGGTTCCACCGGGTGAGCAATTCTGCCTATGAACCGCTCCGGCCCGAATGCGTGGCGCGCCCGCCCCGACTCGAACGGGGGACCTGCGGCTTCGAAGGCCGACGCTCTATCCGGCTGAGCTACGGGCGCACGCGAAAGAACTCCCCCGGACCTTGTTTAATATCACATTACTGGGTCTTGGCGCAATTCCGCTGCTCACTCCATCCTCATCCGTCAGACGGGGATCTCGCGCTGCTGGTTCCCGCAGCAGGCGATGAGCCGCGGCAGGGCCTGCATCTTCTCGAAACGCGAGGGCCCGCGATGCATGACCAGAGTGAAGGACATGCCGAGCTCCCGGAGCTTCTCCAGAACGTGATAGCGCTGCTGGATGGAACCGTCGGTCACCGCGACGTACACGGCCAGGGGCATGAGCGTCACCAGGAGCGCGTTGCCCAGTTGGCACAGGGCGCTCAGATCTTCGAGCTTGGCATCCACGAGGGCGCCCAGCGCCCTGCGGGCGGGGAGGGCCAGCTTCTCATCTTCCAGTTGAGCCGAGGCGAGGATCAGGAAGCCAGCCGACCGCGCGTTCATCACCGGATCTAGGATAGGCCGGAAGACGGCCAGCCGGTCCCTGTCCTGGGTGCGTACGTCCAGAAACCCCACCCCCGCCGGATTGGAGTAGTTTGACACGAGGAGCCTGGCGACCCCTTCCACCCCCGCCAGATAGCGGGGATCCAGCGTGGATTGGTACAGGGCCAGCCGCGCGTAGCCGAGTTCCACCTGGGCGCCGAGGTACGCCGCACCGGGCTTCTCCCCCGTCCTGCAATGGGCGAGGGCTCCATCGGGTCCCAACAGGTCTCTCTCGAGCCGACGATGGGCACGCTGGGCGAGGTTCAGGTAGGCCCTTTCTCCCAGAAATTGCCAACTGTTGCACAGGGCCCTCACGGCCAGGGCGTTGGGCAGCGCGAAGGCCGTGGCATTCAGCTGGGGGGGCGGCACGCGCCGCCGTTCTTCTCCGCTCAGCGCGTAGTAGGAATCGTCGTCCCGTTGCGCGGCCGCAAACAGGCCTCCCTTCTGGAGCATCTGCTGCTGGAGGTAATGGAGGATGCCCCTCGCCAGCGGGAGAGCGAATCCGCCCTCCGGCATCGCGGCCACGCGGAGCGAGAGGATGAGCCAGTGGGCGTTGTCCTGAAGGAACTTCCGGGTATCCAGCCGCGAGCCGTCCCTGGCGTGAAAAAAACCGCCCTCCACGGAGTCGTAAAGGGGCGAGTACGCCAACGACTGGAGTACCTGAACGGCCCTTTCGAGGGCCTCGCGGCTGCCCATGAACGTTCCGTACCGCAGGAGGAAGCGGACCGGATCGATGCACGGCGCTCCGGCTCCTTTGCCGAACTCGCCCCCGTCCACGATCAGACGGCCCAGGACCTTCTGGTAGATGCTCTCCACCAATTCCAGCCCGCGCTCGAGGCTGCGCGGATGATGCTCGATGAAGGGCACCGGGTATCCTCCGAAGACCGGCGCAACCGGTGGGCTGTAATGGGAGGCCGCCACGACGGCCGACCGAAGGAGGTTCACGAGGGCCTCGGGCGCCTCCAGGGGGCAGTTGGTCAGGAGGGTCCCATCGGGATGCAGGACGGCCGCGGCAGGCGCTCGTGTCGAGAAGTAGAGGCGCCCCAATTCCGGATGACGATCCCCATCGGCCAGCACGGGAATGAAGGAGCGGGCCAGGAGCGAGGAGAGCCCCCTGTCTTCCTCGATGGCCCCGGAAACGCCGAATGCTTGCTCCGAACTGAAGGCGGAGACGAGCAGGAAGAGCGGCTTGTGCGACCGACTGGCCTCCTCCAATGCCGACGGCCCCCACTCCCGCCACTCGAAAGAACTCTTGGCCATACCTGCCTACGCCTCCAGGGGAATATCTCAGCAAGCGCAATGCCAGGTGGTGTCCGTCCCCCTGCAGGATTCCGAACTGGACGCTGGACGGCCCTTTGCGGTGATGCACCGCGGCTGTCGCATGGCACGACCGAAGACCCCTCGGCCTCCTTCGCGAAGGTCTCGGTATCAGGGATGAAACCAGGCACGTCCCATGTTTCTGCATCTGAGACCGAGAGGACGTGAAGATCCGCCACGGAGAGTCGTCTGGACTTTGGATGTCGAACCTGGGGCTTGGATGTCGGAAGGTTGCGGCCTTTCCTCCCATTCGAGATGTGTCCTCGCCTCGCGGTCCGACGAGAACCGCTTGCCCCCCCTTGCCCCTTGGTTATAAGATTGCGTTCTTCAACGAGGAGGAATCATGCGCCGCAGTTTCCTTCAGATGGCCGCCCTGGTCGCCGTCGGTTCCCTGGTGGGCCTGACCTACAACGCTCTTTCACCTGGCGGACTTCCCCTTCGCGGGGGCACGGCCGCGCGCCTGGCCCAGGAGGGGGCGCGAATGATGTCCCTGCAGGAGGTGCGGTACTATCTGCAACAGCCGGGCACGGTCATCGTGGACGCCCGCTCGTCGGAGGAATTCGAGCTGGGCCACATTCCCCACGCGCTCAACGTGCCGGCGGACAACTTCGCCCCCTACTACGCCAAGGTGGCCCCCGAGCTCCAGAAGGCCAAGCTCATCATCGTCTATTGCTCGGGCGGCTCGTGCGGCACCTCCGAGGAGCTCGCCAAGGAGCTCATCGCCAAGGGCTACTCGGACAACCGGGTGGCCGTCTTCCATGACGGACTGCCGGGCTGGATGAGGGCCAATCTTCCCATCGAACGGGGGACCTACAAACAGTGAAACCAAGCGGCTGGGTGATTTGGGCGGAGCGGATAGCCCGCTGGGCCGTGGCGGGTATATTCTTGGCCGCCGCCGTTCCCAAGATCTTGGATCCGTCAGGCTTTGCGGCCGACATCTCCCACTACGCGATGCTCCCGGATCGGCTGGTCAATCCGCTGGCCGTGATCCTTCCCTGGATCGAGGCCGTCATGGGATTGGCCCTCCTGTCCGGCTTCTCGGCGGAGGGGGGGATCGTCCTGGCCAACCTCATGCTGGTGGCGTTTCTGGCCGCCATGGGCCAGGCCTGGTTCCGCGGCCTGGACATCAACTGCGGATGCTTCGGCCACTCCGGCGCCCGCGGGGAAATCCTCCTCTCCATCCTCCGGGACTTCGGCTTCCTGGCCGTGGCGCTCGCGGCGCTCAGCCTCCGCTACCGGCGCAACAAGACGGGCAAGTTTCCGGCCTAGGGCGGCGGCATCCTCCGAATGGGCGTGACGCTTCCCATTTTCGGGGGGCCGGGGGGTCGATCCATCCAGAGTTAGTCTTGCGGGGGCGTCGTCCGGCCATCACCTCGACGTGGGGGAACTTGCCGGGCCACCACTTCATCCTTTCCCGGCTCGTCCCGAGAATCCGTGCAGGGCTGAATACCGCTTCGCTTTTTGCTGAAGGCAAAAATCGGCGTCCCGGCGCCGTTGGGCCTCCTTGTCGGCCGTCTCAGCGGTTCCTCCATCGTGTCCGCAGGGATCTTGCCCCGGCCCGGCCAAACCTTTCGCCCCTCCCTCCGTATAACCCAGCGTAGTGAACCTCAGGGCATCCGCCAAAGAGAGCTAAGGAGAGGACGATGGCGAGGTTGGTGAAGATTCTGCTCATCCTGGTCGCCGTGGGGGTGGTGGCGGCGGGGGTGTACGCGTGGGTCAGGCACGCCGGCTCCAAGAAGGACGACTTCAAGCTCGTTCCAGTCGAACGGGGCTCCATCACGGAGAAGGCACTGGCCGTCGGACAGATCGAACCGAGACAGAAATTTCAGGTCAAATCCAAGATCAGCGGCATCGTGAAGCGGTGCGTGGTGCAGGTGGGCGACACGGTGAAGGCGGGCGATCCCCTCTTCGAGATTGCACCCGATCCCACGCCCCAGGATCTCATTCAGGTGGACAGAGACCTCCAGAATGCCCAGGCCGGCTTCGACCGGGCCAAGGCGGACTTCCTGCGTTACAAAGAGCTCGCCTCTCAGGGCGTCGTGGCGAGGGAGGACCTGGACGCCATGCGCGAGGCCTACGAGAAGGCCCAGGTGGCCCTCGCGCGGGCCCGTGACAACCGCGAGCTGACCATGAAGGGCCGCGTCACGGGGGGCGGGGCGGCCATGGAGACCATCATCCGGGCCCCCGCCGCCGGCACGGTGCTGACGCGAAGCGTGGATCCTGGCGATCCCGTGGTGCCCCTCACCTCCTACCAGGCGGGCACCGAGCTGGCGAGCATCGCCGACATGAGCGACCTCATCTTCAAGGGCACGGTGGATGAGATCGACGTGGGCAAGATGAAGGTGGGCCTGCCGGTCAGGATCAAGGTGGGAGCCCTTCCCTCCGACATCGTCACCGGCCACGTCTCCCGCATCGCGCCCCAGGCCGAGAAGAAGGAGGGCTCCACCCTCTTCGACGTGGAGATCGAGCTGGACCCCGACGCGAAGATCACCCTGCGCGCGGGCTATTCGGCCAACGCGGACGTGATCATCCGGGAGAAGAAGAACATCCCCATCATTCCCGAGAGGCTGGTCTCCTTCGAGGACGGGGGCAAGAAGGCCTACGTCGAGGTGCCCGCGGCCAAGGCGGACGCTCCGCCCAAGAAGGTACCGGTGACGCTCGGCCTCTCCGACGGACTGAACATCGAAGTGGTCTCTGGGCTGAAGGTCGGCGAAAAGGTGGTCCAGCGCCCGCCCAAGGAAATCAGCTAGGTCTGAACCGGCCGTGCGGCGGGGAATGCTTCGTGTGTCCCCCGCCGTCCGATCCCCAGGAGGGAGCCATGTCCATATCCGGCCCGCTCGAGGTCTTCCGCCAGCTCTACCGGAACCTCCGCAGCCAGAAGCTCCGCACCTTTCTCACCACCTTCGGCATCGTGTGGGGCACGGTGGCCGTTAGCCTGCTGCTGGCCTTCGGCCAAGGGCTGCACAAATCCTTGATCCAGAGCGCCGCCGGCCTCGGCGACCGCATCGTCATCGGCTGGCCGATGCGCACCTCGCTCCCCTGGGAGGGCATCGGGAAGGGACGCCGCCTGCTCATGACGGAGGACGACATCGGCGCCATCAAACAGCAGGCCGTGGGCCTGGCGGGCATCTCCAGCGAGTACGCCAAGAGCTTCAAGGTCCACAACGGCAGCAAGACCATGATGGTGGACGTCTCGGGCGTCTCCCCCGTCTTCGGCACCATGCGCAACCTGATTCCCCAGGAGGGGGGCCGATTCTTCGACCCGCTCGACATGAGCGAACGCCGGCGGGTGGCCTTCATCGGGGACGCGTTCGCGAAGGACCTCCTCGGCGAGGCCAATCCCGTGGGCAAGACCTTCATGCTCGCCGACTCACCTTTCCTGGTCGTCGGCGTCCTCAAGCCCAAGGAGCAGGACTCCAGCTACAGCGGGCGGGACAAGGACAAGATGTTCATCCCCTCCACCACCTTCCGGGCCATCACCGGCGAGAAGTATATGGACGACTTCATCTACAAAGCCGAGACTCCGGAGGGCAACAAGGCCCTCACCCTGGACATCCGGGGGATTCTGGCTAAGCGACTGCACTTCGATCCGAAGGACGATCAGGCTCTCATGATCTGGGACACGACCGAGATGTTCGCCTTCATGGACGCCTTCATGCTGGGCTTCCAGCTTTTCCTGGGGATCGTGGGCTGCCTCACTCTCGTGGTGGGCGGCATCGGCGTTTCCAATATCATGAACGTGGTCGTGGAAGAGCGCACCCGGGAGATCGGCATCAAGATGGCGCTGGGAGCCAAGCGGGGATACGTCCTCCGACAGTTCCTCCTCGAAACCATGACCCTCACCGGCATCGGCGGAGCGCTGGGGCTGCTTCTCTCGGCCGGGATCTGCGCCATCTTCCCGAAGTTCGGGCTCACCGAGTACGTGGGCGTACCGCTCGTCTCCCCATCCGTGGCGGCCCTCACGGCCGGAGTCCTCGGATTCGTCGGTCTGCTGGCGGGTTACTTTCCAGCACGCGACGCGGCCAATCTCGATCCCGTCGTCGCCATGAAGCTGTGAGGAGAAAAAGATGAACCACAAAGGCACCAAGACACCAAGGCCAAAGGATTTAAAGAGTGAGAGATCCCTCTTGGTGTCTTCGTGTCTTAGTGGTGAGCATCTTTCAGGGGTTTCCTCATGCACCTGAAGCTGATCTTCCAACTGTTTCTCCGCTCCTCGATGCTACAGAAGAAGCGGGCCATCCTCACGGTGGCCGCCATCGCGTGGGGCACGGTCGCCATCCTGCTCCTGCTCGCCTTCGGGCAGGGCCTGAAGGACCAACTCATGAAAAGCCGGCGGGCCATGGGGCTGAACATCGCTGTCATCTGGCCCGGCGAGACCTCACAGCCGTGGAAGGGGCTGCCGGCCGGAAGGCCCGTGCGGCCCATCGCCGACGACGTGGAGTACCTCCGGCAGAGGATGCCCGACCTCAAGGGCGTCCTGGGCGAGATCCACAGCTGGAGCACCATCCTGACCTACGGCAGGAAGACCGTCACCGGCCACGTCATCGGCACAAACTGGATCTACGGGGAGATGCGAAACCACATCCCGCAGCCCGGCGGACGCTTTTTCAACCCCATCGACGAGGCCGAGAAGCGCCGCGTGGTCTTCCTAGGCAACAAGCTGGCCACGGACATCTTCGGGAAGGAGGACCCGGTGGGCAAGACGCTCCAGCTCAACAGCTCCCCCTACCTCGTCATTGGGGTCATGAAGCCCAAGCTCCAGATGGGCAACTACGCCGGCCCGGAGGATGAACACGCCGTCATTCCGATCACCACCTACATCGCCCAGTACGGCACACAGCAGCTGAACAACCTCGTCATCCAGGTCCACCGTCCCGAGGAGATGCCAGAGGCCCTGAAGCGCTTCAAGGAGGTCCTCTCGGCCAAATACGGCTTCGACCCGGAGGACCCCAAGGTCTTCGGGATCTGGGACACGGTCAAGGGCTCAGAGATCATGGGCAAGATGATGCTGGGCATCGAGCTCTTCCTGGGGATCATCGGGGCGCTGACCCTGCTCATCGGCGGCATCGGCGTCGCCAACATCATGTACGCCGTGGTGAAGGAGAAGACCCGGGAGATCGGCATCCAGATGGCCATGGGCGCCCGCCGCTCGTGGATCACCGGCCCCTTCGTCCTGCAAGGTCTGATCTACACCCTTTTGGGCGGGGCCTGCGGCCTCGTCATCGCCGTCACCATCGTCATCCTGCTGAGCCTAATCCCCACGGGCGGCAACCAGGCGCTGGCCTTCCTCGGAAAGCCCACGCTCTCCTGGCCCATCGGCCTTTCCACGGCGGCGATTCTGGGCTTGATCGGATTGCTGGCCGGCTATTTCCCCGCGCGCCGGGCCGCCAGCATCGATCCGGCCGAGACCCTGAGGTACGAGTGAATTGAGAAGGCGGAGGGCGGAAGAGAACCACCACCAAGGCACCAAGACACCAAGGAGCGGGGCTGTATCACCCCGGGTGTGCTGTCCCAGTGATGGGTTCGCCATGGAAGCAGGCGACAGACAGCACACGGAGGGGTGCGGGGAGGAAGCCTCCTGGCTCTTTCGGGGTGACAGCCCGCCGCGGGCGGGCGCCCTAGGGGCGGAGCTCCTTGGGAAGTGTTGTGTCCCGGGAAGAGACCCTTATAAGCGCGAGACGGGGACACAACACTGGCTCTTCGCCTTTCGCTTCGAAACCCCGCGGTCCCGCCTTTCGTAGCAGGATGAAGGAGGCCCAGATGAACTGGCCGCTGATCAGGAGAAACGGCAGAAACGGCGCCAACGGCAGCGGCGCCATCATCCATATGGACGGCATCACCAAGGTGTACGACACGGGCAAGGTCAAGGTGGAGGCCCTTCGCGGCATCGACCTTTCGGTCCAGAAGGGCGAGTTCGTGGCCATCGTCGGCCCCTCCGGCTCGGGCAAGTCCACCCTCATGAACCTGATCGGGTGTCTGGACACCCCTTCGGATGGGCAGTTCGATCTGGCCGGCGAGGCCGTATCGGGACTGGATCGCGACCAGCTGGCCGACGTCCGCAACCGCCGGGTCGGGTTCATCTTCCAGAACTTCAATCTGCTCCCTCAGATCAGCGCCTTCGAAAACGTGGAGATGCCCATGCTCTTCGGCGGCGTCTCCAAGAAGGAGCGCCGCGAACGGGCCTGCGAGCTTCTTGAGCGCGTCGGGCTCGGCAACCGCATGGACCATAAGCCCACCGAACTCTCGGGCGGCCAGATGCAGCGCGTGGCCATCGCGCGGGCCCTGGCCATGAACCCCGACATCCTGCTTGCCGACGAGCCGACGGGCAACCTGGACTCGGCCTCGGGCGGAGACATCATGACCCTGTTCAAGAACCTCTGGGAGCAGGGCGGGACGCTCGTCGTGGTCACCCACGACATGGCCCTCGCCAATCG
The DNA here is from genome assembly GCA_049591295.1 of Acidobacteriota bacterium. Classification (GTDB taxonomy): domain Bacteria; phylum Acidobacteriota; class UBA4820; order UBA4820; family DSQY01; genus DTPS01. The sequence goes on from JBAWEQ010000259.1 coordinate 16,798, forward strand.
GGCCGGCCGAGTAGTGGAGATACGGGACGGGCTCATCGTCCGGGATACGGCCAACGCGGCCTGAGGCGGTGATGAGGTGATGAGGTGAGTATGGGAAGAAGGCCAGCTTTGCGCTCTTCACAGGTCACTTTTCACTTTTTGCCTTTCACTTTCTTTGCTCCTCACTCCTCACTTCCCACTTTAGCGAGCCGGGCGATCAGACGCTTCGGCTATCCGCCCTCCACCCTCCACCATTAGGAGGTCTCTCTCGCCACCGGCAAAACAATCTTCCTCTGTGTCTCCGTGCCTCTATGGTTCATTTTTCTAGCCCTTGGGCACGAGAAAGTAGAGCGATCCGGGCTGCTGGAGCAGCCCCGCCGAGGCCTCGGCCTTCTCTCCGGCGCCCCAGAAGAGATCGACTCGCCCCGGCCCGGTGATCGCCCCCCCCGTATCCTGGTTGCACACGAAGCGGGTGAAGGGCCTCCATGCCTTCGCGTGGCCATCACTCGCCAGCTCGGGCTCTTCGGTGCAAATCAGGCATAGGGCACCCTTGGGAAAGAGGCGGGAGTCTGTGGCGATGGAGCGTCCCGGCGTCAGCGCCACACCGATGTTGCCGAAGGGCCCGCCCTTCGCGATGCGGAAGAAGGTGTAGCTGGGGTTCAGGTCCAGGAGATCCCTGAGCTGCGCGGGATGGTCCGCCAGGTAGCGCCGGATGGCCTGCATGGAGGCCTGGCCCTTCGGCAGCAATCCCCGCTCGATCATGAGCCTTCCGAGACTCACGTAGGGGCGTCCGTTCTTGCCGTCGTACTGGACGTGGACCTGGTCGCCGTTTTGAAGCCTGACCACGCCGGAACCTTCGATCTGGAGGAAAAAGATCGCCACCGGGTCATCCAACCAGAGCAGTTCCAGCCCCTTTCCATCCAGCACGCCCTTCCCGTCGATGTCGCCCCTGGAGAAATACGGCACGACGCGGTCCCCTTCCACCCGTCCCACGATGGTCCGGTCGCTCACGGCTAGCGGAAACTGGCTGAGATCGATGGTCAGAAGGTCGGTGGGGCGGCGGTAGAGGGGGTAGCGGAACCGCGGGTCCGGGGTGAGGCTTCCCTCCAGCTCGGGCTCGTAGTACCCGGTGAACAGCACCCCTCCCTTGCCGTCGCTGCCCACGCTTTGCAGCAGATCGAACCGGGCCCGGATGCCATCCAGCTTCGCGGAGGCGGAGAGCGCACCGTCCTGAAGGATCGCCAGCAGCCCTCTCAGCCCCGCCGCGTAGTCCCTGACGGCCACGCTGCGGTCGTCGAAATGTAAACGGCTGTCGGGTGCGAGCCGCCCGTAATAGGCCAGGCTCCCTTCCACGGCTCCGGCCAGCCCGTCGAACTCCCGGTCGTCCTGCAAACGCCCCAGATCGCGCCAGTGGGCTGGCGCCAGAACGGCGCCCCGCGGCGAGGGCTGCTTCTCCGCCACCGGACGGTGGGCGCAGGCACCCGCCAGAAGTAGGGCGATGACCAGCCCGAGCCGGACGTCCCATCCCTGCCTAGTCCACCGTTTGCCCATGGCCGCACTCACCCTCTCAGCCATTCCATTGTACAGGACCGCGAAGGTTGGTGCCGTGGGCGCTCATCCAGCGCCGCGAATGCCCGGGGAAGGTGGCCTCAAACATTCGGAATAATTCCTAACATCGTGCGTTGAACACACCTTGAAAGGAGGCACCCATGCCCACACAGATCTGACTGAGCGACAAAGGCAGAGAGGCGGTCGGACTCATGGTGAACCGGCCGCTTTCGGACGAATACGTGCTGGCCACCAAGACCCGCAACTTCCACTGGAACGTCACCGGGCCGCATTTCCACGATCACCATCTGCTCTTCGGCGAACAGATTGGAACCTTGGACGGCGCAGTGGACGACCTCGCCGAGCGGGTCCGGCAAGTGGGAGGCCGGAGCCTCGGCTCCCTGCGGGAGTTCGTCGAGCACTCCCGGCTCACGGAGACACCCGGCTCCGTGCCGCCAGCCACCGACATGGTCGGGCTGCTCTTGCACGACCACGAGACGCTGATCCGCCAGCTCCGGAAGGATGTGGACCTCTGCGCCAACGAGCACGGCGACGCAGGCACGGCGGACTTCCTGACGGGGCTCATGGAGAGCCACGAGAAGATCGCCTGGATGCTCCGCGCGACCCTCGAAGGCAGCGCCTCCTGACCGAAATTCCGCGATTGAAATGCTCTGCCTTCGGCGATGGGGATGATTCACGGCGGAAGAGAAGCGTCTCTTAAACGGGGAGGGCCATTCCCTCCCCGCTCCACGGGCAAAGCCCGTGGAGCCTCACCCCACCCTTGGAGCATTCTTCCCCCGGATCCAGTCCGGGGTCGAATGCCCCCAATCCCTTGAAGGGTGAGCCAAGGCTTTGCCACAAAGCAGCATCCATGAGCATTCGGACCTTTTTGACCCCGCCCATCGCGGGATTGGGGCCTGAGGTCGAACTTGACGGCTCCCCGAGGCGGCCCTACATTGTCGAAGGAGCTAACGGAATGATTCCGAAACTCAAGGGGCGAAGCAGCCAGCGTCAGCATCTCCTCGATCTCCTCATGTCGACGGAAGAACACCCCACCGCCGCCGAGGTCGCCAGGGGCATGGCCGCCAAGTACGGCCCCGTGAGCTTGTCGAACCTCTACCGCAACCTCGACATCCTCGTGGCCTCAGGCCACGTGCGGCGCCTGCGGCTGGATGAGGGTCCAGACCGGTTTGACGCGAACCTGAAACCCCACTACCATGTGACGTGTATTCATTGCCAGCGCGTATGGGATATGCCGCTCAGCCCCAACACCCGGTGGGATCTACCCATGCCCACGGGCTTCCAGCCACAGGCCAGTGAAGTCACCATCAAGGGCTGCTGCGCCTCCTGCGCCGCGGCCCCCAACCCCTTTTCAAAGGAGGTGTAACATGCCCAAGCTTCATGGAACCAAAACCCACGAGAACCTGCTCCACGCGTTCGGAGGCGAATCTCAGGCCAACCGCCGCTACTTGTACTTCGCACGCCAGGCGGACGTGGAGGGCCATCCCGACGCGGCCGCCATCTTCCGCTCCACGGGAGAGGGCGAGACGGGCCATGCCTTCGGCCACATGGACTACCTCGCCGAGGTGGGCGACCCGGCCTCTGGCAAACCCATCGGCGAGACCAAGCTGAATCTCGTGGCGGCTGTGGCTGGCGAGACCTACGAGTACACCGAGATGTACCCCGGCTTCGCCCGAACGGCCCGCCAGGAGGGATTCGACGAGATCGCCGACTGGTTCGAGACCCTCGCCAAGGCCGAACGGGCCCACGCCGGACGATTCCAGAAGGCTCTGGACGAGATCAAGTAGGGGAAGGGCGGAACGCCGCCCCTCCCCAATCCCGAGGGCCCCTTCGAAAGGCTGCCAACGAGGAATCTCGCCGGGCGGGCTCTATTCGGCATCGAGCGCGCCGCCGGGCAACCGCTGGCAGGAGCTTTTCGAAGGGGACCCTCGGTGAATTTTCCGTGAGGGTCGTGGCGAAGCTGCGGCGCATCGGGAATCCGGGCGAACGAACACGAGAAAGGGGGGTTCAAGATGAGCGGACAGGGCCTCGGCGGCATCAAGGAGTACGTCTTCGATCCGGCCTCGCCGGAGTTCTACGATGAGGCATCGCTCACCGCGGAGGAGCGGCGCATCTTCGAGGTCTGCCACGGATGCAGGCTCTGCGCCGGCCTCTGTCCTTCCTTCGACATCCTCTTCGACCGCATCGACTCCAAGGACATCTCGGCCGCGGAGCTTCCCGACGACGACCTCCACGCGGTCATGGATGCCTGCTACTACTGCAAACTCTGTTACACCAAGTGCCCTTACACCCCGCCCCACGAGTTCCGGCTGGACTTCCCGCACCTGGCGCTTCGCCACAAGGCCGTCCAGTTCAAGAAGAGGGGCTCCAGCTTCTCCGGCCGCCTCCTCGCCGACCCCGCCGGCATGACGCGCAAGTCCCGGCCCGTAGCGCCCCTCGCCAATGCGGTCAACCGCTCGAAGCCCGCGCGCAAATTGATGTCGGCCTTTCTCGGGATTCACCCGGAGGCGCCGCTTCCGCCCGTTGCCTCCCACTCCTTCACCTCCCGCTTCCGGAAGATGGGCAAGCCTTTGGAGGCTCGTGAGCGGGTGGTCCTGTTCACGACCTGCCTGGTGGATGGGAATTATCCGGGTCTGGGCGAGGCTCTCGTCGCCTTTCTCGCGGCCTGCGGGGTGGAGGTCCTGCTGCCTTCCGGCCAGGAGTGCTGCGGCATCCCCTCCTTCGACATCGGCGACATCGAGACCTCGGCCGCCAAGGCGCGAAAGAACGTGGCCCTGCTCTACCCCTACGCCAAGCAGGGGCTTGCTATCGTGGCTCCCGTCTCTTCCTGTGCCATGGCCCTGGCTACCGAATACCCGCTCCTCGTCGCGGGTGAGGAGGCCAAGGCGGTGGCCCTAGCCACCCGGGACCTCTTCGATTACCTGGCCGCCCTGAAGGCCAGGGGCCTGTGGCCGACTTCGGAACCCTCGCCGCTGGGTGAGGTGGCCTACCACCTGCCGTGTCACCTGAAGCAGATGGGCGTCGGCTTCAAAGGGCGCGACCTGCTTCGCGACATTCCCGGAACCACCGTGAAGGTCCTGGACGCCTGCTCGGGCCACGACGGCACCTATGGCATACGCACCCAGACCTATCCCGCCTCCATGAAGGTGGGCCGGAAACTCTTCAACAAGGTGAAGGATGAGGAGGGCCTCGTGGCCACCGAGTGCCCCCTCTCCGCCCTTCAGATCGGCCACGCCACGGGAAAGCAGGCTGTTCACCCCATAGTCCTGCTGGCCAGGGCTTACGGCATCGATGTTTCTACCAGCGACTGATCGGGTCCACGGGTAGAGGGGGAGCTCCGCCGGCCCGCCGGCCCCCCTTTTCTCCTCTCCCGTCGGCTCTCTTTAGGAGAACGCATGAAGACGCTCCAGTTGTCGGACATCCTGGACCTGACCCAATACGAAAAGCGTCGCAAGGAGATCCGGGCAGAGGTGATGGCCATGAAGGTGAACCGGCGGCTGCCGGTGAACGAGATCCTCACCCTGCTCTTCGAGAACCGCCGAACGGTCTGGTACCAGATCCAGGAGATGGCGCGCGCCGAGCGAATGGTGGAGGACGTGGCCATCCAGGGGGAGATCGACGCCTACGGCCCCCTCGTCCCCGGCCCCAACCAATGGAAGACCACGCTCTACATCGAGATCCCGGACGAGGCGCGGCTCAAGGCCACCCTTCCCAAGCTGCCCGGCATCGAACACTCCTTCTACGCGCGCATCGGTGATGAGCGGATTCGTGCCGTGGGCGAAGAGGGGCGCAGCCGCGAGGATTACACCAGCACGGTCCACTACCTCACCTGGACGCTGACACCCTCGTTCCTCCGCCGGTTCCGCTCCGGAGAGGCCCTGCACATCGGGACGACGCACCCCTTCTGCTCCGCCGAGGTGGAGGTCCAGGCGGGCCTCCGCCGCGAACTGACATCGGACCTTCAGGCCGACGCGGAGTGAGGAGGCAGGTCCCCTGCCCTGTCCGCCATAAAGAAGCCGCATCCGGCGTTTAGGCAGGCATGGAAGCATCGGCCAGAGTGGAGGAAGCCGGGACCCATTGCGCCGAGGCGGCCAGCCCCAGGTTCTGGGGCAGCCACACGGCAGAGCTCAGGCGCGAGTTGGCCGCGATGCTTCCTCGAAGGGCGCTTCGGGAATTGCACCAGCTATCCCCCGCACGGCACTTCCTCGTGGCCGGTTGCCTATTCGCCCTGATGGCCTTTATTGCATGCACGCTCGCGGTCCTTCGGCGCCCATCTCTTTGGGTGCCCCTCGCCCTGATACAGGGAATCCTGCTCTTCGATTGCACGGTTCTCCTGCATGAGGCCTTGCACCGGCTCGTGTGGCTGCGACGGCGGGAGAGGGCCCGCGGCCTCCTCATGTGGCTCTACGCCCTGCCGAGCGGTCTCTCGCCTTCGCAGTTTGCTCGCTGGCACCTGGACCACCACGCCGAACTGGGCTCGGCCACGCTCGATCCCAAGCGCCATCGTCTCTCCCCCAAACGCAACGCGCGCTGGCTCAAGCTCCTGTATTTCACGCCGGGTCTCTTCGTCATCTACTTTTCCGCCGCGGCCAGAGAGACGGCCACCTATCCGGAAGCATTGAGGAGGCGCGTTCGAAGGGAGCGGCTGGCCTGCCTGGCTCTTCACGCGGCGGCCCTGGCGGCCATCCTATCGATCGGAGGCTCCTACGCGCTGCTGAGAATCTATCTGGTGCCCTATCTCGTCGGATTCCCGCTGGCCTTCAGCCTCAACCGCCTCGGCCAGCACTACGACGTGGACCCATCCGATCCCGCCCGCTGGGGCACGCGGATGCGCCGGCTACCCCTCTGGGACTGGGCCTTTCTGTGGTCGGGATACCACCTGGAGCACCACTACTTCCCGGGAGTTCCCTTCTACAACCTCAGGCGCCTCAACGCCCTCCTGTCCCCCTTCTTCGAAGCCCGGGGGATACCGGAGCGCTCCTACGGCTGGCTGCTCTGGAACTACATCGGCCGGAACCGACCGCCACACGCCTTGTGGGAAGGTTGAGGCCCTGGCTTCCGCCGGTCCGGCCGCAAGACGCGCGGGCCCCCACCCTGCGGGCCAACAACCGTGCCGATCGCGATTGCCGAAGAAGGCCGCCTCAGAAGCGAACCACCAGGCCGACGCGGCCATCCCCCACGTCAACGCTCGGCTCGAAGTCCATGTGGGTGTAGGTGACCTGGAAGCTCATCCCCACCCTGCGACTGAAGAAATGGCGGTAGCCGAGGCCCACCTCGGCGGCCCACTTGGTCTGGGAGGGGACGTGGATTCGATGCCACCCTTGTCCCCAATAATAGCTGTAGGTACCCGCGACGCCCGCGCCCAGGAAGACGTATACCTCCCCGTGGTCTGACACCGACCTCCTCAGTTCAGGCGCTACGGTGAAGGTGTAGAGAGCGTTGGAGCCAGATATCCCCTTCAGGTTTCCCTGGTAGTAGGCCCCGTGAAACACCACCGAAAAGTGGTCCGTCCAGGCGTAGCCGATCCCGGTCTGGGCCATCCAGCCGCTATCCAGCCAGCCGCTCGACGTGTTGTAGCCGCCCTGAAGCTCCCACGTCCAGCGATCGAGCGGCTCCTGCGCACGGAGCACGCCGGATCCGGCCAGCACCAAAACCGCCAACAGCCACGCTCTCTTCATCGTTGCCCCCTTTGTCTTCAAATCTCGAAGGTGCCGTCCGTGGAGTCTATTGATGATAACATGGTTCGTCTTGCGGGGCACATTGACGGGCGGGTGATGGTAGGCGGTACAGGACTGGAGGGTGCGAGCCGGAGTCCGGTGGCTCGCGGGCCTCCGTTCGGGGAGGGGGCATGATCGGTGACGTCCGGCTCTGGCTTTTCCTTGCCGTCCTCGGTTCGGCGTTCGGGCACATCCGCGCCGAGTACCGAGGGCCCCGCTGGCAGGTGTACCTCTTCAAGCCCATGACCACGGCGCTGATCCTCCTCGCGGCGCTGGCATCCCCCCACGCGCCAAGCGCCTTCTACCGGGGCGCCATCCTCGCCGGGCTCCTGTTCTCCCTGGCCGGTGACGTCTTTCTCATGCTTCCGCGGGATCGCTTCGTGGCCGGCCTGGTCAGCTTCCTGGTGGCCCACCTCTGCTACATCGCGGCCTTCTCATCGGGCGTAGCGCTGGGGCTTTCCCCCTGGACTACCCTGCCGCTCCTGACCCTCGCCGTCATTCTGCTGTGGCTCCTGTGGCCGCACCTGGGAAGCATGAGGCTTCCTGTCCTCCTGTACGTCGCGGTCATCCTCTGCATGGCGTGGCGCGCCCTGGTCCGCTGGCAGCAGGTGGGCGGCGGCGAAGCGTTCGGGGCCGCCGCGGGCGCGCTGCTCTTCGTGGCCTCCGACGCGACCCTGGCCCTCGACCGCTTCCGGGGGCGATTCCGAAGCGCACAGTTCGTGATCCTGAGCACCTACACCATCGCCCAGTGGCTCATCGCCAGTTCAGCCTGATGTCCCGCTCCGCTGACGGACCTTTGCCCCGAACGGGCCGCCAGGGAACAGGGCTGAGACCATCCGTTGCGGCGAAATGCTGCCGCCGCGGTGAAGCTGATGCGCCCAGCAGGTCTGCTTCTCCCACGATTCGATGGGTCCGTTCCAGAGCCGGCGGCCCGGAAGGCTCCGCGTGTCCGCTCGAAATCAGAGCGGAATCACGATGGCGATCCTCACCGACTCCGTGCCCGGGTTGTGCAACGCCACGCCGGCATTGGAATAGTGAAATATCCCCGCGGCTATCCGCCAATTCCGCCAATTCCGGTGGAAGAAGTAGAACAACTCCAGCCCGGAGCGAAACTCCAGATGGCTTCCCAGGTTGAGGGAGTGGTTCGAATACCAGCCCGGCCCCGAGGTCAAGGCGGCCCCCCAGCGGGGGGTAAAGCGGTAGTCCAGGGTCAGGTTGGGCCCTATATAATCTTCGTCACGACTCACTTCCAGAGTCCCGCCGAAGCCGATGGACAACTTGCCCCACGAATGAAACAGGTGGCGGGCCTCCACGGAGGCGTACCCGTACTTGGTACGGTGCCGGAGGTTTCCCACCGCGGGACCGAACATGAGGTAGGTGCTCTGCTGGGCAAGGGCCGGCAATGACAGGGACAGAAACGCGGCGATCAGGCAGGCTCTGGCGGCACGCATCTGCTTCCTCCCTCGAGTTCATTGCGCCATGAGGGCGCCATCCATTAGGTCTAAGCCAACAATTGCCAATCCCAAGTTATCCACAAGACGGAAGAATGTTCAAGGCGCAGGTCCTGCCCGTCGTCTTCCTCCGATGGAGGGATGGTCGTCCCCCCCCATCGTGTGCGCACTGTGCGAAACGGAAACGCCTCTTCAAATGCGCCCGGGATTTTCGATGCGATCCTAAAAGATTATGTTGAACAGGTATCCCACCATGAGAATTCCTAGGGCGACGACGCCGAAGTAGACGGCGATGAGCTTGGGCTTGAGGACCTTGCGAAGGATGACGGCCTCGGGCAGGCTCAGGCCGATGACGGCCATCATGAAGGCCAGCACCGTGCCCAGCGCCGCGCCCTTCTCCATGAGGGCCTGGACGATGGGGATGATGCCGGCGGCGTTGGAGTACATGGGGACTCCGATGAGCACGGCCGCGGGCACGGCCCACCAGGCGCTCCTGCCCATGAGGTGTGCCATGGCGTTGGTCGGAACGTAGCCGTGGATGCCCGCCCCCACGGCGATGCCCGCGAGGACGTAGGGCCAGACCCGGCCCACGATGTCGCGCACCGCCTGCAGGCCAGCGCTGACGCGGTCGGCCCAGGTGATCTGCTCCTCCGTGTCCATCCCCGCCCCGGCCGACGTGGCATAGACCCACTCCTCCACCCATCCCTCCAGTTTCAACCTGCCGATGACGAAGCCCGCGAAGATGGCGATGATGAGGCCAGTCCCGGCATAGATGGCCGCCACCTTCCAGCCGAAGAGGCCGAAGAGGAGGACGAGGGCCACCTCGTTCACCATGGGCGAGGCCACGAGGAAGGAGAGCGTCACGCCCAGGGGCACACCCGCCGTCACGAAACCGATGAAGAGCGGCACTGCGGAGCAGGAGCAGAAGGGCGTGGGCACGCCCAGGAGAGCCGCGAGCACGTTCCCCGCCGACTCCCGCCTGCCCGCCAGGATGCGCCGCGTGCGCTCCGGCGTGAAGAAGCTGCGGAGGATGCCCACGCCGAAGACCACGAGCAGCAGGAGCATGAGAACCTTGGGGGCCTCGAAAAGGAAGAACTGCACCGCCATCCCGAAGCGCGAGATCTCGGCCAGGCCCGCCAGATCGAAGGCTACCCATTTGGAAAAAGGCTCCAGGACCCAGTAGAGGGCTATCCAGATGGCCAGCGCTGGGATGCCGGCGAGAAGGTAGCGACCCGGGCCCCGGTTTAGCCGGGGAGAGGCCTCGCTGGGGCGTCCGGTTCCGGTTGCGCCCGAGGGTTCGGCGGGTATTTCTTGAGCTCTCACTTCCTGCCCTTTCTCAGCGTCCGTGGTCGCCACAGCGCGCCTTGGCCGCATCTGGCCGCTCTCCCGTCACGGGGTACGGGAAGGCAGGCAGCACGGTCACCTCGTAGAGCGAAGCGGGCGGCGAGGCAAGCAACCGATGGATGAACGTCAGCTGAAGGCCCTGCACCCGGGCGATGAGCGGCCCGTCGCACCCGGCAGCCCTCAATGTCTTCTCCATGGCCGGCAGGCCGGCCGGCTTGACGCCCGGCTTGAGGCGCACCGCTACGGCCTTGCCCGTGGAGCGGCGCACCAGAATCCATTCGTCGCCGAGGGTCTTGTCGATCACCAGGGTTCCGTAGAGGGTTCTGGCCCCGGTCAGGTAGGCCGCCACGTCAGAGTAACAGGGCGAGGCGTTCGTCGCGGCGGCCACGTCGGTGCGGTCCACGATCCCGCCCGGGAAGAGCGTCTTGAGCCCCAGGGTAATGCCCTGTGCCGCGGCGATCAGTCCGTCGCACGGATGCCCGTGGAACCGAACCAGATCCGCCAGCGTCACCTCCTGCGGCGTTTCCGACATGGGGCCAAGGCTCGACTCGGTGTCCAGCACACGAATCAGAACCCGCGAGGCCGCATGCGGCGTCAGCGGGGCATAGCCGGCTGTCCCTCCGGCGGACGCCACGACGCGGCTGGCCGTCACCGAGACGCCCAGGAGAACGGCCGCCAGTCCCAGGAAGGCCTGAATGGCTCGCCGGCTCACGACCGCATGGCCTCCAAGATCAACCCTTTCACGATCCCCACGCTGGGCAGCTTGCCCTGGAGGACGGCCTTGCCGTTGATGATGAGGCCGGGCGTGGTGAGGATTCCCAGGGCCGCGATGTCCTTGAAGTCGGTCACCTTCACGACCGTGGCCTCCACCTGGAGATCTTCGAGCGCCTTGATCACCCGGGCTTCGAGTTCCTGGCAGTTCCGGCAGCCGGGGCCTGCCACGCGAATATCGAGGTTCATGGATGGACTCCTTTCTTCGAAAAGTTCAGGCTCCCCCCATCAGGGGCGCCCCGATGACGTACAGGCCAAGACACAGGATCAGCGCCCCAGCTCCGCGGCGCAGCCAGAGATTGGCGCTGGCCCATCGGCGGCTTGACAGCAGCCCTCTCACGGCACCCATGGAAACGCCTGCCAGGAGCACGAGCATGCAGTGGCCGAGGGCGTAAGTCAGCAACAGGCCCCCTCCGTAAAGGACGCTTCCCTTGGCGGCGATGAAGGCCAGGAGCACGGCCAGGATGGGCACCGCGCAGGGCGTCGAGATGACGCCGAAGAGAATGCCCAGGAGGAAGGCGCCCAGGGCGCCCCGGCTACGAGGCCTGAGGGGCAGCGCCAGGCCCAGGCGCAGCGGGAGCCATCCCAGCATGTGCAGCCCCATCACGAGGCAGACTCCCCCGATGAGGTAGGGCCAGAATCGCCCCTGGACGCCGAAGAGCCTGCCCAGCAGGGCCGCGGCTAGGCCCAGGACGGTGAAGGTCAGGGCCAGCCCCGCCACCATCGAGAGGGCGTAGAGCATGGATCGCCTGAGCGACGAGGCCTGCTCGCTGCCCCCGACATAAGCCAGAACGAGCGGGATGCTCACGAGCACGCACGGGTTGCTCGCGGTCAGGAGCCCGCCCAGGAAGGCCGCCCCGAAGGCAAGCACGGGCGCCGTCTCGATGAGATTCCCGAACTGGCTCAAAAGCCCTTCCATCAATGGCTCCGCTCGACACCCATCTTAGTGAAGATCTTCTCCACCTCCTCGAAGGGCAGGTAGCCCACGTGCCGTTCGAACTCTTTCCCGTCGGCAGTGAAAAAGATCTGCGTAGGGATCATCATGATCTTATACTCCCGGGCCGCCTCAGGCTTCTTGTCCAGGTCGATGAATTCGATGACCGCCTTGCCTTTGTAGCGGAGCTCGGCCTCCTGGAGAACCGCCACCATCTGCTTGCACGGGATGCACCACGTCTTGCCCAGATCCACCATCCGGGGCAGGGCCCGGGGATCCGCCGGCCTCCCGGCGGCCGTCTTCTCCGGCGGAGGCGCCGCCTTCCCGCCCCGAACTCCAGCCATAACCCACACCGACATCAGGATCAAAACCAGGAATACCGCACCCGCGACGACTCTCCTCATCATTGGTCCCTCCTCTTGGTCATTCTCTTCGACGGGACGCCACCACCGGCGCAGGGAAGTCCGGCGGCGCGAAGCACGGCCCGCGCGTTTTCATCCGTGATCCGATAGAAGACCATGGCCCCCTCGCGCTCATCCACGATGATGCCGTGATCCCTCAAGATGGTCAGGTGCCGGGCCAGGGTCGGCTGGGGAACCCGGAGCTCCGGCAGCATGCGGCACGAGCACTGCCGGCCCTCCCGCGCCAGAAGGCAGAGGATCCTCAGGCGCAACGGATGACCCAGGTCTCGAAATAATCTGGCTTGTGAAGCGAGCGATTCGGCCACTTTCCCTCCAAAAATCCAATTATTCGGATATCCGAATATAAAGTCAAGGCCGGCGCTGATCCGCCGAGGGTGGGGGACTACAAGACCCCATCGGTTCGGTGCCGGCGGCTGGTGAACCGCCGCCTTTCTGGCGTAAGGTCACCAGCTCCGAAAGACCGATCTTCGAGCTTGCGCAGATTCTCGATCCGAGCCAAAAAAAGAAAGGGGGCCCCGAAGGGCCCCGGCCAAGGGAAGGAAGGAAAGAAGAGAGGAAGGTGGGGAGGAGCGTCTGTCAGAAACGCACCACCAAGCCGATGCGTGCATCGCCGATGTCCGTCTTGTCGCTCACGTAACGGACGGAGTCAAAGCCCATATGCGTGTAGGTGAGCTGGAAAGACATGCCCACATTCGGCGTGAAAAAGCGCCGGTAGCCGAAGCCCACCTCCCCCGCCCACTTGGTCTGAGAAGGCTGATGGACGTACAGGGCACGGCCGCCGTCATGGATCCAGTAGTCCTTCGACTGCATCTCAGCAACGCCCGTGCCGACGAAGACGAAGAACTGGTCCTTGTCGGTCAGGTTGTAGTCGTACTCGGGGGCGATGGTGAAGGTCCAGATGTTGTTGGTCGTGCTGTTCAGACTGTCCTTGATCTTGCCGTCCCAGTAGGTGGCGTGGAAGGCGAGCTTCCAGTTGTCGGTGAAGTTGTAGGCGATGCCGGTGCTCGTGTTCCAGTCGCTGTTCATGAAGTTGCTGGAGGTGTAGTAGCCGCCCTGCAGCTCCCACGTCCAGGGGTTCTTCGGCGCTTGTGCCATGAGCGCCAGGCCGGTCGTCATAAGGGCCAATACCGCGATCACGAGCTTTTTCATGGTCTACCTCCTTGCTTCGAGGCCCAGGGTCTGATCCCCCTTTCATCCGGCGGGACCCTCCTCGGCGGCCCCTGCCGTGCCTCTCTAAGTCCAAGGTTAGTTCCATCAGGATCTCGCGGCCTTGACGCCCATCAAGTGTGGAGTGAAGCCGGGCGCCCCCCCTAAGGGGCTCGCCCGCCGGAGCGGCCGGCTTGGCTGGCGCGGGGGCCACCCGGCAGGCCGCGGCTGCGGGGAGGGGCTTGTAGAGCAGGAAGTTGAGGAGGTTGTCCCAGAAGGTCCAGTTCTTGACGAGCTTCATGTGCTCTTCGCAGATGAAGCCCGAGAGGGCGTAGGGCAGGTCGGTGTGGGGCTCGCACAGGGCGCTTGCGGGCACCTCGGCCAGCAGGCTCGATTTGGTCACGTCGCCATCGCCTGGTCCGTAAAAGAGACTGCGAAGATCCACCCCCTGCACCGGATGCCGCACCTCCTCCGGCTTGCGGCGCACCACCCAGCGGCCGCCCTCCCATTCCACCACGAGGCCGCGCAGCGTCGGGGTGCAGTCTCCCCCCAGCAGGAGCGTCTGGATGGAGGCCGACACCGGTCCGGCCTCCAGGGCCAGGTGAAAAGCCTTCGCCTGGTGGAGAAGGACGCCGAAATGCGCCTGCAGTTCTCGCAGGTACGCGCGGGCCTGCTCCTCGCCCTCGCCGGGGTGGAGGTCGAGATAGCGCCGGAGGATGCCGGGGCGCTTTCGTGGATCGAAGATGCCCCAGCGCTCCCGCTCCCAGGTTTTCACGTCGTAGATGTCCAGGGGGGCGGGTTCGCCCGCCGCCGTGAAGAGCACCTGGTCCGAGGGCGAGGGCATCAGCTCGATCATGGAGGGCATGGTGGCGACGAGGTCGGGCGGGATGCGGGCCATTCCCACGCGGCTCCCGTCGATGAGCGCCAGGAGGCTGGAGACGGCGCCCATGTTGGGCGTCCCCAGCATGATGAGTTTGCGGACGTGCGCCGCCCCGGCATCCGTGGGAATGGGCGTCTCCTCCCCCAGCACGTCCTTGCCGCCGTAGAGGATGTAGTAGCGGGCGATGAGGCCGCCCATGGAGTGGGCTACGATGTCCACCTTGATGGAAGGGTCGTGGCACCGCCCGGCGATGCTGCGGATGAAGGCCGCCAGCCTCCCGGCATTCTCCACGCAGCTCAGGCGCCAGTCGTAGGCGAAGGGGAAGAAAGGGGCCTCGGGCATGGCCCCAGGCCCCTTTACCATAGTGTAGCCACCGTCCTGGGTGAGCGTCTGCACAATGCCCGCGTAGACCTCCACCCCGCCGACCTTTTTGATGGAGCCCACGGCCACGAGGTTCGTCTCCTCACCCGGTCCGATGGGCAAGGCCAGACGCATGTCGGCGGTCGTCGAGAAGAGGTCGCGCACCTTGCCCCACAGGATTTTCCCCGTCTTTGGGTCCACGATCTCCGAGCCCATGAGGCCATGGATGCCCACGAGCGGTGGCCGGCCCTGCTTCTGTTGAGCCCAGTCGTGGTAGAGGAGCCCCAGGTCGGGCTCGCGGTGTGCGCAGCCCTCGGCGGCCAGGAACAGCAGACAGAGGCCGATGAACCATCGAACCCCTCTCGATGACCGGACCCGGATCGGGCTTGGCGCCTTGCTCCTCATGGCGGCCCCTCCCTTAACCCCTGCCTCGCTCTCCTACAGGGGTATCACCAGGGCCACACGAACCGACTCGGTGCCGGGGTTGTGGCGGGCCACACCGCCGTTCGAGTAGTGGAAGACCCCAATCCCCAGCCGGTACCCCCTGCCGAGATGATAGAACAGCTCCAGTCCCGACCGGAACTCCAGGTGGCTCCCCAGGTCGTAGTGGTGATCCGAATAGCGGCCGGGGCCGGAGGTCAGAGACGCGCTCCAGCGGTCTGAAAAAACGTACTGAAGGGTCAGATTGAGCCCCTCGTAATTCTCTAGAGAACTGACGTCCAGCACGCCACCGGCGCCCCAAGAGAGCTTCCCCCAGGAATGAAAGAGGTGGCGCAGTTCCAGAGACCCGTAAAGGTGCCGGTTCTGGTTCTGGACGTTGCCCACGGCGGGACCCACCAGCACGAAGGTCTCTCCCGCCAAGGCCGGCCAGCCTACGATGAACAGCGCGGCCATGAGAAGCCTCTTCATCCTCAGCATGATCAGCCTCCTTTCTATCCGGCGCTGCTTTTGGCAAAAAGGCTGGCCGGCTGATGCCTTAGGCGAGCCACCCCGCGGCGCCCAGAAGCGCCCCCGCGGCCAGGGGGAAGACGGGATGCACCTTGAACTTCAGGAGCAACAGGAGGGCCAGGGCCATGAGCGCCCAACCGGGCAGGCCGTGGAGGGCCGAAGGGCCGAGGAGCACGGCCGCACCCACGATGAGCCCGGCTACGGCGGGCGAGACCCCCGCGAGGAAGTCCTCGAAGCGCGCGTTGCCCTTGAAGCGCACGTATCCCAGCGTGAGCACCGTCATGAGGGCCATGGCGGGGGCGAAGAGGGCCAGGGTGGCCGCGAGCGCCCCGCTCACGCCGTGCAGATGGTAGCCGGCGAAGGTGGCGAGGACGGCGATCGGGCCGGGCGTGAGGTTGCTGATGGCTACGCCATCCAAAAATTCGCGGTTGTTGAGCCAGTGGAGCTGGGTCACGAGTTTCTGGTGGAGGATGGGTATGAGGACGAAGCCGCCCCCGAAGAAGACGAGGCCCACCTTGAGGAAGGTCCAGACCAGGGCCGCCAGGGACGTGCCAGCCGCGGCCTGTGACGCGCCTGGGACGGTGAAGGCCTGAATAGGGAGGACGGGAGAGCGGGAGGGTAACTCCTGGGGCATTCCCGGCTCTCCTCCTCCCCTCTCTTCCTCCTTGTGAACAGATCCTCCGCCCGTGCCGCCCGCCTTCGGGGGGCTTCCGCCGCCCAGCCGCCGATTGCCCGTCAGAAGCCCCAACGCGCCAGCCGTGGCCAGCACGTAGACGGCGTTGACCTTGAGCAGCGAAAGGGCCAAGGCCAGGAGGGCCACCACCACGGCGGGCCAGCTTCGGAGGGCCTTCCGCCCCAGGGACCAGGCGGCGGCCACGATGAGGGCGATGACCACCGGCCCCACACCCTGCACCGCAGCCTGGAGCGAAGGGATGCTGTGGTAGGCGAAGTAGAGCCAGGACAGGAGGATCACGAGAAGCACTGAAGGCACCATGAAGGCGCCCGCGCACAGGAGCCCCCCCAACGGCCCGAAGAGCCTGCACCCCACGAAAAAGGCCGTGTTGACCGCGAAGGGGCCAAGGAGCTGGCTGAAGCCCACGCCGTGCAGGAACTCCTCCGCCGGGAGAAGCCGGCGCTTCAGGACCAGATCCCTCTCCATCAGCGCGATCACCGCCATCCCACCGCCGAAACCAATGGCACCGATGATCAGGAAACGGAGCATCAGCGAAGGGAGGGAAGCGCTGGACGCCGCTTGATCGCCCTCGTTCCCTGTCGGAGATTCTGGCTCGGCCTTCATCCTGCGCACCCTCTCAGCGGCCCATCCGCAAGCTTGTCAGCAGCACGTACTGAATCTGAAAGCGCCACGTGTGGGTGTAGGCTTCGCTCCCACCGCGCGGCGAGAGGTAGTCGGCCACCAGGCGCAGCGGCACGCGGCGAAAGTCGTAGGTAACGCTGGAGTCCCATTGCCTCAGCGACGGGGCCGAGCCGGCGTGCAGGTCGGGCGTGAACCATTCGTAGCGCAGGGCGAGGATGATCTGCCGGATCGGCAGGTACGCCACCTGGCCGTAAGCGCCGTGGGCGATGATCTCTCCGCCCCGGTCGGGGGAGAGCCAGGCGCGGAAGTATTCGGCCTGGCTGCGCACCTTGCCCCAGCCCGCTTCCGCGAAGGCGTTGAGGCGGCTGTCGCGGCCGGCGAAGCGGCTCGTGAGCTTCTTGCTGAGCCCCGTCAGCTCGGAGGAAAGATTCATGTCCGCGTCGTGCCGGTCCGAGGCAGCCAGCCCCGTTCGCCAGAACCACGGCGTGCCGCCGTCCAGCCCCTTCCCGCCGTAGCTGAGGCGCGCCACGCCAAGGGGGCCGTTGCCTTTACCATTCATGTTGGCGCCTTCGCCCTGGAAGAGGCCGGCGGAGAATTCCCAGCCGCCGTGGTTGAAGTCGCCCTCTACCCCCCGGTCGCGGGCAAAACTCTTGCCGAGGTTTCCGTTCACGACCATGCGGTTGGTCAGGTCGGTCCGGTCGATGAGGTCGAGGGCCGAATCGGGCTCAAAGCGTTCAAGGCCGAAGGGGGGCACGAACTGGCCCACCTTGAAGGCGAGGCCGCGGGATTCCGGCACCACGACGTAGGCGTCTTGAAGGTAGATCTGGTCGTCGGTGGAGCTTGAGAGGTTGGTCTTGTAGACGAATTGCACGTGGTAGTGGAGGCCGTCCTGGGGACCACCGTCCAGCATGGCCTTGAAGCGGCGGATCGCCCACGCATCATCCCCCTTGCTCGGATCGGTGTAGCGGAACTGGATGTAGGAGCTGAGCACGGGCAGGTAGGGCGGGGAGGCCGTCGCGCCGTCGGCGAACACCGCCGTTCCGCTGACGGTGAGGACAAGGAGAACGACCAGGCCGATGCGCGATCTCATACGTGATCCTCCCAATGGCCCAGCAGTTCTGTCTCCCCGTAGCCCGTCACTTCGGGCTCCAGCGTTGCGTGGGTGATGGCCCACTCCTCGTGCAGGTGCTCCCGGATCTCGTCGAAGAGCTTCTCGGCGGCGCTGGCCGCCATGTCTTGCTCCAAGGCCACGTGGGCCGTGAGCAGGCGCTGACCGGGGCCGTTCTGCCAGACGTGGAGGTGGTGGAGCCGCACCGTAGGGAAGGCCCTGCCCACGGCCTGGGCGATGGCCTCGGGGTCGGCGCCGGATGGCGCCCCCTCCATGAGCGTGGAGACGGTCTCCCATACGAGTGACAGGGCGCTGCGCAGGACGGCGAGGCCCACCAGGAGCGCCGCCGCCGGGTCCACGTAGGGCCCCATGCGCGTGTGGGCCAGGAGAGCGGCGATGACCACCGCAAGAGAGGCCAGCGCGTCCTGGGCCATATGGAGAAAGGCGCTGCGCACGTTGACGTCGTCTTTGTCATGGTGTTTCAACAGGAAGACCGACCCCACGTTGGCGAAGAGCGCCACGAGCGCCACGGCAAGCATGAGCCCCTGCTGGACCGGCTCCGGGTGCGCAAAGCGCACGAAGGCCTCGCGGGCGATGAGAACGGTGATGGCGATGAGGACGACGGCGTTCGAGAGGGCCGCGAGCACCTCCGCCCGCTTGAAGCCGTAGGTGTGGCGCGCCGTCGGCGCGCGCCGCCCGAAGCGCCGGGCCCAGAGGGCCAGCACCACCGCCGCCACGTCGCTCAGGTTGTGAGCCGCGTCCGACAGAAGCGCCAGGCTGCCTGATAAGAGGCCGCCGAAGAATTCGGCCAGCGTGATGGCCCCGTTGAGGGCCGCGCTCGCCCAGAGTCTCCGGTCCATGAAGCCGTTTTCGGGGATCTCGTGGCTGTGGTTATGACTCATGATCCGGCGCCCCTCCTGGAATCCCGTCTCCGATTTCTGCTTTTCGAATTCCGAATTTTCCGCCTACCCCTTGTACCCCGAGCACGGGATGCAGTACGGCTTGCCGTCCTTCGTGCGCACGTAGCGTTCGAAAACGAGTTCGCCGCAGCCCGTGCAGATGGCGCTGGCGAAGGAGCCCTTGGGCGGCTGGTAGTGGAAGTCGGGCCGCTCGGCCACGGAGTAGATCGTCTCACCGGGCAGGCTCAGGCCCCAGTCGATGACCTGCTGGGTGACGGCCTCCGGGATGCCCGAGGGCTCGATTCCCTTTTTCCGGTAAGTGAAGAATTCGAATCCGCCCATCTCCTTGAGAAACGCGGGTTTCAGGTTGTAGCGGACGGGGGTCTTGCCTGGATACCAGAAGGTCGCCGCGAGCTTGCCCCAGTAGGTTCTCTCGATGAGAGTCTTGCCGAAAGTGGCGCCCGTGGCGATCTGGATGCCGTCCATCAGGCACGTCTGGGGATGCCCCTCGCCCAGCTCGCAGACGACGTGAAGGGCGTGATCCTTCTCCCGCTCGACGCCGAGCTTCTCGATCGCCAGGATGCCCATGCGGTAGCCCAACGGCATAAAGGGGCACTTGTGGCCGTGGAACTGGAAAGCCCAGTCGGGTGGCACGAAGTGTTGGTTGGCTTGAGTCATGATGTAGTCCTCCTTGCTTGATTCTTGGGACGACCCGACGGCCCCTCACCGTGAGGGGCCTTCCCCCCGGGTCAGCGCGCCAAATCCTTGAGCAGTTCCTCGGCGAACCCGAAGGTCGCAGAGGCCATCAAGTGCCGGGTGATGCGCACGGCGTCGAGGATCTCCGCCTGCGTGGCCCCCGCCTCCCGGGCGATGTGGGCCTGTGATCGCGCGCAGAGCGCATCTCCGCGGCCGAGAGCCGCCGCCGTCGCGATGAGGTGGCGGTACTTGGACGGAATGGTGCTGGCCTCCCGGTTCACGCTCTGGGCCGAATTCATGCCCGTCGCGACGAGCAGATCGGGCGCGAGCCGGTGCAGGAGATCCCCCCACGCCGGGGCGGTGGCTCCCATCTTCCCTTTCATCATGCCGAGAACCTGGTCGGCGGTCGGCGGCGTCTTCATCTCCATCGTCGTTCTCCCTTTCGATCTTTAGCTTTTGACGGCAGGCCTCTTTAGGGGCAGGTTCGCCGTTCGTCCGCCACGGGTCGCGCTCTGGAGAGCGCCCCTGCAGCGTCATCAGGAATCTGTCTTCCTCCCAAATCTCCCAGCCACCTTGGTTTGCAGCGTGTCGAACAGTTCGTAGAACACGGGAACGTAGATCAGCGTCAAGAAGGTGGAGACCGTGAGGCCGCCGATGGCCACCACCGCGAGAGGGCTGAGCCGCTCCAGGCCGATGGCCCACTGCAGGGCGATGGGAAGCATGCCCACGGCGGTGCCGACGGCGGTCATGAGGATGGGGCGGGTCCTGACTCTTACCGAGCCCACCAGGGCGTCGTGGCGGCTCTCCCCGCGAGCCCGCGCCTCCAGGATGAAGTCGATGAGCAGGATGGAGTTCTTCACCACGATGCCCGCCAGCAGGATCATTCCCATGAAGGAGGGCATGCACGAGTGCTTGCCCGTCAGCAGCATGGCCCACGCGGCGCCGATGATGCCAAGAGGGATGGCCACCATGATGGTGAGCGGGTGCAGGAAGGACTTGAAGGCCGGCACGAGGGAGAAGTAGAGCAGGATCAGGCCCAGGAGCAGCGCCTTCATGAGGGCCGAAAAGGCTTCATCCATGGTCTTGCGCTCGCCCTCGTCCTGAATGGTATACCCCGGCGGCAGCTTCAGCCCCTTGAGCGCGGCTGCCACGTTGTCGTTGATGTGGGTCACGGCCGCGGTGCTGCGGTAGCCGAGCACGTCCACCGTCTCCTGAAGGTTCTGCCGGGTGTGGAGCGTGGGGACGAAGTCCCGCTCCACGCGGCCCAGGGAGGAGAGCGGGATGGGGCCGCGCGGGGTGAGGATGGGCAGGGTCGTCAGGTCCTGCGGGTTCTGGCGCCGCTGGGCCCGGGCCTGCACCCAGACGGCGAAGGAGTCCTGGCCGGGCACCCGGAAGAGCGTGGCCGGAAAACCCTTCACCTGGGCGCTGACTTGGGCCGCGACCATGGCCGCGTCGGTGCCGTAGATGGCCATGCGGTCGGCGTCGGGGAAGAACCGGTATTCCAGGCGGTCCAGGGTCCACGTCGGGACCACGGCGGTGAGGCCTCCGACCGTCTTGACCCGCTTCGCCACCTCCTGCTGGAGCTGGGACAGCACCTTGGGATCGGGACCCGAGATCATGAGGTCCACGGTGGAACGGATGGTCGAGAGAGGGGTGGCGCCATAGTCGAACGCGGCCGGGAAGCGGATCCCGGGGATCTTGAGAAGCCGGTCCTCCACCGCCTTCTCGATCTGCCACATCGTCTCCTTGCGCTGGAAGCGGTTCACGAGGTGCACGGTAATGAAGGCCTGCTGGGGGTTTCGGCCGGAGCCGAAGGAGAGGATGCCCGGTTCGGAGCCAAGGGTGGACGAGATCATGGTCACGCCAGGCTGCTTCTGGATCGCGCCCTCCACCTTCGAGAGCAGGGCCTCCGTCTCCTCCAGGGAGGTGTTGGGGTAGGCCTCGAAGGTGACGCGGAAAATGCCCGTGTCCATGGGCGGCATGAGGTCCCGCCCGATGAGGGGCATGAGCACCCGGCCCGTCAGCACGAGCAGCATCATGGCCGGAAGGATGAAGAAGATTTTGTGCCCTAGGGCGAAATCCACGGCCGAAACGAAGAACTCCTGGATGCCATGGAGGATCTTGCCCGTCACGATCTGGTCGAGCTTCAGCTCCCACTTCCATCGCTCCACGCGACCGCCGAGCCTGAGGATGAAGGGGGCCAGGATGGGCAGGATGGTCACGGACACGATGTACGAGGCGACGAGTGCGATGGAGAGCGTGAGGCTCAATGGCCTCAAGACCGTCTGGACAAAGCCGCCGATGAAGATGATGGGGAGGAGTACCACCACGGTGGCGTAAGTGCCCGAGAGGATGGCGAGCATGACCTCCTGCGTGCCGCCGATGGTCGCCTCCCGGATGTCCTTGCCGAGCTTGTGGTAGTGCCGCTCGATGTTCTCCAGGACGACGATGGCGTCATCCAGGAGCATGCCTACGCCGAGGATGACCCCCGTCAGCGTCACCAGGTCGAACTCGAAGCCGAAGAGCCACATGAAGGCGAAGGTGATGAGGTAGGTGAAGGGGATGGAGATGCCCGCCAGCATCATGCCGCGCACGTCCGCGAGGAAGAGAAAGATGACGATGATCGTCATGAGGATGGCGTCGCGCAGGGCGTCCACCATGTTGGAGACGCTCGTGTGGATCAGTTCGCCCTGCGTGTCGGCGATGGCGAAGTGAATCCCGGGGTACTGCCGCTCAAGGGTGGGCAGTTGGGCCGTCACCGAGGCGATGGTGGGCAGGGCGTAACCCGACAGGGCCCGCTGGATGTTGATGCCGATGGCCGCCGCCCCGTTGCCGTGGAAGGCCGACAGCCGCTCCTGGATGCTTCTCTCCACCGTGGCCACGTCGCGGAGGTAGATGGGCGGTCCGGCCCCCGCGCTCACGACGACGTCGCTCACCTCCTCGGGCCGCTTGAACTCCCCCTCGTTCTTGAGGAGAATGTGGCTCTGGTCCGTGACGAGAAGGCCCTCGGGAGTATTGCGGTTCCAGGCGTTCAGCGCCTGCACGACCTGGCCTGGGCTCAGGTGGTAGGCCTGGAGCTTGTTCGGGTCCAGTGTGACGCGGATGACCGGCTGGTAAGCCCCGAATACCTCCACGTTGGCCACGTCGGGAAGGCGCAGCAGCGCCTCCTTGATGGGGTTGTCGGCGAGCTGGCGGATCATGGAGAGGTCCAGGTGGGAGCCTTCCTTGGGCGTCAGCGCGAGGGTGAGGACCGCCGGCGTGGCCGAGGAGACCTTGTAGACCTGGAAGGGGCGGATGTCCGGGGGCAGGAGGGGCCGGATCTTGTTGAGCGAGTTCGAGACGTCCGTGGCCGCAGAGTCGAGGCCCTTCCTGTAGCGGAACTCGGCCATGACCACCGAGACCTCGTCGTTGGAGGTGGAGGTCACGCGGCGCACGAGTTCGACGGTCTTCAGCTCCTTCTCGATGACCCGGCTGACGTCCGAATCCACGTCGTCGGCCGAGGCGCCGGGCCAGACGGTGACCACGGCGATCTGGGGCCGCTCGCTGTCCGGGAAGAGGTTGACGGGGAGCTTGAAGAAGCCCACCACGCCCACCACCGCCAGCAGCAGGACGATGGAGAGGAGCAGGTGGGGCTTCTTGACGTAGCTTTCCACCAGGCGCATGGCTACCTCCCCCGGGGGGCCAGCGGCGTTCCGGCGGTCAGGGCCATGAGTTCGCTAGGCAGGCCCGTCACCAGGACGTCTCCCGGCTGAATGGCGCCGCTCACCGTGGCCTCGGAGCCGCTTTCGCCCGTCACCGCGACGGGCACGGGATCGCTTTTGCCATCCTTCAAGCGGATCACGAGGGTCTCGCCGAGCCCCTGGAGGAGAGCCGAGGAGGGCACCACGAGACCGCTCTTGGGGGTGGAGGCATAGTGCGCGGCGAGGGTGGCACCCGGCTGGAGTCCGAATGGAGCCTGGGGCAGATCGGTTTCCACCGTCCCCAGGTGCGCCGCGTCGAGCGCGGGATAGATTCGTGAGGTTTGGGCGGTCAGGCTCTGGCCTGCGCCGGAAAAGGTCACGGCGTCACCCGCCCGGAGCGCCGCCAGGGTCTCCTGGGAGAGCTTGGAGATGAGCTTCACCGAACCGGGGACCTGAAGGGTATAGAGCGGTTTTCCGGGAGCGGCCAGATCGCCGGGCTCCACGAGCCGCGCCGTCACCACGCCCGAGTAAGGGGCGGGCACGTTGGCGTAGCCGCGGAAGGTCCTGACGCTCTGGAGGGCCTTCTCGGCGCCGACCTCGGCGGCCTTAACGGCCGCGAGCTGCGCCCCGCTGACGTCGAAGGCCTGTTTGGCGACGGCCTGGTTGTCGAAGAGGATCTTGTCGCGGTCGTAGATGGCTTGTTGTTTGGCCAGATCCTCCTTCGCTGCGGAGAGGCGGGCCTGGGCCGCCTGGACGGAGTCCTCCAGCACGCTGGGGTCGATGCGGGCCATGACCTCGCCCTTCTTGACCGCGTCGCCCTCGCGGAAGCGGACCTCCAGGAGCGCCCCAGACACCTGGGCCGAAACCGTGGCCGAGGTTTCCGAGACGACGAGGGCCACGGTGTCCACCGCGCTTCCCACGGAACCGTCCTTGACCACCGCCGTGTTCACCGGAATCGGGGGATTGGGCGGCGGCAGCAGATGCCTCAGGACGTATCGCTTATGAACGATGACGGCCGCCCCGGCGGCTATGACCGCCACGACGATCAGGATGGCGAGCAGCTTCTTATTCATGATCTCCTCCCCGTGCGGTCACGAAGGCCAGGTAGTCGACGGCGCTCTGGTAGGCGTAGAGGCCCCGCCAGTAGGCCGTTTCCCCCGCCAGCTCCTCTCCCCTCGCGGCCAGGTAGTCCTCCATCTTCCCCGTTCCCTGCTCCAGCTTTAGGTGCTCTACGCGGGCCACCTCCCGGCCCAGACCCCGCTGCGCCTTCCCCGCCTGGTAGAGCGCCTTGGCGGCTTCGAGGCGGCCCTGGGCGTCGGCCACCTGGGTGGTGATTTCCAGCTCCTTGGCGCGCTCCCGCTGCTTGGCTGCCAAGAGAGTGGCATCCGCCTCCTGGATGGCGTAGACGCGGCTCAGGCCGTTGAACAGTGGCACCTTCAGCATGAGGGTCCACTCCCTCGTGTCGAGGGGATCCCTGAGCGACGGCGCGTCGTTGCGGAGGTAGGTGGCCTGCAGGACGAGCTGCGGCGAGAAGGCCTCCAGCGCCAGGTGCTTTTTGTGTTCGAAGATGCGCGTGGCGTCCCGTGAGGCGAGCAGGTCGCCCCGTCCCGAAAGGGCTGCCCGGGTATTGGCATCCGGAGACGCGGCGGGCGCCGGTGGCTCTCCCTCGACCTCCTCCAGGTCGTAGCCTCCGGCGGGAGGCTCCCGGCCCATGAGAGCCGCGAGGGTGGCCTGGGCCGTTTCCGACTGGGCGGCGAACTCGGCCACCTGCGCCTCGGCCCCGCGCAGAGCGTAGGTGACCTTGGCCGCGTCCACGGGAGCCCACGCCCCGACCTTGACCTTGAGCTGCGCGTCGGACTCATCCTTCTCCAGCGCCGCCCGATAGGCCTGCGCCGCTTCCATGGCGTGCTGGACGATGAGCGCGTTACGGTAGGCCGCGCGGACGTTGTAGCGGATCTGGTCCCGCGTGAAGAGGGCCAGGTGCTCGGAGGCGTTTCGCGAGAGCCTCGCGATGCGGTCGCCCTCGTGGAGCCCCCCGGCCGCCAGGAGTGGGACCTGCCAGGTGAGGCCGTAGTGGACCTGGTTGCGGTCCCACGGAAGCTGGCTCATGCCCAGGGCGGGAACCACGAAGAGCTCCTCGGCCATGGGCACGACGATGCGGTCTCGCTCGAAGTGGTTGTAGACGCCGACCACATCCAGCTCGCCGAAGTGGCGCCCGAAGGTCTCCGCCGTTCGCTTTCCGGCCGCCACCGCATCCAGCTTCGCCGCCTGCAATGCGGGATTGGCTGAGAGCGCCGTGCTTTCGGCTTGCGCAAGGCTCAACGGCTCGGCCGCATGAACCGGCATACAAATCACCGCGGCCAGCAGGCACGCGCCCGCCGCCGCCCTCCAGACTCTGTTCATGGCCCCTCCTGCTTCAGGCGTGTCCTGCCCTGATCCGGTCCTACTATTTTGCTGCAGTTTAGGATGGCCGACGCTCTCGGGTCAACGACCTGGTAGAAGACCTTCGCCCCCTCGCGGCGGTCCGCCACGACCCCGTGGTCCTTCAGGATTCGCAAGTGCCGCGAGAGCGTCGGCTGGTCCGCGCGGCAAGAGTGCGCCAGGCTGCAGACGCACTCCTTCTCCACCGACAGCAGCCGGATCACGATGGCCAGCCGCAGCGGATGCGACAGATCCCCGAAGAGACGCGCCAGGCTCTCCCGGCTCCCCGCCCCCTGAAGCTGTCGTGGCCATATATCCATAACCATATGTTCTCCGTCCTTGAAAAAGGCGCCCAAGCGCGCCTTCGGTCTCAAGGTGCGCCTCGGCGGCGCCGGGCGCCTTGACGCCCGTCAAGAAGGGAGAGGTGGGATTGGGGACTACGGATTTTCGATTTGGGAGTTGGGCAGAAGAGGGTTCTTCGCCTCGCTCCTCCGCCCTCTACTCTCCACCCTCCATCGTCTTTCGCGTCCCCTGCTCGCTTCCACCCACCATCAGCGGAAGCACGACGGTGAAGG
Source organism: Acidobacteriota bacterium (assembly GCA_049591295.1). Classification (GTDB taxonomy): domain Bacteria; phylum Acidobacteriota; class UBA4820; order UBA4820; family DSQY01; genus DTPS01. The sequence goes on from JBAWEQ010000259.1 coordinate 43,013, forward strand.
TGGAACCGGGCGGCGGATCGTTGTTGACGGCGTGGACGGTGCCGTGATGGGCCTGGACGATCTTTCGAACGATGGCGAGCCCCAGCCCAGTGCCCCCCTGGCGGCCCGTCTGGAAGGGCTGGAAGAGCCTGGGAAACAGCTCGCCTGCAATGCCCGGGCCCTCGTCGGCGACGGTGACGACGGCGTGCTCCTCCTCGCACCGGGCGTGGACCATCACCCGCCCCCCGGGCGGCGTGAAGGAGACGGCATTTTCCATCAGGTTCAGAAATACCTGGACGAGCTTGTCGGAGGAGCCCATGACCGCGAGCGGCCCGGAGGGCAGTTCCAGCGCGCACGGGCATTCCCCTGAGGCGCTCTTGAGCGCCAGCTCGAAGCACTGGCGCAGAACCTCTTCCAGGCGCACGGGCACGAAGGCCGCCTCTTCCACGGGTCTGCCGAGGGTGAGCAGGTCGTTCATGAGCGTGTTCAGGCGGCGGGTCTGGTCGAGGATGTGGCCGACGTACTCGCCGAACTCTCGGTGGTCTTTGAGCTTGCGCTCCAGCGCCGTGACGATGGTCGTGATAGCGAAGAGGGGGTTGCGCACTTCGTGGGCCACGCCGCCGGCGATCATCCCCACCGTCTCCAGGTTCTTGGCGCGGGCCAGCGCCTCCTCCAGCTCCTTGCGCTCCGTGATATCGATGCAGGTCCCCTCGATGAGCGGAGGGCCTCCCGCCTCGTCCTCCACCAGGGCGGCGCTCTCCAGGAGCCAGAGAGGGCGGCCGTCCCTTCGCCGGTAGCGCATTTCGAGGTTGGTCACGGTCCGCTCGCGCAGCATCTTCTCCCGAAAGGCCGCGAGGTCAGCCGGAGCCGCGTAAAAGGACTCCGCCGGGAGGAGTACGGCCTCGTCGGGAGACTCGAAACCGAACATCTTGGCGAAGGCCTGGTTGCACTCCGTGAGACCCCCACCCATCCTGCTGCGGTAGATTCCCGCGACGTTCCGTTCGAAGAAGTGGCGGTAGCGCCGCTCCGATTCCGCGAGCCGCTCCTCGGCCCGCTTGCGTTCGGTGATGTCGTAAGCGGTACAGAGAACGGCCTTCTCGCCGCGCAGGTCGCAGGCCGCGGCGGTGAAGTCGATCCAGCGAGCCTGTCCCCCCTTCGCCACCACGCGGAACTCGTAGCGCGGCGATGCGCTTCCTCCCCGCCCGCGGACCTGAAGGTTTGCCCGCACCATGGGCAGATCTTCGGGGTGGACGATGGAGAGCACGCTTCGGCCCAGCAGCTCCTCCGCTTCGTAGCCCGTGAGGCGGCAGACCTCGGGGTTGGCATAGACGAACTCTTCGCCGCGGTAGACGAAGATGGCGGCGTGGGCCGACTCGGCGAGCGTCTGGAAGGTGGCCCGGCTCTCCTCCAGCTCGGCCTCGGCCTTCGCCCGCTTCAGCCGGTCCTCCAGCGCCTCCTCGGCGAAGGCGAGGTCGGAGACGAGGCCCGAGAGCAGCTCCACGAGCTCGGGAAAGTAGGCCTCGCGCTCGCCCGAGTAGACGGCCAGCACCCCCTCCACCTCGCCGCGCACCACGATGGGGAAGCTCGCCACCGAGCGAAAGCCGTGGCGCTCCATGATGCTGCTCCACGGCGAGAAGCGCGCCTCGCTCAGAAGGTCCTGGTGGAGCGAGGGGCGCTCCGTCCTCGCGGCGGTCCCCATGGAGCCCTGGCCGAGGGGGCTCTCGTCCCAGCTGACCTCGATGGTCTGGATCTCCTCCAGCGTCATGCCGTAGGCAGCGGCCGGGGCCAGCCGAAAGGTGCCAGGCTGTTTGAGGCCGATCCAGGCCATCTTCAGCCCCGCCTCCTGCACGAGCAGGCGGCAGACGGTCTGACGCAGCACCTCGATGCTCCCGGCCCTCACCATGGCCTGCTGAGCCTGCACCTGCGTGGCCAGCACGCGGGCCAGGAGGGCCTCGCGTGCCTGGGTCCGCTCGCGTTCGGCGAGGGTCCGGCCCAGCTCCAGGAGGCGCCTGTGCCGCAAGTAGGCGTATAGGAACGCGCCGCCGATGAGGAAGACGGCGAGAAGAAGGAAGGAGCCGACCGCCAGGGCGCGGCGATAGGGGGCCATGGCCTCCCAGCGCCCCACTTTGACGACGAGCCCCCAACCGGGCCCGGGAAGATATTTCGTGGCAGCCAGCACCTCCGTGCCATCCAGATCGTGGAACAGGCCGAAGGTCTCCGTGCCCGCAGCGGCCTTGGAGACCGCCAAGGAGGCGGCCGGCTCCGCCACGAGCCGTCCCGCTGCGCCCTCGCGCGAGGGGCTCAACAGGCGCACCCCCGCCCCCTCCCGCTTCACCAGCAGGCACTCGCCGCTCCCCGTGGGGAAGGGCTGCTTGGCCAAGAAGGGAAACAGCCAGTGCGCAGGGTCCGACAGAAGAAGCAGCGCCACTGGGCCGGCGGGCTCTCGCACCACCTGCACCGTTGCCACCAGAGGTCGTCCCGTCTCGTCCAGGAAACGCTGCCGGGGAGCGGTGTCACTCTCACCAGCCTCCCGTGCGAAGGCAAGCGCCTGCCGGGAGGGCCGCATCCCCGCCCACGTCACCGGGTCTCCGCCGCTTCCCACGAGCGCCGCTCCCACGTAGTGGTCGTGGCGGACCATGTCCGCGAGGATCTCCCGCAGATGAGCGGCTTCCGCTTCTTGCTCCGGTCCCGCGGAAGCGGTGGCCAGGTGGCGGACGATGGGAAAGAAGGAGAGCGTCACGGCGTCCTCTTGCCGCTCGTCGAGCCACCGAAGAACCGTAGCCTCGCGGTCCTGCGCCACGGCCGTGAGCCGCCCCTGCCAGAGGGCGAGAGTCTGAAGGCGTTGCCAGTGGGCGAAGAGAAGGAATAGCACCACCGCCAACGACGCGCCGCCCAAGAGCAGGGCCGCCCCTCTCGGTACAGATTCTGGGGGCCGTTCCGTGGCGGGTTGTCCCGACCTTTCCCCCATCGCCCCCTCGCCTGGAAAGTTTGCCCATCAGGGTCTATCGAGACTTTCTGCCGGCTCCCTGGGGTCCATCCGGTTGTGCGGCTATCGTAACACCAATGGCCTCTGCCCACTCAAGGCGGGGCCTTGGCCCCAAATCCCGCGATGCCATTTCGCCCGTGGGAGCGCCGCCCCGGCGCGACAGGCCGTTTACGAGGCGCCGGTCATGGTTCTGAGGGCGGCACGACTCTGCCTACTAGCCTTACTCCCCTTGTCCCCCGTCCCCTGTCCCCTATTCCCCCGCTATTCGCCTCAGCTCTTCCACGTCCAGCAGGCGGAAACAGCCCCTGCCTTCTCGTTCGATGAGGCCCTCCCGCCGAAGTCTGGCGAGGGCGCGGGAGAGGTTTTCCGGAGCCAGGTGGAGCGTGCGTGCGAACTCTTCCTGCGTGAAGGGGAGCCGGGCGTAGGCGACTCCGATGCCGGAGGCCGTGCTTTCAACGAGGGCGAGCAGTCCCCGCGCCGTCCGATCGAGAGCTCCCTGTTGCCCCACGAGGCTGAGCTGGTCCAGACAGCCCCGCAGCCGGCCGGCGAGGTAGGCCATGAGGTGGGTGCAGAAGGTGGGGTTCTCGTGGATGAAGCCCAGGAAGGCCGCCCGGTCGAGTTCCTGAATCGCCGATGGCTCGAGAGCCTCCACGGAGAGCGGCCTGGGGCCGCCATCCAAGAGCGGAAGGAAACCGAAGAACTCCCTGGGCTTGATCACGAAGACCGTGATCTCACGGCCGTCGGGCAGGCGCCGGAAGGCCTTCAGGCGCCCGTCGGCCACGACGAAGAAGGAACCCCCGGTCTCTCCCTCCAGGAAGACGACGGCTCCTTTATCCAGTCGCCTGGGCCTGAAGAGGGCAGCCAGGCTCCGCGACCCTTCCGGCCCTAGATGGGCGAAGGGCGTCTGTGCGATCAATTCCAACAACGGTACTTCGGGCGTCATCTCGCCTCTCTCCTCCACCCGGCTCCTTTCCCTTTGGCATATCTCCCAATCCCGCGGCGCGTCGGGAGCCTCCTCCCGGCCCGCGCGCGACCTCCCGCCTCGCTCCGGATTGGCAGGGAGCCGTCCGGCTTCACGTCCCCTTCACGGCCCTGACCTTCACGCTCACCACCGATTCGGCGGCCGTGGCCACGTCCTCGGCGGGCAGTCCCTCGGCCAGCGCGGCCAGCTCCGAGGTGTCGGGATTGCTGGAACCGATGGAGTAGGGAGCCTCGCCCACCAGCTCGACCTCGCTGAAGCCGGCCTCGGCCATGGCTCGGAGGTACTCCTCCTTGAGCATGGCTCCCGAAATGCAGCCGGCGTAGGCTTCGACGGATCCTCGGACGCTCTCGGGTAGTGGCCGCAAGAGCACGAGATCGGACACCATGAGCCGGCCGCCCGCCTTGAGGACCCGCAAGGCCTCGCGGAAGACTTGCGGCTTGTCGGTGGAGAGGTTGATGACGCAGTTGGAGATGATCATGTCGGCGGAGGCGTCCGCCACGGGCAGGTGCTCGATCTCGCCCAGGCGGAACTCCACGTTGGCAAGGCCGGCCTTCGAGGCGTTGGCTCGGGCCCGCTCGATCATCTCCGGAGTCATGTCCACTCCGATGACGCGCCCTGCCGTCCCCACGCGGTGCGCGGCGAGGAAGCAGTCGAAGCCCGCTCCAGAACCCAGGTCCACTACCGTTTCGCCCTCCCTGAGGTCCGACAGGGCCAGGGGGTTCCCGCAGCCCAGGCCCAGATTGGCGCCCTCCGGCACCGCACTCAGGTCTTCCCGGCTGTAGCCGATGGCCTCGCCCACTGCGCTGGCGGAACCGGGACCGCAACAGCCCGGCGCGGCTGGGCCGCAGCACGGCGAGCCACCCCTGGCCACATCAGCGTAGTGCTCTCGAACCGACCTCTTGATCGAATCATCGTTCATGCCGGACTCCCTTCACGATCTCTCAGTGCACTCCAACCTGTTCAAGGAGGAGACGGAGAGAGGAGAAAATGGTTCTCCGCCGCCTCGCCCTTCCGCCGCTCCCTTGTTGCGATTCTCCTCCCTCATTCCCCACGGTGCGGCCTCTTTCGTCACAGCGCCAGCTCGCGCCGCACGAGGGGCACGACCTTCTCGCGGATCAGGTCGCGCACGCGCCGGAATTCCGTGAGCGCCGCTTCTCCCTGGGTGCCGAAGGGAGCCGGATCGGGGATGGATGCGTGGACCTGCCGGGCCGCCCCCGGAAAGGCCGGGCACGCCTCATGGGCGGCATCGCAGACGGTGGCCACCAGATCGAAGGACTGTTCCCAGTATTCCGAGACCGATTTGCTGCGGTGGCCGCAGAGGTCCACACCCGCCTCGGCCATGACCGCCACGGCGAGGGGGTGGACCGCGGTGGGTTTTGTGCCCGCGGAAAACACCTCGACGAAATCTCCCAGATCGTGGCGCACCCAACCTTCAGCCATTTGAGACCGGCAGGAGTTGCCGGTGCACAGGATCAACACGCGCCTTTTCCCGCTCATGTCGCGGCCTCTGCAGGATCGGTGAAATAGCGGCGCCGGAAGGACAGGGCCACGTTCACGAGGGAAATGAGCACGGGGACCTCTACCAGTGGCCCGATGACCGCCGCGAAGGCTTCGCCGGAGTTGATGCCGAAGACCGCTACGGCCACGGCGATCGCCAGCTCGAAGTTGTTGCTGGCGGCCGTGAACGAAAGGGTCGCCGTCTGGGGATAGGTCGCCCCTACCTTCTTGCCCATCCAGAAGCTCACGAGGAACATGAGGACGAAGTAGCAGAGCAGCGGGATGGCGATGCGCACCACGTCCAGCGGAATCTGGACGATCAGGTTGCCCTTGAGGCTGAACATCACGACAATGGTAAAGAGAAGCGCCACGAGCGTAATGGGGCTGATCTTCGGAATGAACCGCTCGTGGTACCAGCTCTTGCCCCTGGCCTTCACCAGGACGAGGCGGGTGAGCATTCCGGCCAGGAAGGGGACTCCGAGATAGATGAACACGCTCTCGGCGATCTGGCCCATGCTCACGTGCACAGCCATCCCCCTGAGGCCCACCAGGGGCGGCAGCACCGTGATGAAGACCCATGCGTACAAGCTGTAGAAAAGCACTTGGAACACGCTGTTGAAGGCCACGAGCCCCGCGCAGTACTCCGTGTCGCCCTGCGCCAGCTCGCTCCACACGATGACCATGGCGATGCAGCGCGCGAGCCCGATCATGATGAGACCCACCATGTATTCCGGGTAGCCTCGCAGGAACAACACGGCGAGCACGAACATCAGGATGGGGCCCACTATCCAGTTTTGCACCAGTGAGAGCCCCAGGACTTTTGCATTCCGAAAGACATCACCCAGCTCCTCGTAGCGCACCTTGGCCAAGGGCGGGTACATCATCAGGATCAGGCCGATGGCGATGGGAAGATTGGTCGTGCCCACCTGGAAGCGATCGATGAAGCCTTCCACGCCGGGCGCAAGGTAGCCCGTGGCGACACCCGCACCCATGGCCGCGAAGATCCAGAGCGTCAGATAGCGGTCCAAGAAGGAGAGCCGCTGGGCGACGCGCTCTTTCATGGCCGGCCTCCAGCCGAGACGACGCCCGCCTTGCTCCGTGGACTGGATTCGTCGGAGCATCTTGCCGGCCGATCCTTCGCCTTCTCCCGCCCGGCCTGTTTGAGGTCCCGCCCGGCTTCCGGATCCTTGACCAGCGCCTTCTCGATGAGCCTCAGCAGCCGCCTCCGCGCGGGATCCTTCTTGATCCCCCTGGCGATCTCGTAGAAGACCCACTTGCCCCGCTTCTCGTCCTCGATGAGGCACGCGTTCTTGAGCACCGACAGGTGCTTGCTGATAGTGGGCTGGGTGAGATCTAGAACCGCCACGATCTGGCAGACGCATAGCGGGCCTTCGGCCAGCATATGGAGGATCCGAAGCCTGCTGCGATCCCCGGCCGCCTTTAGCGTGCTTTCCAGTTCCCTGTACATTGGTCCTCCTCATATCGTCATATTGGAATATAACGGTGCAAACGGAGGAAGGCAAGTGATGATTTTGCCAGAGGACCCGCTATGCGCTCCGGGCGAGGCCATCCCCCACTCGGGCACAGCCCGCATCACGGCCTGCGGGTCGTCGCGGAGGGGAAGACTCTGGAAATACCCCCTAGGTTCGCCAGCCGCAGCCGAAGGCGATGGGAAGCCGGACGCGTGATGGCCCGCCCATCTCCATGGCCTTCCGCAGAAGGGTCCCCTCCTCGCTGCCCAGCGTTCCCGTGGAGACGAGGAACTCGATCTCCCAGTCGGTCTCCTGTGGATCCTCTGTGGATACCCACTCCCCTGGTGTTTCGCACAGGTCCGGCCTGAATGCCGCTTGCCAAAGCCAGCCAGCCAGCCGGCTTCCCGCGTCGGGGTGCCCCCCGGCTCTTCGGACGGCGGCCCTCAGGGCCGCGCCCAGTCCGGCGTCCGGCTCATCCTCGCGGCGAGTGAGATCGGGCTCGGAAAGGATCATCGCCACGCCGCCCGGCGCGAGCACGCGGTGGGCCTCCCTCAGGCAGGCGACTGGATCATTCAACCAGAGGAGCACGAAGTGGAAGGCCACCGCGTCGAAGGACCCGTCGGCGAAGGGCAGGGCCGCCGCCGTGCCCGCGACCGGGATGACTCCGGCCGCCCCGTGAATGGCCGGTTCCAGGTCCAGCGCCCATACCTTCCGGCCCATGCGGGAGGCCATCTCCGCCGCGACCTCTCCGCCTCCGGCTCCCACATCGAGGACTCGGCGCCGCAAGGAGAGCCGGGCCTTCCGGTAGACGGCCAGGCGAATGGGGCGGGTCCGAGCGAACTGATACGGCGACGGCCTGAGCGTATTCAACTTCCCTCCCCGGGCCGCTACCTGGCTCGCCCCCTATCGGAAGAAGTAGAGTCCGAAGGCCGCCGCCACGACGAAGCGGTAGTAGGCGAAGGGGGTGAGCTTCACCCGCACCAGGAGGCGCAGGAACCAGACCACGGCCAGCCACCCGACGACGAAGGAGACCAGGAAGCCCACCGCGAACATCCCGACGTCCGAGGAGGGCAGGCTCGAGGCGCTCTTGAAGAGGTCGAGGCCCGTGGCGGCCACCATGACGGGCACGGCAAGCATGAAGGAGAAGTCCGCCGCGGCGCGCAACCCGAGGCCGAGCAGGAGGGCCCCCGCGATGGTGGCGCCCGAGCGCGAGAAGCCCGGCCAGAGGGCGAGGCACTGGAAGCAGCCGATGCCGAGGGCCTGGAGGTAGGTGACGGAATCCGCCGTGGGGGCGGAGACCGGCCGCGGGAACCGTTCCACGAGAATCATCCAGATCCCCCCTCCCACGAGGCCTATGAGGACCGTGGTGGGTGTGAATAGGTAGGCCTTGATGGCGTGGAAGCCCAGCAACCCGACCACCGAGGCGGGAATCATGCCGAGGGCCATGTGCCAGACGTTGAGCCCCCCCTGGTCCCGCTTGAAGTGCCAGCGCCAAAGGATCTGCCAGAGGTGTCGCCGGTAGAGCCAGGCCACCGCCAGGATGGCGCCGAGCTGGATGAAGATCTCGAAACTCTTGGAGGCCTCGCCGGTGAAGCCCAGAAGGCTACCGGTGAGGATCAGGTGGCCAGTGGACGAGACGGGGATGAACTCCGTGAGTCCCTCCACGATGCCCTGGATGATCGCGATGAGATAGGGATTCATGGGACCTGCCTCCCTCCGTGCACCCCGCGCCGACGTCGGAGGCCAACTCGGCGCCCCTGGCCGGGAACAGGCTACTTTATCCCGCGGCCCCTGGCTTGAAAAGGTGGCGCCCCGCCGGCCATCTCGGCCTCAGGGCCTCGGTACGGCCTTGGCCATCCAACGCTTCACCGAGCGGTAGAGGCCGGGAGGGAAAGCCCCATTCATGAGCGGCGGCCAGCCTACCGCGCCGCCGGGCCCCATCACGACGGGCCCGCCCGCTTCGCCCAGCGGAAAGGGGGCGTAGATCAGATCCGCCGATCCCAAAGCGAACTCCGTGGTCATCAGGAGGCGCAGGACCATGGGGTTGAGCCGCACCTGCGCCTGGTTCGGCAGGAACTCCGCCAGCAGGCGAGGCGCCAGCGGAACCCAATCGGCGGGTTCGAGCGCCGGCGGAAGGACCCGGTCCGTCTTACCCAGCGCTATCTCCAGGACGAGCCGGGCCTCCTCCGCCTCCGCGGCCGGGGCGGCCAGGCCCGCAGCCGCCGAGAGCGACCAGCCGCCGTATCCCTGATACGCCAGCGTGTCGAAGGCGGGTACGCAGAAGGCGCCTGACAGGCCGGCAGGAGCCGCTCCCTCCCCGAGCACGGCATCCAGCAACTGGAAGGGCGTCGAGTACCGCTTGCCGTCCAGCGTGAAGGTGCCCTCGATCCGCCAGAAGGGGAGCCAGGCACGGCCCCCTTCGCCGGGCGCGTCGCCGAACCAGCCCTGTCCGACGGTGCGATAGGGAATCACCTGGAGCCCGCCGGGCGCCGCCCGCAGCATCCGCCCGCAGTTGCCGCATAGCTGATGCTCCGTACCTCCCTGCGGGCTTACGTCCCATCCGCACTCAGGGCAGCGGAAGGCCACCACGTGGATCGCGGGCGGCCGGACGTCATCGGGGCCCATCACCGGCCAGTCCTTCGCTGCAGCGCGCTCCACCTCCTCCGCTTTGGGGTAACCCGCCAGCGTGCGGAATTGACCGTCCAGGAGGAACCAGCCCAATCCCTCCGGCGTGCTCGCCTGCACGTAGTAGTAGGGCCGGTAGACCCACCATGCATGAGAAGCGAACACTTCGGAGTCAAAGAAGATGGGCGCAAGATCGGGTTCCAGGAGCCTGCCCTGCCGCAGCCAGCGTTTCGCGACGCGGCCGGGGTCCGCGTCGGCCGCCTGGGGCCGCATGAAGCGATGCTTCGCCAGGTCCTCGCCGGACAGGGGACGGAAGCGGAGGTGGGAGACCCACAGACCGGCATCCCTGAAATTCCAATCGCTTCCGTAGGCGGGCAACAGATCATCGGCCACGTAAAAGAGGGATTGGAAGGCCTTCCGATCCGCCGGCGGCACGCGACCCAGAACGTGAAAGCCCAGGGACACCGACACCATGAGGTAGGGCGCGTAGATCCTGGTGTAGCCCCTGAGGGCGAACAGGCCCCGGCGCTTCGCCTTGATCTCGGCCAGGGCTGGAAGGTTTGCCTCCTGCATGTCCGTCAGGAGCGAGGGGGCATCGTTGCGCCGCGACTGTTGTTGGGCGATCCCAGCCAGGCGCGCCTGCTCCCGGACGGCGTCGTAGGTCTGGAGCACGTCGAGCAAGTCGTCCCGGGATCGGATGCGGTCCTCGGCCAGAAGGAAGCGCCTCTCTCCCTCCGGTTCCGGCCAGAGGAGGCGCGAGTCGCAGTAGGAGCAGACGTTCAGCCGCTGCAGAAGCCCCCAGCGGTTCTCTCCCCCGCAGTTGGGACAGGCCGCCCAGACCTCGTGATCGAGCGCCCCTGATCCCTCTCCCCGTCCCGCCTCCTCCGCCATGCTCCCTCCGCCGGATCCCATCGGGGTCCGGGCCTTGAGGTTAGCACAGTCGGTGTCATCAGCGATGGCCGCCGATCCTGCCGAGGGCCTCCTGGAAATGGGGAGAGCCCCTGTTCTCCACGTGGGTTCCGCCATCCAGGGCAGCCCTCCCTTCGTCCGTTCCGACCCATCCTCGATGGGTGTGCCGCTTCGGCACATCCGGGCCCCGATGCCCCGGCCGCTTTGGCACGGTTCATCCCTTCACATTTCACAATGAGCTGAAAAAACGTCATTTCCCCTCCTCGGGGGAACTGGCATGCGTGATGCATTCAAGAAAACCTTCGGTGCCGAGGACAACGTCCCAGGCGCCGAGAGGTTCGGCCCCTCCGAACCCAATCCCTCCCTCCCCTTCCACAGGCCCGCCCGCAAGGGCGGGCCGCCCCATTTCTAGGGGCGTGCCCCGTGCTTGAGGAAGAGACTCGGCCCCGCTTTCGATCACCAGCCGCGCGCTGGGCCCGTGCTAGTGCGCTGTCTCTAAAATGGGTTGACCATTGAAGCATGTGAGAGACAGCACACGGAGGGGTGCTGGGAGGAAGCCTCCCCGCTCCTTCGGGGTAACAGCCCCCGCGGGCGGACGCCCTAGGGGCGGAGCCCCTTGGGAAGTGTTGTGTCCCAGGAAAAAGCCATGGTAAACACAATCCAGGGACACAACACTAGCATGGAAGGCCGAGGAGCGAAGCATGGATGATCTGCACGTGAGGGCCGTCACGGCCGATGAACAGGAACGGTTGGTCAGCTGCCTGCTCTGCGGAGAACTCTTCGAGGCCGGCTCCGAGGCCGCCGTGCTCTACGATGGCGATGAGCCGATGGGTGAACTCTGCCCCGCCTGCCTCCGGTCAGGCCCGAGAGAGGCGGCCCTGCGCGCACGCGAGTATGCCGCACAGCTCCACGCCATGGCCGAAGGCTACCTCGGATTGGCGGAGCAGGTGGAGTCTTTGGACGGATGGATGAACCGCCGTGGCGAAGCCCCTGGCCGGCTCTCGTCCGTTGAGACCGAGAAACATCCCCCTCCCAACGATCCCCGACGTTACAAACCGGTCTAGGAGGGCCTGGCCGGGTGACGGGTCCCTCTTCCTGGCCCCCTTCTCCCCGCCTTACTCCCCGCCACGTCTTGCGGCGGCTCCGCTATCTCCCTCACCCCCCGCTGGCCACCTCCCGGCAGATCAGCTTCTGGTGCGCCGCCTCCAGCGGACACCCGCCGCCGCGTCGCGCAAGCGCTCCCCAAGGAGGGCCTCGGCCGGCCCTCCTCGGCGCTCCCCCGGCCTTCGCCGGGCTCGCTGCTCCTCTCTGCTCTTGCGCGGGTTGCCCTCTGCGCGGGGGAACCTCTCCGTTCCCCCGCTCCCCCTCGCCCTGCGGCGGCTCCCTTCCCCTCACCCCCCGCTGGCCACTTCCCGGCAATAGAGCTTCTGATGGGCCGCCTCCAGCGGACACCCGCCGCCGCAGAGGCTGAGGTGCTCACAGGCCTCGCACTCGGGCAGGGGCTTCTGGGGCTGACGGAGCTTGAGGCAGAGGGGGTGGTTCCAGATGGACTCCCACGAATCGGTCAGAAGGTTGCCTACGCCTTCGTAATAGGATTGGCAGGGGATGACCGTTCCGTCCGGCTCCACCGCCATGCTCAGCCTCGCCGCCGTGCACTGCTTGACGCCGAGCGCCATCTCCACGGGGTTCAACTCGCAGTACCGCGTCGGGGTGTACCAGACGAAGCGGAGCCGCTTTTCGCGGGCCTGACGGGCCAGCGTTTCCAGAACGGGTGCGACCTCCCGCGAGGTGAGGTCGATGCCCGAGCTCTTGCCCTTGCCCGAGTAGATCATCCCGTTGACGGCAAAGGTGCCGAGACCTTCGGCGGCCACCAGATCCACGAGGTTCTCGATGCCGGGCAGGTTGACCCGCGTGAGCGTGGTGTTGGTCAGGGTGAAGAGGCCCGAAGCCTTGGACTGGCGGAGCCCGGCCAGGGTCTCCTCGAAGGAGTCGGATCGGGTCAGGGCGTTGTGGAGGCTCGGATCGGCCGACTCCAGGGTGATCTGGACGTGATCCAGACCGGCCTCCCGAAGCGCCCCCGTGTAGGCGGCGTCCCGCAGGCGCCGCCCGTTGGTGTTGAGGCCCGTGACCAGCCCAAGCTCTCCGGCGTAGGCCACCAGCGCGGGCAGGTCGTCGCGGAGCGTGGGCTCGCCTCCCGTGAAGACCACGTGCGGTATGCCCGCCGACTCGCAGGCGTCCAGCACCCGCCTCCAACCAGCCGTGTCTAGCTCGGAGACCTGCCTGGATTCCTGGTTGTAGCAGTGGCTGCACCGGTTCTGGCAACGGTAGGTGAGGGCCAGGTCCATGCGCAGCGGGGCGCTCATGGCGGTTGAGAAGGGCTCGATGAGCTCGATCCCCAGGTCCGACAGGGGACAGACCTGGTCCGTGGCGGAGAGCCTACGCACCGCCTGGAGGATGCGCGAGAGGTCCGGTTCCAGCACCGCGCGCTTTACGCGATAGCGCCGGGCCATGAGATCCACCGTCTCGGCCTCGCTCAATCCGTCCACCAGGTGCTTCACCATCTCCGCCGCGGTGGGGTTCAGGTGGAGGATGCGGCTGGCGTCGAGGGTAAGGACTCCGGCTCCCGAGGGCTCGACCCGGAGGTGGATCCGGTGGGTGGTCCCCTCCACGATGAGGGTCCCCGGGTAGAGTCCCACCTTGACCCGCTCGGGTCTCCTGAAGAGGTCTCTCAGCCCCATGGCATCCTCCCTTTGCCCTCACTCCTGCGCACCAGGTCGAGCCTATTTCCCTTCGGGCCGTTCATCTTCCGCCTCCCGCGCAGGCGCAGGCGCAGCCAGCGCAAGCGCAAGCACAGGCGCAGCCTCCTCCCGAGGCGTGGCCCGAAGACTGCGGCACGGGATTCGTCTGCTGGGTGACCTTGGTGGCGAGGCCGGGGACGCTGTTCACCAGGTCGTGGGCGAACCCCTCCAGCCCCGTCACGACGGTGTTGGCCGCCGCCACGGGGCTCGGAGCGGGCACTCCTCCCCCCGCCGTTCCGGCCGTATGGCCGGTGTATAAGGGCACCCACCAGACGGGGAGCGGCATGGGGTTGTTCCCGAAACGCTGCGCGGCCTGCTGGCCGAACTCCTTGTCCAGGAGCATCCATTCGAAGGCCTGGGCGTAGTCCTGGCTCCCCACCTGCTCCCACGCCTTCCTCATGATCTCGCGGTAGTAGAGGACGCTCTTCTTCCGGCTGAAGCCCTTCATCTTCTCCTGGACCCGCTTGATGAGGTCCGTCAGGACCGCCACCGCCTCCTTCTCGCTGATTCGGCCGTCGTCCTGAACGGCCTTGGCGAAGGCCTGCTCGTAGTCCGCGGCCGGGGCCTCCCCCGGTACCAGCTCCAGCTTCAGCGGCGCTCGTCCCACCACCTTCAGGAGGTTCTTCCGTATCATGCCGAAGAGGAGGAGGGCCATCACCTTGTCCACGGGCTCCTCCATGAGGACGGCTACCTCGGGCACCGTCAGCCCCCTCCGCACCTCCACTCCCTCCATCCCGATGCTGGGCGGCAGGTATTTGAGGCGCCGACGCCGCGACTGGACGATCACCAGGATGAAGAGGCCGAAGAAACCAGCCATGAAGACGCAGGGCAAGGCACCGAGGATGAGCTGCCCCAGGGCTGCCGCCATCCTGGCGGCCGGCCCCGGCCCCTTCGGAACGGCAGCCAGCCGCTCCATGACCTTGGCCGGGAACGACGCCCCGAAGGTGACCTGGCGGGAGGGAGAGGCGTTCGGCATGTCCCACGTGTAGATGACCCGGCCTTGCTCCACCCGGGCCGAAGTGAAAGGCGTACCGTGGTAGCGGGGGTCGTCGGGCCCCACGCCCTCGGGGAAAACGAAGCTGCAGACCAGGAGAGTGGTCCCCGAGGTGTACTGGGAGCCGTACCAGGTGGGACTGAATTCCAGGCTGGCGTAGGAGGAGTCCTTGCTGTCGGGGAACACCCTGTTCCTGGCCACGGCCGAGAGGTGCAGCGTTCCCTCGGAGCCTGCGGGAATGGCCCTCTCGCCCAGATGGACCTCCACCCCATACTGGAGGTAGGAAGAGGGCCGGATATCCGTCAGGGCCGCCCCATCCAGGTCGGCCTTCACCCCCTTCAGATCGTACTGGCCGTCGGGGAGGCCCACGTCGATGACGTCGATCGGCTGTCCCTGGTTCCGGAAGGTGATGGCGTACCGAATGGTGATGGAGGCGTCGCGATTCACCTCGACGACGCTGCGGTTCTGCGGTACCTCGAACCGGTAATCGGCCAGGACAGCGAGGCCCACCGCCAGGGCCACCAGGGCAACGAACAGTCTCTTCATGACCTTTTCCCCCTCCGAAGCGGTCGGCCTTCGCCGCACCTTCCCGGTACCCTCAGCGGCGGGGCGCCGCTTTGCGAGTCATCCCCGTCGCTCTCCCTCCAAGAGAAGCCCTTCCGACGGGTCGCGGGTTCTATGTACTCCGCGCTACCGCCCATACTGCCCAACCGGCACCACCCGATCGCTCCGGGGACCGCCTTCGAGGAAACCCTCGAGATGGTGATGTCGGCTTCGCCGCGATCACCACTTGGGCTCCTCTTGGATCAGGAAGGAGCCTTTGCAGTAGGGACAGGTGAGGGTGAGCGTCCCCTCGGGATTCAGGCGCGCCGTGGAGGCATCCACCTGGCCGCCGCAGTGCGGGCAGTTGAGCGCCTTGAGATTGATCTCTCCCGGCGGCTCCTGCCCCCGGGCCACGCCGCCGGAGAGATCCCCCGGCTGGCCGGTGCTCCGCGAGGCGTTGCGGGCGAGGACCACGGCCAGGGCCGCCAGCAGCAGGCCTCCCAGCAGGAGGATCCCGCCGATCGCCGCCCTGGGAAGGCTCTTGCCCTGCGCCACCGCGTCGGGGTGAAAGGCCGAGAGGACGAAGATCGTCCCCAGGAAGAGCAGGGGCAGGCACAGCACCACCGCCAACAGGACCAGCAGCCAGATCAGGGCGGGGAATGTCGTCGAACCTCGGCTCATGTGCCTCATTGTAGGCTTCCGGGGCCCGGTTGGGGGAGTTGGGGTCCGGCAGGAATCATCGGATCGGGCATTTCCCGCACCTCCCCGCGCAGCCTGGCCCTATCCAGCCCCGCTACGTAACGCCTGAGGTTCAAAAAGACCGGGTGGAAGCCGAAGTTCGGCAACTCCGCTTCCGCCAGTGCCGGATCCCAATCCTGAACCACCACGCGGTAGGCCGCGACCATGACGCCGGTGCGGTCGGAACCGTGCTGGCAGTGCACGAAGACCGGCTGGCAGGCCGCGTCGGTGGCCAGCTTCAGGAAGAGGACCACGGGGGCATCATTTATGCGCCAGGCGTCGCAGGGAATCTCCACGTACCGAATGCCTAGGTCCGCCAGAAGCGGGGCATCGCTGTGGTGGTCCCGAAGGTTGATGACCGTTCGCACACCCATGGCTTTCAGGCTTTCGAACCCTTCCCGCGTGGGCTGGGCGCCCCGATAGAGGCCGTCGGACACCCGGGCGAAGTTGGGTAGGCCGGAGAGATCTCCTCGCGGCACGGCCAGGCCGCCGAGGTAGGAGGGGGTCGCTTTCAGCGAACGGGCTCCTGCTGCGGCGAGCAACAGGCAGAGCACCGCCGCACCCGCCGCCAGGACGGGAAGCGAGGTTCCTGGCCCGTTCCCCTTTGCGCGTGGGTCTTCCCTCATGGCAGCGCCTCCCTCAGAGCTTGGACCAGAAGCGCCCGAACACCACGGTGGTCAGGATGAAGCCCAGCGGCACGTTGACGAGCACGCCGATGGTGAAGGCCCAGAACGGCTTGAGGCCGAAGGTCGCCAGGTCTCGGAAGCGCGTAGAGAGGCCGATGCAGAGGAAGCACAGCACGAAGGCCCAGGAGCGCAACTTCTTGATGGGGGCGATCACCTTGGGCGTGAGAACGCTCTCGAACCAGTTGCTCGAACGGGCCAGCGCGGCGATGGCCCAGCGCTGGTCCTGGGTTGTGGCCGCCTCCTCCAGAAGCCGCTGCTCTTCGCGGGTCATGGTCCCCGAAAAGCCAAGCTCCCCCTTCACGGCGTCAATCGTGAACTTGCCGGCCAGCGAGGGCGGCACTGCGAAGGAGGAGAAGTCCGCCTGGTGGGCCGCGCCCTGAAATCGCCCCTCCATCCTCGCCGCCCCTCCATGGCCGGTCGGAGGACGGCCCGCGACCAGGCTCATGACCACCGACGCCAGGAGAAATCCGATCACGAACTTCGGGAAGCGTTCCCAAACGATGCCTGCTCCCACCCGCCCCTTGGCCCCACCGCCGTCCTCCCAGAAAACCACCGACACCACGGAGAGGATGAGGCACCAGATCCCGATCCAGATGTCCCGGCCGATGACCTTCATCAGCGTGAAAGCGTTGATGGGGGCATCACCGAAGCGGGTGGCCAGCTCGGCCACTACCGCGAATCCGGCGGCGTCGGCGAACTCCGAGTTGCCCACCCAGGCCCCCGCCTCCCCCGGCGAGATGGGGTTGGGAACGGTGTGCTTCAGGATGATGGTGAGGGCGAAGATCATGACGATGGCCCAGACGGTCACCACGGCGATGGCGATGGAGATGTGGTCCTTCTTGGCCTTCACGGCCCCGCCTACGGCGATGGAGGCGGAGACACCGCAGACGGCCCCTGCTGCTCCCAGCACGGCTCCGAATTTGGGCTCCAGTTTGAAGAGCCGGGTCGCGGCCAGGTAGATCGTCAGCCACGTTGTAACGGAGACGATGGTGGCCTGCAGGAAGGCCACGGGACCCGCCGAGAAGACGAGGGTAAGGGGAAGGGTTGCGCCGAGAAGCACGATGCCCGTCTTGATGTAGTACTCGGTGCAGAGGCACTCCTTGCACCACTCGGGAATGCCCAGCGTATTGGAGATGACCAGCCCCGCGATGAGGGCGAGGAGAGGGGCCTCCACGTTGAACTCCTCCATCACCTTCCAGCCCGCCGCGTAGAAGATCACCAGGGAGCCGACGAAGAGAAGGGCGAAACCCGGGACGAACCTCCTGGGGGAGTGGCCCATGATGGCCATGGATAGGGAGAAGACCACTCCGAAGAGCAGGAAGATGGCCAGGTAACCGGCGGCGTGTTGCGCCAGATCCTGGGGGACGGCCGAAAGGTGTGTCCACTTGGGAGGCGTCACCGCCCACCCTTGGATGGACCCCCCGGACCAGAAGGCGGCGAGGGCGAAGAGAACCAGCCCCATGCCAAACCATACGGACCACCAGTCCTCGGTCTTCCACAGTTTCTCGATCCCGCCGGGCGCCATGATCCCCTCCCCTCAGCCGGCGGTCCCGCTCCGCGGAGCTGTTCGGCCCTCGCTCCCGCGGCCCCCGGACAACGCGCCGGTCCTGTCATCGAAGATCCCACCGAAGTGTAGCACGGAGGTGACCTCTCCCCACACCGGACGGCCCATCGAGCCTCGCACCGGCCAATACCCCATGAAGAGACGATCGGCCAACCTTCGCTCCAGTGTGGACCGCTCTTCGTAAGCCGGGAATATACTTCAAGTCGAAACGATTTAATGTGATCTTACGACGAGGTGATCATGCCAACCCGCTACCGGGGCACGGAAGAGGAAGAGAGAGCGCTGAACGCCTTCATCACGCTCATGCGGGCCGGGGAGTCGCTCTCCGCCCGTCTGACCCGCGATCTGGCGGGCAAGGGTCTGACCATGACTCAGTTCGGGGCTCTTGAGGCCCTGCTCCATCTGGGCCCGCTCTGCCAGCGTGATCTGGGGAGCAAGCTGCTCAGGAGCGGCGGCAACATCACCCTCGTCGTGGACAACCTGGAGAAGCAGGGCTTGGTCCGCCGCGATCGGGACGGATCGGACCGCCGCTACGTCACGGTGAGCCTCACGTTCGAGGGCCGGCGCCTCATCGAGCGCGTCTTCAGGGAGCACCTGACACTCATCGTAGGCGAGATGGCCGTTCTCTCACCGCGAGAACAGGAGAATCTGCGCAGGCTCTGTCGTTCCCTCGGCCTGGGCGTGAAACAGCACAAGGGGGGCACCGAGCCCCCAAAGGAGTGAAACATGGATCGGTCATTGGAACGCTACGCCCCTCTGATCGGAAGGATCTTGCTCTCCGTCATCTTCTTGTTCTCGGCCTTTGGCAAGGTCACCCACTTCTCGGGTATGGAGCAGTTCATGGCCTCCAAGGGCATGCCGGCGGTGCCGGTGCTGCTCGTGCTGGCCCTGCTCACGGAGGCGCTGGGAGGGCTCTCTCTCCTGTTGGGATTCAAGGCCAGGTGGGGAGCGCTTCTGCTCTTCTTGTTCCTCATTCCGACCACGCTGATCTTCCATGACTTCTGGGCCCTCACGGGAGCCATGCGGCAGGACATGCAGATCCACTTCCTCAAGAACCTTGCCATCATGGGCGGCCTCTTGATGGTCGCCGCCAACGGCCCCGGGGCCTTCAGCCTGGACAAGCCGGCCAAGGGTCGCTGAGCACCCCATGAACTTCTGGGCAGGCGTGATGAACAGGGCCCTCTCGCCTGCCTTATTCGCTGTTCCCCTGGCCCTATCCAGAAAAGGAGTCATTCCATGAAGGTCTACGTCGTTTTCTACAGCATGTACGGCCACATTTACCGCATGGCGGAAGCCGTGGCCGAAGGGGCACGGCAGGTTCCCGGAGCCGAAGTGAAGCTCTTCCAGGTCCCCGAGCTCGTCCCCCCGGAAGTCCTGGAGAAGAGCGGTGCGACGGCGGCCCGCAAGACCTTCGCCCACGTCCCCGTCATCGCCCCCGATCAGCTCGCGGAGGCCGACGCCATCCTCTTCGGCGCTCCCACGCGGTTCGGGAACATGTGCGCCCAGATGCGCAACTTCCTCGACCAGACCGGCGGCCTCTGGGCCGCGGGCGCCCTCATCGGCAAGGTGGGCAGCGTCTTCACGGCCACGGCCACCCAGCACGGCGGCCAGGAGAGCACGATCCTGAGCTTCCACACCACGCTGCTGCATCACGGGATGATGGTGGTGGGCGTCCCCTACTCCGAGGCCCGGCAGATGACGCTCGACGAGATCACCGGAGGATCTCCCTACGGCGCCTCCACGATCACGGGCGGCCAGGGCCAGCGCCAGCCCAGCGAGAACGAGCTGGCTATCGCCCGCTTCCAGGGCAAACACGTGGCCGAGATCGCCGCTAGGCTGTGCGCCAAGTGATCTGGAGCGAGAAAGGGGCGAGGTGAAGCATGCGCGTCAAGCGGCTCGGCCACGTGGTCCTGAGGGTCCGGGAACTGGAGCGCTCGGTCCGCTTCTACGGGGAGGTGCTCGGCCTCAGAGAGGTGGCGCGCTATGGGGGCCGGATGGCCTTCTTCTCTCTGGGCGAGAACCATCATGATCTGGCCCTGCAGGAAGTGGGGGCGGGGGCTCCTTCGCCCCACCCCCGCTCCGTGGGCCTATACCACGTGGCCTTCAAGGTGGGCGACAGCATCGAGGAACTGCGCGCCTGGCGGGATCGCCTCGAAAGCCACGGCGTCCCGATCCTGGGCGCGAGCGACCACCGGGTGAGCCAGGCGCTCTACGTGACCGATCCCGACGGCATCGAGATCGAACTCTACGTGGACGCGGACCCCGCCGTGTGGCGGAATGACCCCTCGGCCGTGGCCACCATCGAACCCATCGATCTTTAGGCGGAACGCAGGCGGCACGGAAGGCAGCAGAGGGAGACTTCCGGCATCATCCTCGACTTTCGCTCCGGCAGCCGGCCGGGCCGCCAGGTTACGGCGGCCCAGACCTTCGCGGCTGTCGGATCACCGCAATATGGAGGCGGACATGATCACCACACGCAAAGCAAGCGACCGAGGCCACTTCGACCACGGCTGGCTCGATACCTATCACAGTTTCTCTTTCGCCGGTTATTTCGATCCCAGCCACATGGGCTTTCGAGTCCTGCGGGTCATCAACGAGGACCGGGTGGCGCCGGGAGAAGGGTTCGACACCCACCCGCACAACGACATGGAGATCATCACCCTCGTCCTGGAGGGCGCCCTGCGCCACCAGGACAGCATGGGCAACGGCTCGGTCATCCGGCCCGGCGAGGTGCAGCGGATGAGCGCCGGCACCGGCGTGACCCACAGCGAATTCAACGCCTCCGAGACGGAGCCCGTTCACCTCTACCAGATCTGGATCCTTCCGGAACGGAAGGGGTTGCCGCCGAGCTACGAGCAGAAGGCCTTTCCCCCCGACCCGACGGCTGGGGGCCTGCAACTCGTGGCCTCGCGCGACGGCCGCGAAGGCTCCGTCACCATCCACCAGGACGCCAGCCTCTACCTGGCGAAGTTGGAGAAGGGGGAGAGCGTGAAGCACCCCCTTGCGCCCGGCCGCCACGCCTGGGTTCAGGTGGCCACGGGCGCGGTGGAGGTGAACGGCCTCGACCTGCGATCGGGCGACGGGCTGGCGGTGAGCGGCGAGGAGTCCCTCCACCTCTCCGCCTCGCCTGCTGGGGAGCTTCTCCTCTTCGATCTGCCCTGAGGGCCGCCGGTACGCCCGCCTGACAGAAGCCCAGAAACGAACAGGGGGCCTCGCGGCCCCCCATCGCGTTTCCGTTTGGCTTGCGCTATTTGCCGGCCGGAGCGGCCTTTTTCTTGGCGTCCATCTTGTTGAGAATGGCTTCCATCTGGTCCATCGCCCTGTTCATGGCCTTCATGGTGATGTCGAAGGGGGCATCGGTGGTCATATCGACGCCGGCCACCTTGAGCTCCTCCACCGGGGGCAGGGAGCTTCCGAGGGTGAGGAACTTCCGGTAGTCCTTCACGGCGTCCGGCTTGCCCTCCATGATCATCTGCGAGATGGCCGTGGACGCCGTGATGGAAGTGGCGTAGCTATAGACGTAGAAATTGTAGTAGAAGTGCGGGATGAAGGCCCACTCGGAGTAGCAGACCGGGTTGATCTCGGTGATCCCCTTGTCCACCCCGTAGTAATCGTTGATGATGCCGGCGTAGGCCTTGTTGAGGTTCTCGCCCGTGAGCGGCTGGCCGCTCTCCACCATCTGGTGGATCTTCAGCTCGAACTCGGCGAACTGCGCCTGCCGGAAGAGCGTCTGGCGGATGTTGTCCACGTAGCTGCCCAGCAGGAAGAGCTTCATGGCGTCGCTGTCGGTGTGCTTGAGCATGTAGTCCATGAGAAGGTTCTCGTTGCACGTGCTCGCCACCTCGGCCACGAAGATGGTGTAGTCGCTCGTGGGGAACGGCTGGGTCTTGTTGGAGTAATAGCTGTGCATGGTGTGGCCCGATTCGTGGGCCAGGGTCGAGACGTCCTCGTAGCTGCCGTTGAAATTGAGAAGCATGAAGGGGTGGACGTCGTAGGCCGCGCCGTTGCTGTAGGCGCCGCTGTGCTTGCCCGGCGAGGGGTAGAAGTCAACCCAGCGATGCGCGTACCCGTTCTTCAGCACGTCCACGTAGTCCTGGCCCAGAGGCGCCACGGCCTTCAGGACCAGGTCCTTGGCCTGGTCCGCCGTGTACTTCTCGTCCACCTCTTTGATGATGGGCGCGTAGAGGTCCGAGTAGCGGAGCTGGTCCAGCCCCATGATCCGCTGGCGCAGCTTGAGGTAGCGCCAGAGGGTGGGCAGGTTCTTGTGGACGTTCTTGAGGAGGTTGGTGTAGACCACCGTCGGGATGTTGGGCCCGTCGAGGGCCGAGCTGAGGCAGTCTTTGTAGTTGCGGGCCTTGGCGAAGAAGAGGTCCTTGTCCACCTCGCCGTTCAGGAGGGTGCCGTAGGTGCCCTTGAACTGGTCCAGGTTGCCGAAGAAGGCCTGGAAGACGGACTCGCGGTCCCACCGGTTGGGCACGGCCCGGTATTTGGTGTAGGCCGATGCGTCCAGCTTGACCGTCTCGCCGTTGCTGAGGGTCACCGTGGCCCTCGGGTTGTCGGCGTCCGAGAAGACGCTGAAGATGGAATCCGGCGTTCCCGACACCAGCGAGGCATCGGCCATGATCTTCTCCTCGGCCGGCGAGAGCGTGTGCGGCTTGAGGCGGATGATGTCCTCGATGACCGGCTTGTAGATCGCGAGACCGGGCTCCTCCTTCAGGAAGGCCTCGATCTTGGCGCTCGGGATCTCCAGGATCTCCGGATCCACCCACGCCGTCTTGGCTCCGAACTCCGCGCCCAGGGGATCCAGGGACTGTCTCATCTCCATGGCGTGGGCGTCCCGGACGTCGAGGTCCGATTTCTGGGAGGCGTAGGTGGCCAGGCGAGTGAACTCCTTCTTCAGATCGAAGAGGAGGTTCATGCAGCCTAGCAGTTCCTTCGGGGAACTACCTAGCTTGCCCTTGTACTGGGCCACCTCGGGGAGCCGCTTCTCGAGGTCCTTCTTGGCCGATTCCCACGCGGCGTCCGTCGGATAGACATCCGAAAGGTCCCACTTGTCCTGGTCGGGTATCTTGGAACGGTCCATAGCCTGGACGGACGCCCCCGCCAAGAAGAGGGACGCCACCGCGGCGGCCATCAGAGACGTTACGGTGCATTTCATGCGCTACCTCCCTTTCACAAACTGCCTGTGTTCCCGCTTTCCGAGCCCCAGGCCGAGACGCACCCAGGCCCGCCGGGTGCATTTCGGCCACTTGGTAGTATACGCCCGCCATACGGGCAAGGGTTTCAGAGAGAGCGGACCGGCGCCGCCTCCCTGGCCAGGTGGGCCGCGCCCAGGGCGCCGGTGAGCTGGGGGCGTTCGGGGATCCGGAAGGAGACGCCGAGGAACTCCTCCAGGCACCGGACCAGATCTACGTTGAGCGCCCCCCCTCCCGTGAAGACGGCCGGTTCCCCCACGCCCGCCTGGCGGACCAGCCCGGCGAGCCGCTTGGCCATGGCGCGGTGGACGGCGTGGGCGATGTCGGGCACCGCCTCGCCCCGGGCGATGAGCGAGATGACCTCGCTCTCGGCGAAGACCGTGCAGGTGGAGGACATGGCCAGCTCGCGCGTGCTGTTGTTCCCCGCGGGGCCGAGCCCCTCGATGCCCGTGCGGAGCGTCGCGGCCATGGCGTTGAGGAACCGGCCCGTGCCCGCGGCGCACTTGTCGTTCATGGCGAAGGCGAGCACCCGGCCCGAGGCCTCCAGCCTGATGGCCTTGCTGTCCTGTCCCCCCACGTCCACCACGAGGGCGGCGCCCGGAAAGAGGGCGCAGGCCCCCCGGGCGTGACAGGTGATCTCCGTCACCCGCTTCTGGACGAAAGGAAGGGCCTCGCGCCCGTAGCCCGTGCCCACCACGAACGCCAGATCTTCGCTCCGTGCCCCCGCCGCGGAGACGGCCCCATCGAGCGCATCCCTCCCGCAGACGGCGAGCTGGGGCGTGGTCTCGGCCATCCCCCAGCCCAGCAGCCGCCCCTCCGCGTCCAGGACCACCGCCTTGGCCGTCATGGAGCCCACGTCCAGTCCGCCGTAGAGGGAGGCCATCACGCCGCCTCCAGGGATTCGATGAAGGCCATCAGCCGGGTCCGCGCCGCCGCCTCGGCCCAGCTCCTGAAGTCCGTCATGTCCGCCTCCAGAACTACGCTCCTGACGCCCAGCCGCTCCTCCAAGGCGCGCTGAATGCCGTATTGCCCGAGGGAGTATGGTTTGCACGAACGGGCCGAGTGGAGCACGAGCCCGTCCACGGAGAAATCCTTTGCGATCTGCTCCATGAGATTCAGCCTGTTCTCCAGGTCCCGGTTGAGAAAGATGAGCCCGTAGGCCCGGGCCAGCGAGCCCCATGGCTCCTTCTCGTCGATGCGCACAGCGGGCTCGGCCCAGGCGTGCGTGTAGGTGCCCGCCACCAGGGCGCAGCCGTTCTCGGCGAAGAGGCGGGAGAGCGGCTGGAGAGCGAACCACACGGCGATGTTGTCCCACAGGAGCCGGTGGCGCTCTCCCGGCACCGCCGCCACACCCCTCTCCACCCGCTCCTTCAGCTCCTTGAGGAGCCCCTCGTAGTAGCGCTCGCAGACGGGGAGACCGCGCAGGGCCACCACCGGCGCGAGGTGGACGAAGGCGTCGAAGAGGGTCATGGGGGTTGGCCTCGCCTGGAGCGTGGAAAGCACCTCACCCCACAGCGCGGCGCTCCTGCGGGAGGAGAGGAGAACCTCCCGGAAGCGCTCCTCCCTGAAATCGGTGCCGGTGATACGCTCCAGCTCGGGCACAAGGGCCCGGAGCTGGTCGCCCACGTATCGCAGGGCGGCCTCATCCGGCTCGCCGTGGACGTAGGGCGTGTCCACGAGGAGGAACGGGATGCGGTAATGGTGAGCCAGGGCCTTGAACCAGTAGAGGACGGTCTGGCAGATATTGTTGGTGCAGAAGAGCAGATCGGGCGCCGGAAGCTTCCCCACCGGGGTTCTGCCCGAGAGGGCGTGGCCGAGGTCAACCTTGGCGTAGGAGCAGAGGTCCAGGGAGTATCCGGCCTCCTCGGCCACCTCGCAGAGCTCGGGGCCCATGCGGCGGGCGCCGCAGACCGCCGAGTGGTTCTCCGGATACAGGGTGTAGCAGCCGAAGGCCCTGAGCAGCTCCACCGGCGCCCCGCTCGTGACCCACGCCACGGGCCGCACCCCCTTGACGTACCGGGCCAGCCCGTAGTGCCGGGTCATGATCCGGCGCAGCTCGTGCCGGCTCTCTAGCGGAGGCCCGAAGAAGGGCTCCCGGGACGCCGGCGGACGGCGGGGCCCCGACGAGAGGCGCGTCATCCAGTCCAGCCCGGCCCCCCTCATGAAGGCGAAGCGCAGATCCGACCAGGGTTTCATGGAATTGACTCCAGGAAGGCCTGGATCCGCGTCACGAGCGAAGCGGGCGGTTCAGGCTCCAGCTCGCTCTCGGCCTGGAGGAGGGGCACCCCCTCCGCGCGCAAGGCTTCGACTAGGGCCGGCCGCTCGAAGCCCTCGGGTTCGCAGAATTTCATGGCCAGAAAGATCACGCCCCGGGCGTCCGAGCGCTCCACCAGGCGGCGCAGGAACGCGATGCGCTCCGGAAGGGGCGAGCCGGCGGTGGAGCAGGGGGGCCAGGCGAGCTGGCGCCGGGCCAGGGCCGCCCACGGATCTGTTGGCAACTCCGGGGGCTCGCGAAGGACCCTTCGCCCGCACGCGATCAGGTCGTCCTCGGCGATCCGTATCCCTTCCCCGTCCAGCCACCGAAGAAGCGAAGCCGGGGCGGGCAGCACCCCGGAGAGGAGGATGGGCACCCCCTCCTTCAGGGGCTGCTCAGCGCGGCGCTCGCGCAGAAAGGCCTCCAGCCGGGCCAGCGCCTCCTCCGGCCAGAGGTACTCGCAGGAGCGGACCGCCTCGTAGAACTCGGTGGCGCTGGCGCGGAGCCTTGCCTCCGCTCGCAAGCGGTAAAGGTCCCGCAAGAGGCCGTCCCGGCGCGCTCCCCACGCCACGGCCTCCTCCAGCGCCCCATCCCGCATGGGCCCCGTCACTCGGTCGAGCGCCTGGGAGAGGCTCGCCAGCTGGCTCTCGGCGTAGGCCAGTGCCTGCGGTCCCGAGCCCCTCGGCGGATACCAGGCGAGGCAGGGCTTTTCTTCGCGAAGCAGATCCTTCACCAGCGATGAGAGGTTCTGCAGGCTGTCGCAGGTGTGGGGAAATACAAAGAGGTCCACGGGGGCGAGCGTTCCGGAGAGATAGAGGCCCAGCCCCCTCTTGACCACGGGGCAGACGAAGCTCTGGAGGTGGGCTAAGGTCAGCTCCACATCCCCGGGCGGATCCCACACCTCGCCGGCGCAGAGTCCGTGGGCCCACAGCAGCTCCGCCGGATAGCGCGCCGGCCACACCGCGGCCAGGCCCCGCCCGTTAATCCTCTTTTGCTCCGTGAGGTACGCCCTCCGGCCCATCATCGGCTCCGGGGGTGTCCGGTGCACCGACCGGCCGGTGGCGGCAGCGGCCGGTTCAGGCTGAAGCCCCATGCTAGACTGGGCTTCCGTGAAGAAGGAGGTGGGGATGCGTTGGTCATGGTTGGTTATGTTGATCTCCCTCTGCCTGCCGCTGCTGGCCTCGGCCGGGGACGCGTTCGATCCCCTGCCCGGCGACCAGCGCCGGCTCTACCGGTTCGACCTCGCCAGGAACTTCTACGCCGACCGGGCGGCCTGGCAGGCCGACGTGGACCGGGCCAAGGCCCTGATCGGCCGCGTCGAATCCTATAGGGGCAAGCTTCTGGACGGCCCAGAGTCCCTTCTCGCCGTCATGGAACTCCAGCGCGACCTGGAGGACCTGACCACGAAATTATACGCCTACGGCGAATTCCGCGCCGCCGTGAACACCTCCGACCGGGAGGCTTACGAGGCTTACCAGAGGCTGATGGCCGATCTGGAGGCCAGGACCAGCTTCATCCGCGTGGAGCTGCTCGGCCTCACGGAGTCCCGGCTGAAGGCCTTGGAGGGAGCGGAGCCGCGGCTTTCTTCCTATCGCTACCTGCTCGAGGAGACGGTGCGGATGGGACCGCACACGCTCTCCGAGCGCGAGGAATCCCTCCTCGCCTCGCTGGGCCCAGACCTCACCGCCTGGCAGCCCGTGCTTTTCCAGAAGGCCTTCGACCGATACCCCTTCCCCTCCATCCGCGTGGGAGAGAAGTCCCTTAATGTCCACTCGGACTTCGAGACCCTCATCAGGAACCCCGACCGCTCCATCCGCGAGCGGGCCTTCCGTCAGTACTACGACGCCCTCCGCCAGAGCAGCGACTTGGCCGGCTTCGGCCTCCTGCGCGAAATGAAGGCCTACAACGAAGTCGCTCGGCTCAGGGGCTTCCCGACCTACTACGACGAGACCCTCTTCGAGCGCTTTCTCACCCGGCCCCAGATCCTCAACCTCTTCGGCCAGATCGAGAAACGCCTGGCTCTCTACAGGGCTTACCAGGAGTGGCGCATGAAGGAGGTGGAGGCCCAGACGGGGGTGGCCCGCGCGGAGATCTGGGACATGGAGCTCCCGCCGGACGATCTTCCCCAGCCGCGCACCACCGCGGATCAGGCGGTGGGGCTCGTGGAGGAGAGCCTCGCCGTCCTGGGGCCGGAGTACTCCGCCGACCTGCGCCGCTTGCTCGATCCCCGCCACGGCTCCATCGACATCGCCGGCGGGCCGGGCCGGGGCCAGGGCGCCTTCACCGAGGGCAACCTCGGCTTCTTCATGGACAACTTCCAGGGCTACCTCGGCGACGCCTCCACTATCGCCCACGAGTCCGGCCACGCCGTCCACTACCAGCTCGTGAAGGACCACCGGGGCTCCCTCCTCTTCGCCCGCGGCCCCTCCTACATGACCGAGTCCTTCGCCATGTTCAACGAGTGGCTGCTGCGCGACCACCTCCTCAAGACCGCCAAGGACCCCGCCCTCCGCGAGATGGTCCGCAGGGACTCGCTCAACGAGATGATGTATCTCTGGGAGCTGGCGCGGCGCGCGAAGTTCGAGATGGTGGCCTACGACCGGGTCGCCGCGGGGGAGATCACGGACGAGAGGGGTTTCGACAAGGCCTGCGAGGACACGGGCCGCCTCTACGATTCCTGGTTCCAGCGGTATCCGGAGCTGGAGGTGCACTGGATGCGCAAGCACCACTACTGGACCGTGCCCACCTACTACGTGAACTACGTCCTGGCCCACCTGCTGGCCCTCAAGTACTACCAGCTCTACCTGGAGGACCCCGCGGGCTTTGCCCCGCGCTACGTCGCCATGGTGGAGAACGGGTTCCCCGAACCCGCGGCGGAGATCCTGAAGAAGAGCCTGGGGATCCACCTCGGAGACCCGGACCTCCTCGCCGGCACCTTCGCGCTGATCCAGAAGCGCTTCGACGAAGAGAGGGCGCGGGGCGCCTCACCGGCCGGGTGAGCCCGGTCCCCAGCCGGCCGCGAAGACCGGCGACCGCTGCCGCCGCACAAGGGGCCGGTCCCTCCCCTTGACAAGTTCTTCTCCCCTCGTTAAATTACCAAACAGTTGGTTTAACCTTTTAGTTGAACCGGCCAGTTATCGATAGGAAGGAGAAGCATGGCCGCCGCCGAAGAGTCGCAGCAGCAGGGAACCAGGACGGCCATCCTCGATGCCGCCGCCCGCGAATTCGCCGAGTCGGGCTTCGCAGGCGGTCGGGTAGACGAAATCGCCCGGCGCGCCGGCGTCAACAAGGCCATGCTCTACTACCACGTGGGCAACAAGTCGGCGCTCTACGAGGCCGTCCTGCTGCGGTGGATGGATCAGCTCTTCGAGGAACTCGACCGGCGAATCTCACCGGAGATGGAGGCAGAGGAGCAACTGGCCGCCCTGGCCGGAACCTTCGAAGCGCTCGTCGGGCGCAACCCTCAATACCCCCAGATCCTGGTGCGGGAGTTCTCCACCGGCGGGCAGAACCTCTCCCCCCGCGTGATGACCAAGCTGCTGGAACTCTTCCGGAGGGAGGGCCGGATCCTGTCGGAGGGCAGACGGGCCGGAACGCTCAGGAAGGCCGGTCCCATCACGGTGCACATCCTCCTGGTCGTGGGCACCGTGATGCACCTCATGGGCCGCCAGATCCGCGAGCGGATCCTGGCCCTCAACCTGGGCGACATCCCGGAGATTCCCGCTTCTCCCTCGCAGATCGTCGTGGACCTGCTGCTCAATGGCCTCAAGGTGCGGCCACCTTGCGAAAAAGGCGCGGCGCGCCCCGGCGCGCCCCCATCGAAGGAGCGTCCTATCCGTCCCGCGGCCCATCCCCGCCGGCACAAGGAGAACTCACGATGAACCGACGAACCACTCTCACGGCCTCCGGAGCCGCTCTGGCAGCGGTAGTGGCGCTGATCTCCTGCGGGCGCGGCGACGCGGGAGGAGCCATCAGGGTGTCCGGCAACATCGAAACCGACGAGACGCAGATCTCCTTCCGGGTCCCCGGGCGCATGGCCGTGCGTCTCGTGGACGAGGGCGACACGGTGAAGGCGGGCCAGGTGGTAGCACGCCTCGACGCCACCGACCTCAACCAGCAGGTGGCCCTCAGGCAGGCCGACGCAGACGCCGCGGCGGCCGCCCTCAAGGAGCTGCAGGACGGCTACCGCAAGGAGGACGTGGCTCAGGCCAAGGCGCGCCTCGACGCCGCCGAGGCCGAGGAGAACCGGCTCAAAGCCGACGACGCCCGCCAGCAGGACCTGTTCAAGCGGGAGGTCATCTCGGCGCGCGAGTACGACGCCTCCCACGCCGCCCTTCTGACGGCCCAGGCGCAGAAGCGCGCCGCGGCCGAACAGTACGCCCTCATGAAGAGCGGCTACCGGAGGGAGCAGATCGACCAGGCCAAAGCCAGGCTCGATGCCGCAAATCAGGCCCTGGATCTGGCGAAGACCCAGCTCGGATACGCGACGGCCGTCTCTCCGCTCTCGGGAGTGGTCCTCTCCAAAAACGCCGAGCCAGGCGAGGTCCTCGCCGCGGGGGCTCCCGTGGTGACGGTGGGCGACATCAGGGACGTCTACCTCCGGGCCTACATCGACGAGGCCGACCTGGGGCGAGTCAAGCTCGGGCAGGAGGTGAAGGTCACCACCGACAGCTACCCGGGCAAAGCCTACAAGGGGCGCATCGTCTTCATCTCGCCGGAGGCCGAATTCACGCCGAAGATGGTCCAGACCCAGCGGGAGCGCGTCAAGCTCGTCTACCGGATCAAGATCGACATCTCCAATCCCGACCAGGAACTCAAGCCCGGCATGCCGGCGGATGGGGAGATTGAGGTGGGGCGTCCGTCGTGAAGCCCCGAACGGAGAGCCGGAGCCGCCCATGAGCCAGAGCGAATCAGCGCCCGCCATCCAGACCGTCGGCCTGACCCGCGCCTTCGGGGAGCTCGTCGCGGTGAACGGGCTCACCCTCTCCGTAGCCGAGGGCGAAATCTTCGGGCTCGTGGGGCCGGACGGGGCAGGCAAGACGACCACCATGCGGATGCTCACGGGCATTCTGGATCCGACCGAGGGCGAAGTGTTCGTCACCGGTCTCGACGTCCGCCAGGAGCCCGAGGCCGTCAAGGAACGCATCGGCTACATGAGCCAGCGCTTCGGCCTCTACCCCGACCTCACGGTGATGGAAAACATCGACTTCTACGCGGAGCTCTACGGCGTCCCGAAGAAGGGGCGCGGGGCGCAGGTGGAGCGCCTGCTCGCCTTCAGCAACCTGACACCCTTCAAGCGCCGGAGGGCAGGCAACCTCTCCGGCGGCATGAAACAGAAGCTCGGACTGGCCTGCGCCCTGGTGCACACCCCGAGGGTCCTCTTCCTGGACGAGCCAACCAACGGCGTGGACCCCGTCTCCCGCCGGGACTTCTGGCGCATCCTCTACCAGCTGCTCAAGGAGCGCGTCACGATCTTCGTCTCCACGGCCTATCTGGACGAGGCCGAGCGCTGCAACCGAATCGGCCTCATGCACAAGGGGAGCCTACTGGCGTACGACACGCCCGACGGCGTCAAGGGTCTCCTCAAGGGAAGCCTGCTCGAGATCCGCTGCGGGGAGTGCAGGCAGTCCTCCAAGGTGCTTCGCGCGGCCCGTATCGGCTCGGTGGCGGTCTTCGGAGACAAGGTGCACCTGCTGGTCCAGGACGCGGAGAGGGGCCGATCGGCCGCGGAGGCGGCCCTCCGCGCGGCCGGCGCCTCCCTCTTCGAAATCCGGGTGGCCGAGCCGTCCCTGGAGGACGTCTTCATTGCCACCGTCAGCGGAGGAGCGGCATGAACGGCGACCTGCCCGGAAAGCTCGCACTCGCCGTGACGCTCAAGGAACTGAGCCGAAGATTTGGCGATTTCGTGGCGGTGGACCGCGTCAGCCTGGAGGTGGCGAGAGGGGAGATCTTCGGCTTCCTGGGCCCCAACGGTGCCGGAAAGTCCACCACCATCCGCATGCTCTGCGGCCTGCTCGAACCGACCTCGGGCACCGGGACGGTGGCGGGCTTCGACATCACGACCCAGCCGGAGGCGATCAAGCAGAATATCGGCTACATGAGCCAGAAGTTCTCCCTCTACGAAGATCTGACGGTGGAGGAGAACATCGACTTCTACAGCGGCATCTACCGCATCCCCCGCGAGAAGAAAGCCGCCCGCAAGGCCTGGGTGCTGGAGATGGCGGGCCTCGAGCCGCACCGCCGGATGCGGACGGGTCTCCTTCCCGGCGGCTGGAAGCAGCGGCTCTCCCTCGGCTGCGCGCTGCTCCATGAGCCCCCGGTGCTCTTCCTGGACGAGCCCACCTCCGGCGTGGACCCCATCAGCCGCCGGAGCTTCTGGGACCTCATCTACGAGCTGGCGGCGGGGGGGGTAACCATCTTCGTGACCACCCACTACATGGAGGAGGCCGAGTACTGCGACCGGCTGGGGCTGATCTACCGCGGCCAGCTCATCGCGCTGGGCACGCCGGGTGCGCTCAAGGGCCGCTTCATGCAGGAACAGGTCCTCCAGGTGAGCTGCAGCGCGCCTCAGGACGCCCTGGAGTTGGTGGAGCGGGTGGCCGGAGTCAAAGAGGCGGCCATCTTCGGGAAGGATCTCCACGTCATCGCCAGCGACGCCGCGGCCATCTCCCAGCCGCTCAGGGCCGCCCTTGAATCGGCGGGCCATTCGGTCATGCGCATCGAGCGCATCGTTCCGAGCCTGGAGGACGTCTTCGTCTCCCTCATCGAACAGCGGGACCGCGAAGAGGGCAGCCAGAAGGAGTTCGCGCGATGAACCTCCGCCGAACCCTGGCCGTGGCCCGGAAGGAGACCCTGCACGTCCTCAGGGATCCACGAGCGCTGGGCATTGCCATCGCCCTGCCGCTCTTCCTCCTCCTGCTCTTCGGCTACGCCCTCACCCTGGACGTGGACCACGTGCCGCTCGTGGTGTGGGACCAGAGCAACACGCCGCAGAGCCGGGAACTCGTCAGCCGCTTCTCGGGCTCCCGCTATTTCGACGTCAAGGCCCACGTGGAGGGATACGGCGCCATCGAGGACGCCATCCTCAATGGGCGCACCCTGATGGCCCTCGTCATACCGCCCGACTACGCTCGCTGGCTGGATTCGGGGCGGTCGGCGGAGGTCCAGCTCATCACCGACGGCAGCGATGCCAACACGGCCGCGATCGCCATGGGCTACGCGGAGACGGTGGTCCAGGGTTACTCGCAGCAGCTCCGGGTGGCCCTCGCGCGCCGGACCCTGGGGCGGGCCCTCAAACCGCCTCTGGATGTGCGTGCGCGGGTCTGGTTCAACACCGAGATGGAGTCGAAGAACTTCATCGTGCCCGGCCTCATCGCCGTGATCATGATGCTCATCGCGGCACTCCTGACCTCCCTCACGGTGTCCCGCGAGTGGGAGACCGGGACCATGGAGCAGCTCATCTCCACGCCCCTCAGGGGATCGGAACTGGTGATCGGCAAGCTGGTCCCCTACTTCGGGGTGGGGATGCTCGACATGGTCCTGTCGGTGATGGCGGGCAGGTTCCTCTTCAGCGTTCCACTGCGGGGCAGCGTGCTCCTGGTCTTCGCCATGGCGGCCATCTACCTGCTCGGCTCTCTCTCCATGGGCATGCTCATCAGCATCGTGGCCAAGAACCAGCTTCTCGCCAACCAGATGGCCTTCATGACCACCTTCCTGCCCGCCTTCCTCCTCTCGGGATTCATGTTCGACATCTCCAACATGCCCAAGGTGCTCCAGCTCGTGACCTACCTCGTGCCGGCGCGCTACTGCATCTTCCTGCTCAGAAGTCTGTACCTCAAGGGCGTGGGGCCCTCCATGCTCTGGAGCGAGGGTGTTTTCCTGCTCGCCTTCGCGGCTCTGATGCTGGGCCTCTCGCTGATCATATTCAAGAAGAAGCTGGAGTGAGGCGGCCATGCTCGAGCGTTTGAGGCACATGCTCAGGAAGGAGTTCATCCAGGTCCTCAGGGACCCGCGGATGCGCGCGGTGATCATCGTGGTGCCCATCTTCCAGGTCCTCATCTTCGGCTACGCCGTGACCACGGACGTGCGCGACATACGCACGGCCGTCTACGACCTGGACAACACGCCGCAGAGCCGCGACCTTCTCGATCGCTTCGTCGCCTCGGGGTACTTCGACGTGGTGGCCCGCCTTCACGATGAGGCCCAGGTGCGGGACGTCCTGGACCGCGGAACCGCCAAGGCCGTCCTGCGTGTGGACCGGGGCTTCGGAGGGGCCATCGCAGCCGGGCGGCAGGCCTCCCTCCAGATCCTCCTCGACGGCACCGACTCGAACACCGCGAGCCTCGTCCTCAAATATGCCGGTCAGATCACCGCCGGCTATAACGAGAGGGCCCTCACCAAGGAGGTCCTCCGCATGACGGGCCAGCCGCCGCCGCCCCCTCCCGTGGTCCTGTCCGAACGGGCTTGGTTCAATCCCAATCTCGAGAGCCGCGACTACTTCGTGCCGGGCGTCATCGCGCTGCTCGTGATGGTCATCTCCATCCTCCTCTCCAGCATGGCCATCGTGCGCGAGAAGGAGATCGGGACCATCGAGCAGATCATGGTCACGCCCATCGGCCGGCTCGAATTCATCCTCGGCAAGACCATCCCCTTCGCCCTCATCGGCTTTCTGGACGTCATCCTCATCAGCCTCGTGGCGGTCTTCTGGTTCGACGTGCCCATCGAGGGTGATCCTCTCCTGCTCTTCTTCTCCACCGGCCTGTACCTCATGAGCACCCTCGGGGTGGGCCTGTTCATCTCGACGGTGAGCCGCACGCAGCAGCAGGCCATGATGACGGCCTTCTTCTTCATGCAGCCGGCCATCCTGCTGTCGGGGTTCATCTACCCCATCGCCAACATGCCGGTGGTCGTGCAGTGGTTCACTTACCTGAATCCCCTCCGCTATTTCCTGGTGATCATCCGCGGCGTGTTCCTCAAGGGGGTCGGGCTTTCCGTGCTCTGGCCCCAGATGGCCGCCCTGGCGGTCCTCGGAACGGTCCTGCTTCTTCTGGCGTCGACCCGGTTCCGGAAGACCCTGGCCTAAGGAGAGAGTTCCATGCCCAAGCCCCTCGCCATCCCCATGCTGACCGCCGCCATGGTGGCCCTGGCCACCGCCGTCTTGGCCGCGACTCCCTCCGCCGGCGCCGCGCCGAACCCCTCGCCCGCCCTCTCTCTGGACTCGTGCATCCGCACGGCCCTGTCCAACAATCCGTCCCTCAAGGCCTCTCGGGCCGGCCTGACGGCCGCCCTGGAGTCGGAGGGCAGGACGCGGTCCGCTTACTACCCCCAGCTCAGCCTCCAGGCCGGCTACAGCCGGTGGGAGAGCCACGCCTTCCTGCCCAACTCGATCCAGAACCTGCCGTTCGGTACCATCTCCCCGGTCATCGGCCCCACGAACCAATACAGCCTGGGCCTCCAGGGCAGCTACACCCTGTTCGACAGCGGGCTGAGAAAGGCGGATGTGGCCGGCGCCAAGGCCACGCGCGAGGCCACTTCGGAGGTCAGCGCGCAGGACACGCAGGACCTCGTGCTCAACGTCACCTCGTCCTACTACGGCCTGCTGGCGGCCGAGGCCAACCTCTCGGTGGAGAAGCAGAGCCTGAAGCGGAGCGAGGACCACCTCCGGCTGGCCCAGGACAGGAAGGCGGTGGGCGCTGTCCCTCTGGCGGACGTCCTCAGGGCCCGGGTGGAGGTGGCCAACGCTCGTCTCGCACAGGTGCATGCCGCCAGCGGCGTGGAGGTGGCCCGCGGAGCCCTCGCCGCCTCCATGGGACTCTCGCCCGATACGCCCCTGGCCATCCAGGACGCCGGGGAGGAAGTTCAACCTCCCACCCGCCTCGACGCTGGCCAGGCCCTCGATGAGGCCCAGGCCAATCGCCCCGAGGTCAAGGCCGCCGAACGGCGGGTGGAGGCGGGGCAGGCCAGCGTGAGGGCCGCCCGGAGTGCCTATGGGCCTACCGTCGAGCTCGACGCCTCCTACGGGCGCCTCGACAGCACCTATTTTCCCCAGGACAAGAACTGGTCCGCCGGGATCGTGCTCCGGCTTCCCGTCTTCACCGGTTTTGCCCGGAGCCACGCGCTCGCGCAGGCCCGGGCCGAGCTGGGCCGCTCCGAAGACCAGCGCGACCAGGCCGCCCTGGCCGTCCGCCAGGAGGTCTGGAACGCCCAGGCGAGGTTGCGGGAGGCTTACAACGCGGTCCTGGCCGTTAGGGCGCTCACCGCCGACGCGCAGGAGAGCCTGCGCATGGCCGACGAGCGGTACAAGGTGGGAGCCGGCACCATCACCGACCTGCTCGACGCCGAGACCAACCTGGCGCAGGCCCAGGCCCAGCAGGTGGACGCCGATTTTCAGTACCATATCGCCGGGGCGAATCTCAAGCGGGCCCTCGGCGAGCTGGGGGCCCCGGAGGAGGGCCGGTAGTGCAACGGGCCCGCACGCGCTACCATAGCGCGTGAGGAGGAGCAGTCGTGTCGCTCAACGGCCACTACTGGACCATCGCCCCGCGCCTGCGCCACGCCCTTCGTCCCTCGCCGGCCCCGCCGGCCAAACCTTGGAAAACCAGGGTTCCCGATTCCGATTTCGGCTCCGTCGAAATCACGGGCCTCTTGCGGGAGAAGCCCGAAGCGGACTCGGTGCTCATCGTCATCCACGGGCTGGGCGGCTCCAGCGAGAGCAACTACGCGCTCCGGGCCGCCAGAGCCGCCGATGCGGCGGGGCTTTCGTGCCTGAGGATGAACCTCCGCGGCGCGGACGGAAGCGGGGAGGACCTCTACCACGCCGGCCTCACCGACGATCTGCGGGCGGCCATTTTAAGCCCGGAGATCCGAAAGTACCGGCGGGTCCTCGTCCTGGGCTATTCGCTCGGGGGCCACGTGGCCCTGCGCTATGCCGCCGAATACCCTGGTGACGGCGTCGCCGCCGTGGCGGCCGTCTCCTCGCCGCTCAACCTGGAGGTCTGCCAGGCCAACCTCGATTCCCCCGCGTTGTGGCTGTATCGAACCTACCTGCTCTCCGCCCTGAAGATCACCTACCGCGCCGTGGCGGCCAGGCGGCCACTCCCCAATCCCCCCGAGGCCATTCAGGCCATTTCCCGGCTTCGGGAGTTCGACGAGCTGGCCGTCGCCCCGCGGCACCACTTCGCCGGAGCGGACGATTACTACGCCAGGGCCAGCGTCTGGCCCCTGCTGCCCAGGCTGGAGGTGCCCGCCCTTCTCGTCGCGTCGAGAAACGACCCGATGGTCCCGCTGGAGGCGGTGGAACCCTGGGTGGGCCTGGCATCGCCAGCCCTCTCGGTGCGATGGGAAGACGGTGGAGGCCACGTGGGCTTTCCGCCCGACCTCGACCTCGGCGAGCCCTCGCCCAGGGGCCTCGAACCCCAGGTCCTGCACTGGCTGGCGACCCGCTGACTCCCCATGCGATTGGATCCCTCTCTCGATCTGCCCGTGGCTGTTATGGCAAATCCACAAAGAGCTCATGCAGCGCATCAGGTTTTCTGTGAATAGCGAGGATGCGGCGGCGCTGCCTCGTTCGGCAGAGAACTCATCCAGAAGGACTTCTCAGGAAGCTGTTCCTTCCCAACCGCCTGAAGAGGCCTGTGGAATTCCCTGTGGAAAGTGGGGTTCAGCCCGGTTCCTAGAGGCCCCTCCGCTGACCGGTGCCCGCCCATCCAGGCCGGAATTATGCCATTATTTATCAACTCGTTGCGGCCACTGGCCTTGGAAGGACGGCGCGACCAGTCCTCTGCCGGCGCGGCGCTTCATCCATCTTCGGGCTGTGCAAAAGCCGTGGATCATCAGCCGGGCGGTGGTTTCGTAACGAGGAGGAGCCGGATCTCTCTTCCGTTTGAGGCCCCATTCGCCTTGACACGAGAGAAGCCGACCGGCCAGACTGCCTTGCATGGAAAGAACCCTGAATCCCGCCGTAGCGCACATGGACGAATCCCTGATCCGGGAGATGACGCGCGTGGCCGAGGAGTGCGGCGCGGTCAATCTGGCTCAGGGATTCCCCGACTACCCCACTCCCTTAGCCGTCCTCGATGCCGCCAGCACGGCTCTCCGGGAGGGCAGGAACGGCTACACCCGGACATGGGGCGACCCTGCCCTCCGTTCGGCCTTGGCCCGCCATCTCCGGGAATTCTGGGGACTCGCCTACGATGCCGAGGAGGAGTGCGTCATCACCTGCGGCGCCTCCGAGGCGATCATGGCGACGCTCCTCTCCCTTCTGGCCCCCGGAGAGACCATCGTCGTTCCCGAGCCCATCTACGAGAATTATCTCCCCGCCTCCCGCCTGGCGCGGGCCGAAGTCAGGCTCCTCGAATTGGACCCCTTCACGGGTCGCTGGGACCCGACCGCCCTGGACGAGGCGCTCACCGGGGCCAAGGTGCTGGTGCTCAACACCCCAGCCAACCCAACGGGCAAGGTCTGGCGCCTCGAAGAACTGGAAACCCTGGCCGAGCTGCTCCGCCGCCACCACTGCCTTCTCGTGACCGATGAGACTTACGCCTTCATCACCCGGCCCGGCCTGCGCCACGTGCCGCCCGCCACGGTGGGCGACCTGAGGGGAAGGACCGTGACCATCGGCTCCTTCTCCAAGACCTACGCCGTGACGGGCTGGCGGGTGGGTTTCGCCTGCGCGCCGAGGCCGCTCATGGAGGGCATCCGCAGGGCCCACGACTTCTTCACCATCTGCGCGCCGGCCCCCTTTCAGGCGGCTTTGGTGGAGGCGCTGAAGCTTCCCGAGAGCTACTACACCGTTATGGCCGCCTCCTACCGGCGCCGGTGCGACCTGCTGCGCGCCGGTCTGGCCGAGACCGGCTTTATCCCCAGCGATCCCGACGGCAGCTACTTCCTCTTGGTCGACGTAAGCTCTCTGGGCATCGAGGATGACCGCTCCTGGGCCTCGGCCTTCGCGAGGGACCGGGGTGTGGCCGGCGTCGCGGGCTCCGCCTTCCTACTGAGGGGCATGCCGCGGGAGGACGGGCGCGCGCCGGACCGGCGCGGCACCTTCCTTCGGCTGAGTTTCGGCTCCTCCGAGGCGCGCATCGCCGAGGCCATCCGCAGGTTGAGGGGAGCCTGACCATCGTCAGCCCCCCGCGGGACATTTCCCGATGGGGCGGCTCCGCTCCGATTCCGGCGGGAGGGAGTCAGGAAATGGGCTGGCCGGACCGGCGGGCCTCGTTCACCGCCTCGTGGGCCTTTCGGATGGGCTCGGGGAGGCGGTAGCGGGGGGAGCAGGCGAGCACGAGCGAGACGGCGGTGGGCAGATCCGAGAGGTGGCCGGGTGAGACGTAGACCGGGCGCACCCGCTGGCGGGTCCTCAGGGCCGCGCCGACGGCGGTGCCGTCCAGCAGGATCGGCGACCACCCGCCCCTTTGCGGCGGCGGTTCGTCGTGACTCCCGCAGAGCAGGCTCTTGGCACTGCCCACCGTGGGCACCCCGAGCACGACGCCCAGGTGGGCCGCCGAGCCGAACATCCTGGGGTGCGCCGTTCCGTGCGCATCGACCAGGATCGCCTCCGGCTTGAGAGTGAGGGCTTCGAAGGCACGCGCCAGGACCGGGACTTCCCGGAAGCCCAGCAGCCCAGGGATGTAGGGGAAATCCACCTCCATCCTCACGATGGCCCGCTCCACGACCTGAAACCCTTCCTGAGCGTCGCAAACCACCATTCCCCCCCAGAAGGTGGTGCCGTACAGGTGAAAGGAGACATCCGCCCCGCCGATCCAGCGGAGGGGCGAGGGCAGAGGGGATTCCCGCCGCTCCCTCCTGAGCCTCATCTGCTCCTCGATGGCCTCCTGGTAGCGTGGGTTTCGGTAGACGGGTTGCTTCACGGCGGCTCCCGCGTGCTCGGTTGCAAGGCGAGGGTACCCCCGCTTCACTGGCGCCGCAAGTCGATCCGTGGCATAAAGTGAAGCGAATCGAGATTGTGAAAACGAGGAGGCGATCGCAATGGTCAGCGTCAACATTCATCCTATTGAGCGCGTGGTCCGGGGAGTTGTGGGGCTCTTCTTGATCAGCCTGATCTTCTGGGGGCCCAAGAGCCTCTGGGGGCTCGTCGGCCTCATCCCCCTGCTGACGGCCCTGTTCGGCTGGTGCCCGCCCTACAGCCTTCTGGGCATCAACACCTGCAACCTCGGGAAGAGGAAGGCCGCCTAGCGCACCTTGCTTGGCTCGTCCCCTTCTTCATCCCGGCCAGGGGCTCGCCTTCCC
Organism: Acidobacteriota bacterium; assembly: GCA_049591295.1. Classification (GTDB taxonomy): domain Bacteria; phylum Acidobacteriota; class UBA4820; order UBA4820; family DSQY01; genus DTPS01. The sequence goes on from JBAWEQ010000259.1 coordinate 82,479, forward strand.
ATGGGGAGCCCCTGTTCCTGGCTGTTCAGCTACTTCCAGCCCCCCTCTGGCGACCTGCCTTCCGGAGCGAGGCGGCGGCAGGCGCGGCCGAGGCCCAGCCGGGGTTCGGATCCGACAAGCCCCCCGCTGTGGACGGGCATGCCTCTATACAGAGCTGCATCAGTGAATGCGCATAAGGTGGTGGGGCTTGGGGGTATGCCACTCTGTATTCGCGGGGAAGGCCCCATCCCTTGCGAGTGCGGCCCTGCGGGCCGCGCAAGGGCTGAGCCCTCCCCGCGGGCCCTACCGGGAGAGGCGCGGCGGCGCCTCCCCAGGACCCCCACCCGCAGACAGCGCGCCGGACTTCCGCCGCGCTGATAACCCTTGAATTTTCAGCTCATCGGGATGTATGCTTGGAGGCAAAGGAGAGTGAACGTGCAAATTACTCCCACGGACCAAACCCCCCGCATCGCCCTGTTCATCGACTTCGACAACGGGCAGCTGGACATCACGCGTGTCCTGAACGCGCTCAGGGAGCGGGGCATCATCATCCTGAAGAAGGCTTACGGGGACTGGGCCAAGTTCCCCCAGTTCCGCAAGACCCTGGCCGAAAACGGCGTGGACCTGGTGGAGCGGCCCACCATCTTCGCCGGAGGCGACAAGAACGGCGCCGACATCCAGCTCGCCGTGGATGCGCTGGAGGCCTGCCTGACGAACCACCACATCGACGTCTTCGCCGTGGTCAGCGGGGACAGCGACTTCCTGCCCCTCATCTCCCGCCTCCAGGCCTACAACAAGAAGGTAGTGATCATCGGGATGCGCCAGACCACCTCCTCGGTGGTCATGAAGAACTGCAACGAGTACCTCGCCTACGAGAACATCGTGGATCCTCTTCAGGCCACGGAGGCCATGGTCGGCGAGACCAAGGAGACCGACCCGAAGGACCTTCCCAAGGCCTTCGCCATCCTCAAGCGCGCCATCGCCCTGCTGGAGGACGAGGATCGTTCGGTGGACTCCTCCAACCTCAAGCAGAAGATGCTCCAGCTCAGCCCCACCTTCGACGAGAAGAGCTTCGGCTTCAGCCAGTTCAAGGCCTTCCTCGCCGAGGCCCAGCGGCGCAAGATCATCCACATCGGCAAGAAGGTCGATGGCGCCTATCCCATCGTGCTGGGGCGGATGGGCCGGCTTCTGGAGGACGGAGAAGAGGAGGGCGAGGCCGAGGTGCAGGCCACGCCCGCCAAGAAGCCCAAGAAGCGCCGCAGCGGCAACCGCTGAAATACCGGGCGTTCACCGCGCGCTGGGTTTCGAGCCCTCGGAACCGCCCCAGGACACCTGGTCCACCGTGACGAAGCGGTAATTCTGTCTCTTGAGGGATTCGATCAGGGTGGGCAGGATCACGTCCGCCCGCATGTCGCCCTGCCGTTCGGTGCCTAGGTGCATGAGCACGATGCCTCCGTCCACTCCGTCGGGGGCCGTTGCGGCCCTCTTGAGAAGCCCGGCGAGGATCTGCTGCGGGGTGTGAAAGAGCGGGTTGGCCGGTGAGGCGACCCAATCCAAGGTATCCAGGTGGGGGGTCCAGTACACCGCGCTGAATCCCGCGTCATGGGCCCAGCCCAAGATCTCCGAGTTGAATTCGCCGAAGGGTGCCCGCCAGTAGGGTGCCATGGTCTTCCCCGTGATGAGCTTGTAGAGATCGGCGGCCTTCAGGAGCTGGTCGCGCACGAAGTCCTCCGTCACTCCCGGGAGCGTGGCCTGCCGGTGATCGAAGGAGTAGGTCGTCAGGTGGGGATGGCTGAAGGTGTGGTTGCCCACCACGTACCCCGCGTCCGCGATCCGCCGGACCAAATCGGGATAGTGCCGCATGTACATGCCGGTGAGGAAGAAGGTGGCGCGGACGTGCTCCTTCTGGAGATCGTCCAGGATGGCCTCGGTGGCGCTGTCGTTGGAGCCGCCGTCGAAGGTCAGGAGCACCTCGTGCTGTCCCACGGGCGCCCGGATCAGGTTGTAGCTGCCGCCCAGCGCTTCGTTGACAGCTTCCGTGGGCGCCTCCAGCCTGGCGGGCGCCGCCCGCAGATCGACCCGCACGGCGGGGCCGTAGGAGGAGTTGCCCCGGTTGTCGAAATACCTGGCCTGGAGGATGTTTCGGGGCTGGGTGAGCGGCACGGCCGCGAAGCTCCACTGTCCCTGCTTGCAGAGCTGGACGCTCACCCTCTGGCCGTTCATGTAGAGGCCCACCATGGCTTCGGGCGGCGCGTGCCCCCGGACCTCGATGGTATTCGTCGTCACCTCGGCGCCGTTCACCGGCTCGTCGATGACGATGGACCCGGGCGACTCCCAGTCCACTTTCTCTTGGTCGAGTTCACGCTCGTGCACCGTCCCGAACTTGGGAAGTACCGCCTCCGGCGCGGGCATGAAGCGGTCCGCGTTCATGGAGAACCACACCGCCAGACCGCCCCCCGCCAGCAGGCAGCCGAACAGGACGATCCGGAACCAGATTCCACCCAGGGCCGTCCGGTTCCACGCCTTCAGACGGTTCAGCCGCTCCTTCCTCCCGGTCAGCCTGGCGCACCGCCGCGAGCAGAAGATGTGGCCGGCGGTCCGGATCTGGCAGCTCGGGCAGATGGGTCTCCTGCACTCGTAGCATCTGCGGCGGGCCGTCTTGGTTGGGTGGCGGAAGCACGGCGCCCCCGCTGGACGCTCCTCGGTCATCCAGTTAGGATAGCGCGATTCCCGGAAGGCTTCTCTCCCTTCTTCCTGCAAAGGGGAGGTTGGATTGGGGATTGGGGATTTTGGGGCATGGGATTTGGGGGGTGCTGGCCATCACCCGCTGAGCGCCTTTAGGGCCTCCCGCTCCCTCGCCTCCCGCCTCCGGTTCTCGTACTCCCAAGCGGCGGCCACCCTGGTTGTACCTCCCGGCGACTCACCGTATAGTGCCCGCAGGAGGGATCCTTGGAGCTCAAGAAGATCATCCTCCACTACCTGGACGGGCGGATTGAGCGGGCCTACGCCCCCCTCTTCGAGGAGGGATGCGATCCGGTCCCCACGGTGGATCTCCAGGGGAGGCCCGAGATGGTCCCGCTGGAACACCTGAAGGCGGCCTTCTTTGTGAGGAGCTTCACCGGCAACCCGGCCTACGACCGGCCCTCCTCTCCCGAGGAGTGGGAGGTCGACACCGGCGGGAATCTCGTGGGCGTGCTGTTTCACGACGGCGAGACCATCTTCGGAGAGCTTCGGCCCGGAGCCGACGTGGCCAGGGGCTTCTACCTCACCGTCCTGGACGAACAGGACAACAATCTCCTCATCTACGTCAATCCGGCGAGCCTCCTGGCACCGCCTCGCGAGCCGGAGGCATGCTGAGAATCGGCTCCACCGGCCGTTTCTCATGCAGAGGCGGGAGGGAATCCGCGTGAGCCGTTACGCCCTGGCACGCATCCTCCTGTTCTTTCCGACGCTGTGGGGCCTCCTGACCCTGGTCTTCTTCCTGAATCGCGCCATGCCCGGGGATCCGGTGGAGATCATGCTGGGAGAGAATGCCGTGCCGGCGCGCAGGATCCAGATGCGCCACGCCCTCGGGCTGGACCGGCCGCTGGCCGTCCAGTACGGCGATTACCTCGCGGGGCTGGCCACCGGCCGCCTCGGCCGCTCCCTGCGTACCGGGCGCCCCGTCTCGGCCGAACTCGCCGACGCCTTTCCCAGAACCCTCGAGCTGGGGTGCTGCGCCATGCTCCTGGCCTTCCTCATCGCGGTGCCCCTGGGGACCGCGGCGGCCCGCAGACCGGGCGGTGCATGGGACGCCGCGGCCCGGTTCATCTCGAGCGCCGGTTTCTCGCTACCCTCCTTCTTTCTGGGTCCGCTGCTCATCCTCGCCTTCGCCGTGAAATACCCCTGGTTGCCGGTCTCCGGCGCGGACGCACCCGGCAGCATCGTGCTGCCCTCGCTGGCCCTGGGCCTCCCTCTCGCCGCCCTCCTCGTCAGGATCGTGCGGACTTCCGTGGGCGAGGAGGCCCATCGGGAGTACGTTCGGGCGGCCCTGGCGAGGGGCCTTCGGGAAGGAACCGCCTTCCGACGCCACGCCCTGCGCAACGCCCTTCTCCCCGTGGTCACGGTGGCGGGCCTCCAGTTCGGCGCTGTCTTGACCGGGGCCATCATCACGGAGAAAATTTTCCGGTGGCCCGGCCTCGGAACGCTGGTCCTGACGGCCATCACGGGCCGTGATTACCCGGTGGTCCAGGGAGCGGTGCTCCTGTTTGCCGTGACGGTGCTGACCGTCAACCTCGGGACGGATCTCCTGTACGCCCGGATCGATCCGAGGGTGCGCTATGCCTAGGAGGATGCTCGTGCTCATCATCCTGGGGCTCTGGCTCTTGAGCTCCCTCGCCGCGCCTCTCTTCATCGCGCGCTCCTACGCGAGCCTCGACCTTTCCGCCCGTCTTCAGGGCCCTTCCCTTCAACACCCGTTGGGCACCGACGACCTGGGGAGGGATGTCCTGGCCCGCCTCTGCTACGGCGGACGCGTGTCTCTCGGCGTGGTGACCGCGAGCCTCTTCCTGGCTCTCTGCCTGGGCTCCCTCGTGGGCCTGGCGTCGGGCTATCTAGGAGGGTGGTGCGACCGTGGGACCGTCTTTCTCACCGACGTGCTCCTGGCCCTGCCGGGCATCCTGCTGGCGATTACCATCCTGGCCTACGTGGGACGCGGAGTAGTGCCGCTCATCTTGGCCCTCTCCTGCACGGCCTGGGTCGGTTACGCCCGCCTGGCCCGCTCCATGGCGCTCTCCCTCCGGCAGAGGGAGTACACCCAGGCGAGCCTGGCTTCGGGAGCGGGGCTCCCCCGCGTGCTCTTCCGCCACCTCCTGCCCAACTGCGCAGGCCTCCTCGCGGTCCAGGCCGCCGCGGGGGCCGCCAGCGTCCTGTTGGCGGAGGCCGGCCTCTCCTTCCTCGGTCTGGGCATTCAGCCGCCCATGCCTTCGTGGGGCGAGATGCTCTCCACCGGCTGCGACTATCTGCTGGAGGCGCCCCACCTCGCGCTCATCCCCGGGGCGGCCATCTTCCTCGTGATCTGGGCACTGAATACGCTGGGCGAGGAGATGGCCGCATCCTTCGACCCGAAGGGGAAAGCGATTGCGCTGGCTTTATAGGCTCCTCTCCGTACTCGCGGCGCCCCTGTGGCTCGCCTACCTCGCCCTGCGCCAGCGGGGAGCTCTCCGCCTCGCGGAGCGGCTCGGCTGCCTTCGACATCGAGAGGACGGCCCCGTGTGGATTCAGGCCGTTTCCGTCGGAGAGGTCCGAATCGCGCTTCGCTTTGCCCAGGCGCTGAAGGAGCGAGGCCTGCCGTCGGCCCTCACGGTCACGACCGCAGCCGGGCTCGCCCTGGCTCGTCGCGAGGGCCCTCCGGAGATGGACCCGCAGGCATTTCCCCTCGATCTCCGTTCCTGCGTACAAAGAGCCCTTCGCCGCCTCAGGCCCCGTGCTCTCGTGCTCGTGGAGACGGAGATCTGGCCCGAACTGTTTAGGGAGGCCACACGCTCCGGCATCCCCGTCCTCATCGTGAACGGCCGCCTTTCGGACCGCGCGCTGCGCCGGACCGTACGCTTGAGGGCCCTCTACAGCGGCGCGCTGAAGGACGTCCACGTGGCGGCCCAGAGCGAGGAGCACGCGGCGCGGTTCCGGACGCTGGGCGCCCATCCCGACCGCGTCAGGGTCTACGGAAATCTCAAGTACGACCTGACCCTCCCCCCCACCTTCGAGCAGGTCCGGACCGAGCTGGCCGCCCTCGCCGGGCCGGGGCCCTGCTGGGTGGCCGGATCGGTGCGCGAAGGCGAGGAGCGGCTCGTCCTGGAGGCCCACGCGGCCGTGCGGGAGACCTGCCCTCAGGCCCGGCTCATCCTCGCCCCCCGGCACCTGGATCGGGTGCACGAGTGTCTCGAAGCCGCCGCCTCCCTCGGATTGGGGGCGGCGCGCCGCACGACCGGGCCCGCCCCAGGATGGGATGTCCTGATCCTGGATACGGTCGGAGAGCTCTGGCCGGCCTATGCCCTGGGGATCCTCGCCTTCGTGGGCGGCAGCCTTGTCCCCCTGGGCGGTCAGAACGTGCTGGAACCAGCCTTCGTGGGCCGCCCGGTGCTGTTCGGGCCACACACCGAGAACTTCCGGGAGGAGGCAGAACGGCTGCTGGCCTCGGGCGGCGCCTTCCGGACGGAGGACCCAAGGGAGCTGGCCTGGAGGGTCTCGGCGCTGCTCTCCGATCCGGCCCTGGCTCGGGCCTGCGGCGAGAAGGCCCTCCAAGCGGCGGAGCAGCACAAGGGGGCTGTCTCTCGCGCCTCCCAGTGGCTCGCCGACCTCCTGCCCGGCCTCTAGCCCGCGGCGCACGGCTGGAACAAATTCCCCTCCCGAGTGTTGGCACTCCTAGCGCCCAGTCTGGGCAGGAGGCCGCCGTGAAGGGGTTCAAGGTCTTCGTCCTCGTCGCCGCCGCATCCCTGGTGGGCCTGCTCCTCTGGAGCGGACGGCCTGCACAGGTGGGCAAGTCTGCACCCGACTTCCCCAAGGCCCAGTGGCTCAACAGCCCCCCGCTGACCCTTCGCGAGCTTCGCGGAAAGGTGGTCCTGGTGGACTTCTGGGAGTACACCTGCATCAACTGCATCCGCACCCTCCCGTACCTCAAGGAGTGGTACAAGCGCTACGCCCCCTACGGGCTGGTCATCGTGGGAGTCCACACGCCGGAGTTCCGCGCCTCTTCCATCCCCTCCAACGTGGAAGCCGCCGTGAAGCGGTTCGGGATCACCTATCCCGTCCTGCTGGACGACCGATACAAGGCCTGGAACGCCTACGGCAATTCCTATTGGCCCCGCGACTACCTCATCGACCGGAAGGGTGTCATCCGGTTCGATCACGTGGGGGAGGGGGGCTACGGACGGACGGAGGAGGAGATCCAAGCGCTCCTGCGGGAGGGCGGCACCTGCCCCAACCTGCCCATCATGGCCCCTGTCCGAGCGACCGACCAGCCCGGCGCCGTCTGCTACCTCACCACGCCGGAGATCTACGTGGGCTCGAACCGCGGCCACCTCTCCAACCAAGGAGGTTACGCCGGGATCTTCGGCGGACCCGGGGGGGAGGCGGCCGGTGCACCCCAAGAGTCGCAGGGGAGCCCGAGCGGTGCTCCCTCCTCGATGCTCTCGCCGATGGTGTCCTCCGCCTCCGACCGCCCCTTTTCCGCTCCTCCCCCCGACCGAATCGCGGACGGGCTCCCGGCCCTCGATGGGCTGTGGGAACCCAGAGGGCAGTATTGCCAGTCGGGCGGGGCCTTCTCCAAGCTTCTCCTGAGGTATCACGCGGCGGGATGCTACGTGGTGGCCGACGCAGGTAAGGACCGCACCGAGGCCCGGATGGAGGTGCTCCTCGACGGGAAGCCCGTGCCGCCAGCCCTTCGCGGCGAGGACGTGCAGGAACAGAACGGCACGACCTTCGTGCGGCTGGGTCGCACCCGCCTCTATCGCCTCGTGGGGGGGAACGTCTTCGGCCGCCACATTCTGGAGCTGGAGCCCCCGGCCGGCGCGCGCATCTACTCATTCACCTTCGGCACCTGCACCCATTGAGCCGCCGGATCGATGCCGAGATTCCGCGTCCTAATCAACCCGAAGAGTGGTCCCATTCCACCGCGCGGGGCGTTCGAGGGGCAGGGTGAACTTCCCCTTGAGATGGCCCACGGGAAGCGAGTCGAGGAGCGGCTTGGAGGGGCCGAGGAGCTCCCGCGCCCTCTCCCTAACCAGCCCAGGGTGCTCACCCTCGGCCATGCCCGTAAACCCTCCCAGCAGGATCCCGGCGGCCCGATCGAACCAGCCAGCCTGCGCCAGATGCGTCATCGTGCGGTCCAGGCGGTACATGCTCTCGCCCACGTCCTCAAGAAAGAGCCAGCGCTCCGTGAGAGCCGGCTCCCAAGGGGTGCCCACCAGGACCGACAGCAGGCTCAGGCAGCCGCCCACCACCGGGTAGGCTCCTGCCGGCGCGGGCGGACCTTGGGCCGGTATGTCCAGGGGACTCCCGGCCAGCGCCGCGGCGAGGGAACCCATCTCGCACACGCCCGGCCGGCCCAGCTCCTGCACCCCGGGCGCATAGAGCAGACGAGCTCCGGCCACGCGCTGGGCCCACGCGTGCAGGACAGTGGCGTCGGAGAAACCCGCGATGGTCTTGGGATGTCGCCGCAGGCCGTCGGGCCTCAATCCATCGAGAATCCGGCTGGTCCCATAGCCGCCCCGGGCGAACCAGACCACGTCCACGGTGGGGTCGTCCAGCGCCGCCTGGAGGTCCCCGGCGCGAACTTCGTCGGACCCGGCCAGGTAGCCGGCGCGAAGGCGGGCGTGCGGAGATTCCTCGACGCGGAGCCCCATGCCGCGCAACACTCCGACGCCGGCATCCAGATCCGCCTCGTTCACCGGCCCCGCGGGGGCCACCACGCGCACGAGCTGAGAGAGCCTCCCACCCGGTTCCTTCATGGACCGAGGATAGCATGGTCGTGAGTCTAGAGCGGGGGGATAGATCGCCAATGGCGGGAAACAGGAAATCAGGGAAACAGAGAAACCGGGAATCGTCCGGGTCCGCTTCGGCCCAACAGGTACATCAAGCCGCGCTTCGCCGTGTTTCCCTGTCTCCCTGCCTCCCTGTTTCCATCTTCCTGGAGGGGACCTGTAAGCCGGATTCTGTCCCCCCGGTCACCCGGGGGTGGCAGCCATTCCTCTGGGACCGTCGTCGCCGGCGGCCTCCAGCAGCCTACCCGGAGGTCTCGGCCGGGCCAGCCTCGAGCACCTCCCTATTTGGCCTTGCTCCGCAAGGGGTTTACCGTGCCTCTTCCGTTACCGGAAGAGCGGTGGGCTCTTACCCCGCCGTTTCACCCTTACCCTCTGGGCCGAAGCCGGTCGGGCGGTTTGTTTTCTGTGGCACTTTCCGTAGGGTTACCCCTCCCTGCCGTTAGCAGGCTTGCGGCCCTGTGGAGTCCGGACTTTCCTCTGCGCCGTTCGGCGCAGCGGCTGCCCGATCCCCTCCATTCCCACTGTAGGCCCCCAATCCCTTGCCGTCAATGGCTCTTTGCGAACTTGACAGGCCTGAAAAGATGATGATACGGTTACCCGGTGTATAGAGCTTCCCGATCCCCGGGGGGACCTGGCAAAAGGATCACGGAATGATGAAGAGGAAGCGGCGCTTTCATGTGGTAGTTTTGCGGGAAGACGGCAAGCAGTACCACAACCGCGTCGTCGAATGGCTGCAGATCCGGCGGGGGCTCGCCCTCGCCGGGACCATTATGGGCGGCCTGACCCTCGGGACCTTCGCCTTCTTCATCCTCGCCGCTTCACACGGCCACCTGGTAGCCCGCAACATCGAACTCAAGCACCAAGAGAACCAGCTGAAGAAGCAGTTCGCGGAGCTCGGCCAGCGCCTGGACGAAGCCCGCAATCGCCTCAGCCAAAGCGAGCAGCAGCTGGCGAGCATGGAGGAGCTGGCCAAGGAGCAGAACCTCAAGATCAAGCCCACGCCGGGCATGGGCGGGCCCGAACCCGACACGCCAGCGCCCCAGGCCCCTCCCAAGGCGTCGCTCTTAGATCCTCGCATCCGGGCCATCGAGAGCGGCATCCGCGACTTGAACAGCCAGGCCGACCTCGTCTACCACGAGACCCAGGACGTGGGCCGAGTCCTGAGACCCCATCTGAACCAAATGGCTCATACACCGTCCATCTGGCCCGTCAAGGGATTCATCTCTTCCGGGTTCGGCGACCGCCAGGACCCACTCGACGGGGAGCCCGAATTGCACCCGGGCATCGACATAGCGGCTCCTTACGGCAGTCCCGTCGAGGCGCCGGCCGAGGGTCTCGTGATCTCGGCGGGCTGGCAAAATGGCTACGGTAACTGCATCGAAATCAGCCACGGGAACGGGTTGGTGTCGGTCTATGGACATCTTTCGAAAATCCTCGTGAAGCCCGGCCAAACGGTGAAGCGCTGGCAGAAGATCGGGCTGGTGGGCTCCACGGGCCACAGCACCGGCCCCCATCTCCACTACGAGATCCGCAGGAACGACCGGCCCGTCAATCCCAAGCGCTTCCTGCTTTATTAGTAAGCCCTGCCATCAAACGCAGGCCCGGTAATGTCACCTCCCCCTGCCTCACCAGCCGCCTCTCTGGGAGAACCTTTTCATGGTCATTGACGCGGTTCTAGCGAAAGTCTTCGGCACCAAGCACGAACGCGATATCCGCGCGATCCAGCCCCTCGTCTTTCTCGTGAGCGAATGGGAACCCAAGCTCCGCGCCCTCTCCGATGAGGAGCTCCGGGGCAAAACGGCGGACTTCAAGGCCCGCCTCGATCGCATGTTGGGCGAGGGGCGCTCCCAGCAGGAGTCCCTCGACGATCTGCTGCCCGAGGCCTTCGCCGTGGCCCGGGAGGCATCGGCCAGGGCACTCGGAATGCGCCCTTTCGACGTCCAGATCATCGGCGGCATCGTCCTCCACCAGGGCAAGATCGCCGAGATGAAGACCGGCGAAGGCAAAACGCTCGTCGCGGTCCTGCCGGTCTACCTCAACGCGCTCACGGGGCGGGGCGTCCACGTGGTGACCGTGAACGACTACCTGGCACGGCGCGACGCGGACTGGATGGGGCAGGTCTACCGGTTTCTGGGCCTGTCGGTGGGTTGCATCCAGCAGGAGATGGACAACACCGAGCGGCAGGTGGCCTACGGGAGCGACATCACCTACGGCCAGAACAACGAGTTCGGGTTCGACTACCTGCGCGACAACATGAAGTACCGGCTGGAGGACATGGTCCAGAGGGGCCACCACTTCGCCCTCGTGGACGAGGTGGACTCCATCCTCATCGACGAGGCGCGCACACCGCTCATCATCTCCGGCCCGTCCGACGAACGCGTGGACAAGTACTACGCCGCGAACAGCATCATCCCCAGCCTTCAGAAGGAAAAGGACTACACCGTGGACGAGAAGCAGCGGACCGCGGTGCTGACCGAGGAGGGCGTCGCCCGCTGCGAGAAGATGCTGAACGTGGCCAACCTATACGATCCCGTGAACATGGAGATCCTGCACTGCGTGAACCAGGCCCTGGTCGCCCACAAGCTTTACCACCTCGACGTGGAGTACATGGTCAAGGAGGGCGAGGTCCTCATCGTGGACGAGTTCACCGGGCGCGTCATGCCGGGGCGCCGGTGGAGCGACGGCCTGCACCAGGCCATCGAGGCCAAGGAGAGCGTCAAGATCCAGCAGGAGAACCAGACGCTGGCCACCATCACCTTCCAGAACTACTTCCGCCTGTACGAGAAGCTGGCGGGCATGACGGGGACGGCCGATACCGAGGCCGCCGAGTTCGACAAGATCTACAAGCTCGACGTGGTGGTCATCCCCACCAACAGGCCGATGGTGCGCGAGGACCGCGCCGACCTCGTCTACAAGACAGAGCGGGAGAAGTTCGAGGCGGCCGCCGCGGAGATCGCCGAATGCCACGAGAAGGGCCAGCCCGTGCTCGTGGGGACGGTCTCCATCGAGAAGAGCGAGCGCATGAGCGCCCTGCTGAAGCGAAAGGGGATCCCGCACGTCGTCCTGAACGCCAAGTTTCACGAGAAGGAGGCGGAGATCGTCTCCCAAGCCGGGCGGAAGGGCTCCGTCACCATCGCCACCAACATGGCCGGCCGCGGCACCGACATCCTTCTCGGCGGAAACCCCGAGGGCCAGGCGAGGGCCAAGGCCGACCCCGAAGCGCAGCCCGAAGAGTACGCCAAGCAGCTCACCGCCTTCCGGGATGTGTTCGAACGGGAGCACCAGGAGGTGGTGTCGCGCAACGGGCTGCACATCCTGGGCACGGAGCGCCACGAATCGAGGCGGATCGACAACCAGCTCCGAGGCCGTTCGGGCCGCCAGGGCGACCCCGGCACCTCGCGCTTCTACGTGTCGCTGGAAGACGACCTCATGCGCCTTTTCGGCGGCGACCGGCTCAAGAATATGATGGGGCGGCTGGGGATGGAGGAGGGAGTGCCTATCGAACACCGGTGGGTCTCCAAATCCATCGAGCGCGCGCAGACCTCCGTCGAGGCCCGGAACTTCGAGATCCGAAAACACCTGCTCGAATACGACGACGTGATGAACAAGCAGCGCGAGGCGGTCTACTCGCTTCGGAAGAAGATCCTCGCCAAGGAAGGCCTGCGCGATTACCTCTTCGAGACCGCCGAGTCTATCCTGGACTGGCTCCTGGAGCAGTATTTCCCGATCGAAGGGGAGCCCGACGTCCCGGGGCTTCAGACCCAGGTCCTGCACTACTTCGGGCTGAATCTGGACGATCTCTCGCTCAACCTCGAAGAAACGCCGCAGCAGGAACTGCGCGACGCCATTTGGAAGGCCGCCTCCGCCAAGTACGAGGCCAAGGAGCAGCGACTGGCCCCCGAGCTCATGCGCGAGTACGAGCGCATCGTCATGCTCCAGGTCATCGACAACCAGTGGAAGGATCACCTGCTCTCCATGGACCACCTCAAGGAGGGCATCGGCCTTCGGGCCTACGGCCAGCGCGACCCCCTCGTGGAGTACAAACGGGAGGGCTTCGAGATCTTCTCCGCCATGATGGACCGGGTGGAGGACGAGATCGTGCGCTACCTGTTCCTCCTGGAGCCCGCCATCCAGCAGGAGGAGAAGAAGGTCGTGAGGCGGGAGCAGAGCTACTCCTACTCGGCCCCCGAGAAGGAGGAGAAGAAGCCGGGGAAGACCGTGGTCCGGAAGGACAAGAAGGTGGGGCGCAACGACCCCTGTCCGTGCGGATCCGGCAAGAAATTCAAGAAGTGCTGCGGCGCCGGCTCTTGACGAGGCGCCCGTTGCACTGGTAGCCTCGCTTTGTTCTTGTGTTTGAAAGGCGGCCATGACGAAGAAGGGAGTCACCACCCCCCCCTACGTTCCCCGCAAGGGCCTTAGGGCGGTTCTCGATCATATCCAGGCGCGCCGACCGGGCGATATCCTGACTCGGGAGGAGCTTCACAAGCGCGGGCTCTCCTCCCACTGGACCTACCCGGCCATGGCGGCCCTCCGCTTTCTGGGCATCCTGGACGAGCAGGACCGGCTGACGGGACTGCACCCAGCCTACAGCCCAGACAACCCGGACCGGCCCGCGCAGGAAGCCTTGCTCCGGAAGGCCTACGCTGAGTTCTTTCAGAAGGTGCCGCTCCCCGTCTCCGACGCCGAGGTCCTCAAGGAGAGTTTCCGGGATGTGTACCAGCTGAGCGAACGAGTGAACAATTCGGCCTTCCCCATCTTCCAGACCCTCGCCGAAGAGGCCGGCCTCACGCTCACGCTGGAGAGTCAGGCGCCCCAAAGACCCGACGCCGCGCGCGAGACCGGCGGGGCGGAGACCGATGAGACCTACATCAGCGATGAGCATCTCGATACCGTCCTCCGCCAGCAGGCGCCCGGGGACGAGCCGGTCCGGATCCGCCACACGGGATACCAGATCGTCATCAATCTCCAGGTGACCAAGTACACCACCGAGAAGGACCTCATCAAAATGCTCAGAACCGCCAACCGGGCCATACACCTCTTGAAGAAGGCCGGGGACCGACATTAGGCGACCGGAAGGCTTGGTGCGCTGGCCCACGCCGGAGACCGGCCAACGGGCCAGCAGGGAGGCGCCGATGGAGAGAGGCGAGAAGAACTTTCTGGAGCGGCTGGGCGATGCCATCCCAGGGCTCTCAGGTTACCGCGCCAGGGACGACCGGAGGACCAGCGACAAACGCCTGCGGGAGTACCTTGCCGCCCGCCTGGATCGGGTGGGGGAGCGGCTGCAGGCGATCAAGCTGGAGACCACCAACCGCGGCGACCTTCAGGGGCTCAACGCCATCGGACTTTTGGACCGGAGGCTCCACGGCATGGCCGACTCCCTCCGCTTCGCGACCTACGGCTACTCCGGACTCTTCGATCAGATGAAGATCCAGGAGAGCCAGCTCGACGTCTTGTACGCCCACGACATGAAGATCGTGGACGCCGTCGACTCGCTCGAAAAGGCGGCGGGCGACCCGGCGAACGCGGTGGGAGCCATGACGGCCGCCCTGCAAGGGCTGGACGATCTTCTGGTCGAACGCAAGGCCCTTTGGGACAAACCGGCGTGAAGGGTGCGGCGTCGACGGGATACAGGACATGTCCGGCGTACTCCTCCCGCTTCTCCGGATGCCAGTTTTGGATTTTCTGACGTAGGAGCGTTCCATGGCGCAGACCATTGAGGTGATCGAGTGGATGGATGATACCGGGCGCGAGATGGTCCACCGTTTCGAGATGGGCGGTGAGATCAAGATGGGCGCCCAGCTCGTCGTGCAGGAGAGCCAGTGGGGAGTGTTCTTCCGCGATGGGCGGGCGCTGGACGTCTTCCTGGCGGGGCGACACACCCTGACCACGGCCAACATCCCGCTCCTGTCGAAGCTCATCAATATCCCCTTCGGAGGCACCTCGCCCTTCCGCGCCGACGTCTACTACGTGGCCCGCAAGGTCTTCACGGACATGAAATGGGGCACCAAGGAGCCGGTCCTCTTCCGGGACACGGAATTTCAGATGGTGCGACTCCGGGCCTTCGGCAAATTCGCCACCAAGGTCGTCGATCCCCAGCTCTTCCTCAACACCTTCGTGGGGAGCCAGGGAGTCCAGAACAGCGACGGCGTGGAGTCCTACACCAAGGACATGATCGTGGCCCGCCTGAACGACGTGCTGGGCGAGACGCTCAAGACCGTCCTCGACCTGCCCAAGTACTACGACGAACTCTCCGAGGCGCTGAAGGCCAGGGTCCACGAGGACTTCAAGAAGTATGGCCTGGAGCTGGTGGACTTCTTCATCGGCGCCATCACCCCGCCCGAGGAGGTGCAGAAGGTCATCGACGAGCGCAGCGGTATGGCGGCCGTCGGGAACATGGGCGCCTACATGCAGTTCAAGGCGGCCAAGGCCATGGAGGAGGCCGCGGCCAACCCGGCGGGCAACGGGGCATCCGCGGGCATGGGCCTGGGCGTGGGCGCCGGCATGGGCATGATGATTCCCGGGATGATCGGCCAGGCCATGCAGCAGGCAGGCGCCGCCGCCGCTGGGGCCGGGGCGGGGTCCTCGGCTGGCGCCGCGGGGAACACGGCCGTCATCTGCGGAGCCTGCGGGAAGCCCAACGCGGCCGGGGCCAAGTTCTGCGATAGTTGCGGCAAACCCATCGCACCGGTGGGCGTCGCCTGTCCGAGCTGCCACGCCATGAATCCGCAGGGAGCGCGTTTTTGCAACGGCTGCGGCAAGCCGTTGGCCCCTTCCGCCGAGAAATGCCCCGCCTGCGGCGCCGAGAACCTCGCGGGAGCCAAGTTCTGCAGCGGTTGCGGAAAACCCTTGCAGGGCTGAACCGCCGTCCCGACAACCAAGTAAAAGAGAGGCCTGGCCGGTTAGCACCGGCCAGGCCTCTTTACTTTTACATCCAATGGAAAGGTTTACTTGGCCTTGTGCGCGTGGACCTGGGCGAAGAGCGCGTCGGTCATGGCCGGTACGCCGTTCTTGCCGTGGCACTTCTCGCAGAAGGTCTTCGTCGGCAGGATGAGTCCAGCCTCCTTGGCCTTCGGCAGATCCTTCATGATGTTCGGGTGCCAATAATCGCCCCCGTTTCCGTGGCAGCCTTCGCAATCCAGCTTGGCCACGGTCGCGTGCTTCGTCTTGACCCAGGAGTTGTACTGGATCGCGTGGCACATTTTGCACCTCTCGGGGCCGACCTTGGCGTGCTCTCCGTTGGCGAACAGGCCGACGGTCAGCAGCAGGAGGGCTGCCACCAGAAGCAGGAAAACCGGTACTCTCTTCATGCAAGGACCCCTTTCTGAGCGGCTTCGGTGCGTGGGACCACCCGGTCTGCCAACGCCCGGCCAGGAACCTATAATGTATTCCGATTTTCGTCCGCCGCAACCCCCCTCGCGCCTCCGCCGACTTTCCCAAGTCTTCTGCCCCAGTCCCTGGGAGGCCCGTCGCCTTCATGATCCGGTCCCCCCCCCGGTGCCAGGGGCAGCGGCCGGCTTGACAGCCACCGGCCTATCCCCTATAGTGGTCCTCTTGTCGCGGGGTGGAGCAGTCCGGTAGCTCGCTGGGCTCATAACCCAGAGGTCGAAGGTTCAAATCCTTCCCCCGCCACCAAGGTGCGAGGCCCGGCGTCATGGCCGGGCCTTGTCGTTTTCCCTCTCCCGCCATCAGTGGAAGAAGTAGCCGAATCCGCCCAGCCCCATCAGGATGACCCCCAGCATGGCTCTCTCGTTGTGTTCGAGCCACGGGAAGGTGAGCTTCTCGTAGCCGGCGTAGGCCAGGAAGGCCAGGGTGGCCATGGCCAGCACCGTGATGACGCTCATCAGCAGCGCCATGATCACGAGGGTGTGCCAGGGCAGCGATCCAGCCGCAAAGAAGATGGGGATGAGGGTCTCACAGGGCGATAGGGTCATTTCCAAGAAAAGGGCGCCCGCCGCCAGCCGGTCGGTCCGGACCGGGTCGCTGGAGTGGTCGTGAGTGCAGTGCCGATGGCCCTCCCGCCTCCACCCCATGACGAAGTAGTAGAGCCCGAAGGCCAGGAGGATCACGGCCGGGAAGGGCGTGTCCATATGGGAGACGTGCCTCTGAAGGTCCTTGCCAAGGGCGGCCGCCAGGAGCCCCACCAGGGCCGTCGTCGTAACGTGCCCCAGCCCCGAGACGAGCACGAGCTTGAGCATGTGGCGGCGGGTCCATCCCTGGGCGCGAGCCACGAGCACGAATGAAAGCCAGTGGGTGGGCAGAGAGGCGTGGATGGCTGCCACCGCGAGCACGGCGAGGAACAGGCTGGAGTGCACGGGGTCGAAGCTCATCCACCCTCCTTCAGGCGAGTCCGCAGAAGCTCGGTCGTGGCCTTGTCCAGGCTGAGGGTGCGCTGGGCGAAGGGGATCTCTATGCCGCGGGCGTCGAATACCTCCTTGGCCCGCTTCCTCAGGGCGCTTTCGATGGCCCATTGCTGGAGGGGTCCGACCTTCGCCCACATGCGGACGGTGATGGCCGACTCGCCCAGCGACGTGACTCCCACGATGTCGAAGGGCTCCTTGATGTGGGGCGCAAGGTCCGGCTCCCCCTGCACCAGGCGACCGATCTCCCGCAGCGCCTCGAAGACCTGGTCGAGGTTCGAGCCGTAGCCGACCCCCACATCCAGCACCGCCCGCGACCACTTGCGAGTCATGTTGGTCACCGAAGCGATCTGGCCGTTCGGAACGATGTGCAAATCTCCGTTGGCCGCCCTGATCTGGGTGGTCCGCAGAAAGATGTGCTCGACCACGCCGGAGAAGTCGCCGATCTTCACCACGTCGCCCACCCGAAACTGGTCCTCCATCACGATGAAGAAGCCTGAGATCAAGTCCCGGACGAGGTACTGGGCTCCGAAGCCCACGGCCACGCCCACGATGCCGAGGCCTGCCAGCATGGGGCCGATTTCCACGCCGAAGTCGTTCAGGATCATGAGGCCGGCCGTGAAGTAGAGCACCAACCAGCCGGCGCGCCTGAGGATCGCGGTGACGGTCTCGACCCGGCGCTCAAGCTCTCCCCGGGCAACGGGATCGTCTTCCCGCACGGAGGCTTTCACGCGCTTGAGCAGCAGGCGCCAGGCCCGGTCGAGGAGGTAGGCGCCCAGGAGGAAGATCGCGGTGTGGAGGAGCCGCACCGACAACCACGGCCCCCAGGCGCTGAACCGCCAGATATCCCATGTCTCCAGCGGCTGGCTGGGCACGACCTGTGGTGGAGAAACCATCATGCTCCCGCCTCCCGTCCGGCGTGCCGAAAGAGGAGGACGCGGAGGGGGCTTCCAGCTTCGAAGACCGCGCGGCCGGCGGGGAGCTCCACCAGAGCCTCCGCGCCTCGCCAGGCCGGAAGGTCGGCGGATCCCTTATGGGGAAGAAGCTTGACCCCTCCTCCGTCCACCAGAAAGGCGGGCTCGAACCGAGTTCTACCACCTCCCGATTCGTGGCGCTCCGCCAGGTGCCTCGTCCGCCAGGTCAGCGGAGGAAGGCCCATGCGCTTCCGAAGCGAGGCTTGCAGAAAGAGCAGGGCACCCACGAAGCTGCTCACGGGGTTGCCCGGCAAGCCCAGCACGACGGTATCCCCGCGGCGCCCGAAATAGATCGGTTTCCCGGGCTTCATGGCCACCTTGTGAAAAATCCTCTGGACCCCCGCCCTTTCCAGGAGTTCCGGAACCAGGTCCCGTTCACCCACCGAAACGCCTCCCGAGAGCACCAGGTGATCGGATTCGAGGCCCCTCCGGATGGCGGCTTCCAGCTCTTTCTCCCCGTCGGGAACGGAGGCCACGCCGTCGAGCCTGCCGCCCCATGCCTGCCAGAGCGACGCCAGCATGGGGCCGTTGCTGTTCGGAATCTGTCCCGGGCCAGGAGGAGTGCCTGCCTCCACCAGCTCCGAACCCGTGGCCAGGACGGTGGCGGAGGGGCGTCGGGCAACCGCGGCCCGTTCGATGCCTAGTGCGATCCCCGTCGCCACGTCCAATGCGTCCAGCCTCCTGCCGGGAGAAAACACCGTTTCGCCGCCGCGCAGGTTCTCGCCCCGACAGCGGACGTTCTCTCCCGGCCGAACCGGCCGGACCAGCTCCACGATGCCACCCGATTCACGGCAATCCTCCACTGGCACTACCGCATCCGCCCCCGCCGGGATGGGCGCGCCGGTCATCACCTTGATCGCGCCGCCCAATTCCAGTGGTCGCGAGGGGCACTGGCCCGCCAAGATCGTCGCCGTCACGGGGAGTTTCGAGCCCTCATCGGTGCCCGCAGCCTTGAGCGAGTAGCCGTCCATGGAGGAGCGGTCGAAAGGCGGATCGTCCGACAGGGAGAGGGCCGGTTCCAGCAAGACCCTGCCCAGGGCGTCGTGCCAGCTCAACTCTTCGCGTTCCGGCCCTGGAGTATGTTCCCAGAGCATTGCCAGGGCCTGCTCCACAGGAAGGTGCCCCATCCTCTTCCTCCCAGATCGAAGGCTCATTGTAGCAGGGATTGCCCGCGGAGTACTCGACCGTCAGCGCTGTTCTACGAAGGTCCCAGCGTGGTAGGAACTCCGCACCAGGGGGCCGGAGAGCACCGCCCTGATCCCGGCGGCCCTGGCCTCCATCCTCATGTCTTCAAACTCCTCGGGCGGATAGTAGCGCACGACCGGATGGTGCCGCCGGGTGGGTTGCAGGTACTGGCCGATGGTCAGGCGTTCCACGCCCACGGAGGCGAGGTCGGAAAACGAGGCGCGGAGCTCATCGCGGGTTTCGCCGAGCCCCACCATGAGGCCGCTCTTGCGCGGGATCTTCGGAGCCAGCTCTCCAGCCGACCGCAGAATGTCGAGGGAACGGCGATACTTCGCCTTCGATCGGATCCTCGGCGTCAGCCGCTCGACCGTTTCCAGATTGTGGTTAAGGACATCGGGCCCCGCTTCGAGCACCGTGCGGAGGCAGTCGATCCGGCCGGAAAAGTCCGGAATGAGGACCTCTACCCGAACCCCCGAGATGCTATCCTTAAGGGCGAAAAGGGTCCGTGCGAAGGCTCCGGCTCCCTCGTCCGCAAGGTCGTCCCGGCAGACCGAAGTCACCACCACGAACCGCAGCCCCATCGTGGCGGCGGCATCGGCCACCCGCTCGGCCTCCCCGAGAAAATCTTCCCGGGGCCTTCCGGTGTCGATGTTGCAGAAGCGGCAGGCGCGGGTGCATACGTCTCCGAGAATCATGAAGGTGGCCGTCCCCTCGGAGAAGCAGGCACCTTTGTTGGGGCAGGCGGCCGACGTGCAGACCGTGTGAAGGTCGTGACGCGCGATGGTCTGGAGCACCTCGCTGGCCCTGGGACCGACCGCCAGGCGATGGATCTTGAACCAGTCCGGTTTGCGTTGCAGCTCCCGCATGGCTCCTCCGGTGCAGTAGGGTAGCCCGCCGCGCAGCGGGAGGCAACCCTTTCCATGATGAACCCCCTCGGGCCCGATTTCATCCCAGTGCCGGGGCCGTCCGGGAGTTCCCAACCCCCTGTGGAGAAACCCCTTGACAAGGGCCCATCGGGCCCCTATGATAGCGATGTGGATCAAAGTGGACTAAAGTGGACTGGCTGTCCGAAGCAGCCAGCCGGTCCATTCTACAAGGGGTGGCCATGTTCCGGGGCAGCGCGGACGCCAGGATCGACGAGAAGGGGCGATTCAAGGTCCCCAGCAAGTTTCGCGACATCCTGCTCAAGGGATTCGGTCCCAAGGTCTTCCTGACCTCCTACGGTCCCCCGTCCATGCGGCTCTACCCCCTGGCCGAGTGGATCCTCATCGAAGACGCTCTCCGCCGAAATCACTGGGGCGATGATCCCCGCGTCCAGCAGTTTCTTCGCACCGTGGATCTGTACGGCGATGAGCAGGAAATCGATCCCCAGGGCCGCGTTCTCATCCACTCCAGGCTTAGAAAGCATACGCGCATGAACGGGGACGTGGTGGTCTTGGGTCATCCGACCAGCTTCCTCGAAATTTGGAACGAAGACCTTCTGATGCAGATCCAGGAGAAGGAACCGCTCGGGGACGAGACGATCCGTTTCGTGTCCGGCATCCTCCGCGAGGCGAGGCATGGGAACGGAACCCCTCCACGTCCCGGTGATGGTCCGGGAGGTGGTGGAGTCCCTCCGGGTTGAGGAGGGAGGGTGGTACGTTGACTGCACCCTGGGACTGGGCGGCCACAGCCGGGCGGTCCTGGAGGCCAACCCTTCCGCAAACGTGCTGGGCGTGGACCGTGACCCCCAGGCGCTGGCTCTGGCGCGGGAAGCGCTGGCGCACTTCGGACCGCGGATGCGGTTCTTCCACGCCAATTTCAAGGACGTGGACGCGTGGCGCAGCGAGCTTCCGGAGGTTCCGCGCGGCATCCTGGCGGATCTGGGCATGAGCGGGCTACAGCTCCGGTCTCACAGGGGCTTCAGCTTTCAGGACAGAGAGGCGCTCGACATGCGGATGGACCCCTCCTCCGGTCCGTCCGCCGAGGAGTTTCTGGCTGGGGCGGACGAGGGCGAACTCATGCGGGTGCTGAGGACCTACGGAGAGGAACCACACGCCCGGAGGATCGCCAGAGCCATCTCGGCCGCACGCTCGGAGGCACCCATTACCGACGCTGCCAGGCTTGCGGAAGTCGTCAGCGCAGCCGTCCCGCCTCACTTGAGGGGCAAGATCCATCCCGCTACGCGCACATTCCAGGCCCTTAGGATCCACGTCAACAGGGAACTGGAGGGTCTCGGTACCACCATCGAGCGTTGCGCCGACCTGCTCTGCCCCGGCGGCCGCATCGTGATCCTGGCCTACCATTCGCTGGAGGACCGTATCGTCAAGGAGACCTTCCGCAGCCTGGCCAAGGGGTGCATCTGCCCGCCCCGGCTCCCCGTGTGCGCGTGCGGCCGCAAGCCCACCCTGAAGCTGGTCCACCGCCGCGCTCTTCGGCCTTCGGATGCGGAAGTGGCCAGGAACCCGGCCTCCCGAAGCGGCCGTCTGCGCGCGGGAGAGCGCCTATGACCGCGAACATCATCCACAACCAGCCGATCCGGCAACCCGACCGGCACTCCCTGGCGGAGTTCCTCCGAATCGCGGTGTTGATCTTTCTGGCGGCCACTCCCTTCATCGTATACGTGGGCCTTTCGGCCCGCATGGTGGCCAAGGAGTACGAGCTATCCAGGCTCGTGGAGACCCGCAAGAAGCTGCTGCACGAGCACGAGATCCTGACCCTCCGGAGGGCGGCCCTCCTCTCCCCGGACGTCATCAATTCCGTGGCCCGGGAGAAGCTCGGAATGGTCAGCGAGTCACCTCAGGAATGCTCGGTGGATCAGCCCCCACCCGCGCCTCCCCAGCAGGGGACGGCTGTCCGGGCGCCGGCCACTCCCATCGCCGCCGGGGCCAACGCTCTCCCCACGAACCGAAACGCACGAAGGGACGACGCGCGATGAGCCGGGACAGTCTCTTGGCCAGAATCCGGTGGTTCTCCATCTTGGTCGGACTGCTGGCCGCCACCATCACGGCTCGTCTTGCGTACCTCCAGCTGGTCAGGGGAGGCTACTACGCGCTGGTGGCCCAAAACCAGGCCCGCGAAGTGATCGAGATCGACCTTCCGCGCGCCACCATCGTGGACAGGAACGGCACCCTGCTGGCGGCCAGCGTGCGCTGCCCGTCCCTATACTCCTTCGATCCTCAGAAGATCGCTGACCCCGCCGGCCTGGCCAGGTCCGCCGGGGCCTTGAGCGGGCACGACCCCAAAGAGATCCTGAAGGAGCTAGACCGGCGGCACACCTTCACCTGGATCGCTCGCAAGCTGCCCTTTGACCAGATGGACGAGGCCCGCGCCCTCTGCGCCAGCCACAAGGGCTGCGCGCTCATGAACGAGTGGGGGCGTTATTACCCCAATCAGGATCTCGCCAGCAACCTCATCGGGTGCATGGGGACCGACGGAGGCCTCTCAGGCCTGGAGCACGAGTGGAACAAGGTGCTGCAGGGAGGGACGCGCCGCTTCCAATTCATGCGCGACGCCGTGGCCAACACGCTGATCCCCGTGAACGCAGTGTCCGACGTGGATCCTCCTCCCCGCACGGTCCGAATCACCATCGACATGCCGATCCAGTACGAAGCCCAGGAGGTCCTCCAGCAGACCGTGAGCCAGCTCCAAGCCAAGGACGGCGTGGTCATCGTGTTGGACCCGCACACGGGGGACATTCTGGCCATGGCCGTGGCGCCCACCTTCGACCCGAACGCCCCGGGGGAGTCCCCGCCAGCAGCCTGGCGAAATCGGGCCGTGACCGACTCCTACGAACCGGGGAGCACCTTCAAGATCGTCACCCTGTCGGCCGCCCTCGATTCCGGCCGCTTCCGCCCCGACGACACGGTGGTCGTCGGCAACGGAACGCTCACCGTGGGGCCAAAGACCATCCATGACGACGAACATCCGATCAAGCCGGTCTACTCGCTGGAGGAGGTTCTGGCCCATTCCTCCAACGTCGGCGCGGCCAAGATCGGGATGGCCGTCGGGGCAGAGACCATGTACCACTACATGCGCCTCTTCGGGTTCGGCTCCGTGACGCCCCTAGACCTGGACGGGGAGGTGCCGGGGCGCCTTCGCCCTCCCAGCCAGTGGTCGCTCCTGTCGCTTCCCTCCCTTTCCTTCGGGCAGGAGCTCCGCGTCACGCCGCTCCAGCTCGCCCTGGCTTACGCCGATGTGGCTTCGGGCGGGTACAAGGTAGTTCCGCGCATCTTGGCCGATGCGCCTCAAGCCCCCTTCCAGCGCATCCTGAAGCCCGAAACGGCCCGGGTTCTTACCGGCATGCTCACCGACGTGGTGACCGCGGGCACGGGCAAAGCCGCCGCCATCCCCGGGGTGACGGTAGCGGGCAAGACGGGGACTGCCCAGAAACTCGGCATCCGCAGCCCTGATGGCCGAAAGCTCTTCATCGCCTACTTCGTCGGGTTCGCACCCGCAGAAAACCCCCAGGCGGTCGTGCTGGTCATGGTGGATGAACCCGTCGGAAAGATATACGGAGGGTCCGTCTCCGCTCCGGCCTTCTCGCAGATCATGGCCTACACCCTCAGGCGCCTCAGCTACCCGGCGCCCCGCCCCAGCGTGGAGGTGGCCCAGATGGGAGATACCCCATGAAGCCGCCCTCCGTGCGCCTCGCCGACCTCCTGCCCGCCGTCCCCCATTCCAGCGTGGCCGGTCCGGTGGACGCCCTGGTGAACCACCTCACCTGCGACTCTCGCGAAGTGGCCCCCGGCTCCCTCTTCGTGGCCCTCAAGGGCTTCCATGCGGACGGGCGCATTTACGCCCGCGAGGCCTACGAGCGAGGCGCGCGGGTGGTCCTGGCCCATGGGGACCCGCTGGAACCGGTCTCCCCCGACCTGACCTGGGTGGTGTGCCCCCGGGACCGCGAGGCCTTTTCTGCGGCCGCGGCGGCACTCTACGGCACGGCCGACTGCACGGTCCGCCTGGTGGGGATCACGGGCACCAACGGCAAGACCACCACGGCCTACCTGCTCAGGAGCATCTTCCGGGAGGCCGGAGGGGCCGGTATGCTCGGAACCATCGAATACGACGACGGCGAGGGGCTTCGGCCCGCCCCGCGCACGACCCCGGAGGCCCATGAGATCCACCGTTGGATCCGGATCCTCCAGGAGCGGGGCATCCCCTACGGTGCCATGGAGGTCTCCTCCCACTCCCTGGTTCTGGCGCGCGTGAAGGACGTCCCCTTCCGGGTGGCCGCCTTCACCAACCTCACCCGGGACCACCTCGACTTCCACCACACCATGGAGGCCTATTACCAGGCCAAGCGAGCGCTCTTCGATCTGCTCACCAAGGACGGAGCGGCGGTCGTGAACCTGACCGACTCCTACGGCCAGAGACTGGCCGAAGAGCTGAGGCACAAGCATCCTCTGTCCGTCGGCCTGGACCGGCGGGCTCAGGTCTTTCCGGAATCCTTCGAGATGGACCTGAACGGGATTCGCGCTTCCCTGGCGACGCCCTTCGGACACGTGGAGGTCCGATCCCCACTGACCGGCGGCTACAACCTTCAGAACCTCCTGGTGGCCGCCGCTTCCGCCCTGAGTGCCGGCGCCACGCCGGAGCAGGTCTCCGAGGGCGTTGCCTCTCTTCGCGGCGTGCCGGGCCGGACCGAACGGGTGGATGCGGGCCAACCCTTCCACCTGCTCGTGGATTACGCGCATACGGACGACGCCCTGAAGAACCTCCTCCAGACCCTGCGGGAGCTTCAGCCCAGGCGCATCATCACAGTCTTCGGGTGCGGCGGAGACCGCGACCGGAGCAAGAGGCCCCTCATGGGAGCGGTGGCAGCGAGACTCAGCGACGTCCTCTTCCTCACCTCCGACAATCCCAGAACCGAGGAGCCCGCCGCCATCGCCAGGGACGTGGAAACCGGCATTCGGCCCGAGCTCCGGCCGGGCAAGTCGGTCCGCACCGTGCTGGATCGCCGCGAGGCCATGCGCGAAGCGCTCGCGGAAGCCGGTCCCGGTGACGTCGTGGTGGTCGCAGGAAAGGGCCACGAGCGGGAGCAGATCATCGGGGAGCGGAGGCTCCCCTTTCACGACCCCACGGTCCTGTGTGAACTCTTGCAGGAGATGGGATGGCGGTGAGGAGTTTCACCCTCGAGGAGATCGCCGGCCTCACCGGAGGGCGGGTAGTTCGGCCCGCACAGGGCCCCATTCGCGGCCTGTGCCTGGACTCCCGGCGCGCCTCCCCGGGTTCGCTCTTCGCCGCCTTGAAGGGCCAGCGCGTTGACGGCCACGACTTCGCCGCCGCCGCCATCCGGTCGGGTGCGGCCGCCGTCCTTGCCGAGCGGGAGTTGGAGCTGCCGGAGGGCGCGGGTCTGCTCGTCGTGCCCTCCGTGGAGAGGGCCGTGGAGGCGGTCGCGATCCAGATCCGCTCCGAGTTCCGGGGCGAGGTGCTCGGCATCGTCGGCTCCTGCGGTAAAACCACGACGAAGGATTTCTCGGCCGCCGTGCTGGGCCGGCTCGGAGTCGTGACGGCCACGGCGGGCAATCGGAACAACCTGCTGGGCCTCCCCGAGACGGTCATGGCGGCGGACATGCAGGCCCGGTTCTGGGTGCTCGAGATGGGCATCAGCCACCCCTCGGAGATGGATGCGCTGGCTCCGTTGGGCTCCCCCACGGGCGTGCTCTTCACGAACATCCAGCCGGTGCACACGGAGTTCTTCCCCTCCCTCGAGGCGATCCGCGACGAGAAGGCCAAGGTCCTGCGCCGGACCGGTCCCCACGGGTTTGCCATCGTCAACGCCTCCGACCGGCTGTTGGCGCAGATGGCCATTCCGGAGGGCATGGGCCGCCTTACTTACGGTGCGCAGCCCGGTGCCGAACTCTGGATCGAAGCGGCCGGAAACGCGGGCCCGGAGGGGACGCCCTTCCGCCTCCACGACTCCCAAGGCAACGCGGAGGGATTCCTTCCCGTGCCCGGCCTCCACAACCTCATCAACTTCGCGGGCGCCTGCAGGGCGGGGCGCCACTACGGGCTTGCCCTCGAAAAATGCGCGGCCGCGGCCGCCTCGCTGAAGGCGGCACCCCACCGGGGCCAGGCCCGCCTGCTGCGCAACCACGTGCTCCTCTTCGACGACTCCTACAACGCCAACCCCGCGGCGGTGGTGCTGGCCCTCCAGACCGCGGCGGGCTGGGGGCGGCGGGTCATCGGGGCATTGGGGGCCATGCTCGAACTGGGAGCGGGATCCATCGAACACCACCGGGTCGTCGGCGCGCGGGCCGCCGATCTGGGGTTGGCCGGCCTGCTGGCCGTCGGGGGGAAGGAGGCCGAGGCCATGGCCGAGGCCTTTGCGGCGAGCGGGCGCCCCTGCCTTCACGTGGAAAGCTGGCAGGATGGGGCCGAGTGGCTGGACGGGCTAATCCGGGCAGGAGACGGAGTCCTGGTCAAGGGATCGAGGGGCATTGGATTGGACGGGCTGGTGGCCTGGCTCTCCGGCCGAAGGGGGGAGGCCTGATGCTCTACGCGCTTCTCTATTCGCTGCGCGACCACTTCGGCGCCATGCGTCTCTTCCGCTACATCACCTTCCGCGGAGCGCTCGCCATTCTCATTGCGCTCGGGATCTCTCTGCTCTTCGGCCCCATGCTCATCCGCGCCCTCCAGCGGCTGAACCTGCGGCAGTACATCCGCGAGGAGGGGCCCAAGGGCCACCAGGTGAAGGCCGGAACCCCCACCATGGGCGGACTCCTGATCCTCACCGCGCTCACGTGCTCGAGCCTCCTCTGCATCCGGCTGGACACGCCCCTCTTCTGGCCCCTCCTCTTCTCCACTCTGGCCTTCGGCGGTATCGGCTTCGCCGACGACTTCCTCAAGATGAAGCGGCGCCAGAACCTGGGCCTCTCCGCCAAGCAGAAGTTCATGCTGCAGATCGCCGCCGCGGCGGCCGTGGCCATCTTCCTGTACCGGTACCAGTCCACGGGCCAGTACGACACCGCCCTGACGGTGCCCTTCTTCAAGGAGCTTCATCCGCAGCTGGGCCTGTGGTTCATCCCCTTCGCGGTGGTCGTGATCGTGGGGGCATCCAACGCCGTCAACCTCACCGACGGCCTGGACGGGCTGGCCATCGGCTCCACGCTGATTGCCGCCTCCACCTACGCCATCCTCACCTACGCGGCGGGCAACACGGTCATCGCCGGGTACCTCGGCATCCCCTACGTGAAGGACACGGGCGAGCTGACGGTTTTCGCCGCCTCGCTGGTGGGAGCGAGCCTGGGCTTTCTCTGGTTCAACGCCCATCCCGCCCAGGTCTTCATGGGCGACGTGGGCTCCCTGGCTATCGGGGCGGCCATCGGCACCCTGGCCCTCATCATCAAGGAAGAGCTCCTCCTCGTGGTGGTCGGAGGGCTGTTCGTCCTGGAGGCCATCTCCGTGATCCTCCAGGTCGCCTCTTACAAATCGCGCAAGAAGAGGATTTTCCGCTGCGCGCCCCTGCATCACCACTTCGAGCTGGGCGGCTGGGCGGAGACTCAGGTAGTTGTTCGCTTCTGGATCGTGGCCATCCTTTTCGCGCTCATGGGACTGGCCACGCTGAAGATACGGTGAGGGCGATGCGAATTCTCGTGGCGGGCATGGGGACCTCGGGCTATTGGGCGGCGCACCTGGCCCTGCGTCGCGGGCACGAAGTCTCCGCGTGCGACCAGCGGACCACCGCGGACCTCGCCCTCGACCTCTCGAAGCTCCTGGAGATGGGGCTGGTCTTCTACGGAGGCAGCGAGTCCCCCGGGCTTCTGGAGGGGATGGAGTGTCTGATCCTCTCGCCGGGAGTTCCTCGCAGGTCGGCGCTGGTGCGTTCCGCGCTGGAGAGGGGCATCCCCGTCATCGGTGAAATCGAGTGGGGCTTCCGCCACGCCAAGGGCCGCATCGCCGCGGTCACCGGGTCCAACGGGAAGAGCACGACCACCACGCTCCTCGGCGAGCTACTGGGCTCGCATTTCTCTGACGTACGAACGGGCGGGAACCTCGGGCGGGCCTTCTGCGAGATGGTGGAGGGGTCTACCGAGGAGACCTGGTTCGTGCTCGAGGTCTCCTCCTTCCAGCTCGAAAGCCTGGAGCGTTTCAAGGCGGACGTTGCCATCCTCCTCAACATCACGCCGGACCACCAGGACCGGTACGCCCGATTCGAAGACTACCAGGCCGCCAAGGCCCGGATATTTCAGAACCAGGGCCCCTCGGACTTTGCGGTTTACTCGACCGTGGATCCGGCAGTGGCTGCCTTCGGCGCCGCTACCTCCTCCATGCACGTACCCTTCGCCACCGCCGGCGAACTGCCGGAGGGCGCCTTCGTCCGGGAGGGCCAGGCTCTCTGGTGCCGGGGCGGGGTCCAAGAGCTCCTCTTCCGCCTGAAGGATCTGCCGCTCCCCGGTGTGCACAACCTGGAAAACGCCCTGGCGGCCTGCCTCGCGGCGCGCTGCGCCGGCGTGCCGGAGGGTGCGCTCGCCGCGCCCCTCAGCAGGTTCACGGGGCTGCCCCACCGGCTCGAACGGGTCGGGGAGGTGCGCGGTGCGGCGGTCTTCAACGACTCCAAGGCCACCAACACGGACGCCGTGCTCAAGGCCCTCACGGCCTTCCGCTCGGGTGTGATCCTCCTGCTCGGCGGGAAGGACAAGGGGGCCGACTGGGCGAGCCTGGTTCCCGAGGCGCAGAGGTGCTGCAGGGCCGTGATCGCCTTCGGCGCCGCGCGCGACAAGGTGGTTCAGGCGTTCCGGGGGACGGCGTTGCCCGTGGAGAGCTACGCCACCCTTCGCGAGGCCACGCCGGCGGCCCTGGCCATGGCCTCACCGGGCGACAGCGTCGTGCTCTCCCCGGCCTGTGCCTCCTTCGACGAGTTCCGCAACTTCGAGGACAGAGGCGAGCAGTTCAGGGCCTGGGTCCGGGAGGCCATGACGCCATGAGCCGCCTCCTGCGCTTCGACCGACCGCTGCTGGTCATCACCTTCGGGCTCCTGGCCATGGGCCTCGTGATGATCTATTCGAGCTCGGCCGTGCTGGCCCTGACGCGGAAGGGGAACCCCAACTATTTCTTCTACCGGGAGTGCATCTGGGCGGCCATCGCCCTGGTGGCCATGATGCTCATGCTGCGGGTGCCCTACACCTTCTGGAAGGAGCGCAAGGTCATCCTCTCCATCCTCGGGCTGGAAATCCTGATGCTCCTTCTCGCCCTCGTGAGCCCGGCCATCAACGGCTCCCATCGCTGGATCAAGGTCGGCCCCATCACCGTCCAACCCTCGGAGACCGCCAAGCTCGTCATGGTCCTGTTCGTCGCCTACATGCTGGAGAAGCGCGTCCGGGAGGGAAAGGAGTGGGGCCAGGTCCTGCTTCCCCTGGGCCTCTACTTCGGCTTTGCCGCCGCCCTCATCCTCATCCAGCCCGACTTGGGCACCGTGGTGGTGCTCGGCGTCATCCTGGGCTCCGTGCTGCTCATCGCCGGGCTCCCCTGGAAATGGCTCGGGGCACTGGGCGCCGTGGGTCTCCTGGCCTTCCTGGTCCTCGCCTTCTCGAGCCCCTACCGCATGCAGAGGCTCATGACCTTCATGAACCCGGGCTCCGATCCCCAGCACACGGGATTCCAGGCCCAACAGTCCCTCATCGCCGCGGGCAGCGGAGGCCTGATAGGAAAGTGGATGGGAGGCAGCAGCCAGAAGCTGCTCTTTCTGCCAGAACCCCACACCGATTTCATCTACTCCATGATCGGCGAGGAGCTCGGCTTTCTCGGCAGCGTGGCGGTGCTCCTCGGTTTCCTCTTCTTCGGCTACCGGGGCCTTCGCGCCATGCGCTCGGCCCCCGACACCTTCGGAGCCTTCCTGGCCATGGGCATCGTGGCCTGGGTGGTGCTCCAGGCGATCATCCACATGATGGTGACCCTGACCCTCCTGCCCACCAAGGGACTCCCGTTGCCGCTCCTCAGCTACGGGGGCTCGAACCTGGTGGTGACCATGGCGGGGGTCGGGATTCTTCTGAACGTGAGCCAGTACGAGTAGGTCGTCGGGCACCGGGCCGATGCGGTCCGGAGTAGGAAGGGCGGACGGCATTTGATGCAGGAAAAGGGAGAGTTCAGGATGATCGTGGCGGGAGGCGGGACCGGGGGACACTTCTTCCCGGGCCTGGCGGCGGCCCAGGCAGTCCTCAAGGAGGACCCGACCTCGAAGATCCTCTTCGTGGGAGGCCACCGGGGGATCGAGGCCTCGCTGGCGCCGCGGTATGGGTTTTCCTTCAAGGGACTGGCGGTCTACGGCTTCGCCGGCGTGAACATCCTCCGGCGGCTTCGCGCTCTGCTGGCCCTCCCCTTCGCCCTGGCCTCCAGCGTCTGGACCCTCCTGCGCTTCCGCCCCGAAGTGGTGCTTGGCGTCGGAGGCTACGCCTCCCTCCCCACGTCGCTGGCGGCGGGTCTGACGGGCGTCCCGCTGGTGCTGCTCGAACAGAACGTGAGTCCGGGCATGGCCAACCGCCTCCTGGGCCACCTGGCGGGGCGCGTCGTGACCGCCTTCCCGCAAACGCTCGCGTCCTTCCGGGGCAAGGGCCTGTTCCTGGGCAATCCGGTTCGGGCGCAATTGGCCGAAGTGGGAGCCGAGAGGCCGCCCGCGAGACCCTTCCGCCTGCTCGTCTTCGGAGGGAGCCGCGGAGCGAGCGCCATCAACGCCGCCATGGTCCAGCTCCTGCCGGAACTCAAGGCCTTCCCCGGCGGCATCGAGATCGTCCACCAGACCGGCGCCGAGGACCTGGAGGAGGTGCGCGGCGCGTACGAGCGCTCCGGCCTTCCCGCCCGGGTGGAGCCCTTCCTCTTCGAGATGGAGAAGGAGTACGCCTGGTGCCACGCGGTGGTATGCCGGGCCGGCGCCACCACCCTCGCCGAACTGGCCACGGTGGGCCGTCCCGCTTTGCTGATCCCCTTCCCGCAGGCGGCCGGAGACCACCAGGCGATGAACGCCCAGGGGCTCGAAAGGATGGGCGGAGCTTTGTGCGTCCTCCAGCAGGATCTGGATTCCGCCTCCCTCATGACCTCTCTGATCACCCTGGCCGACCCGGACGTCCGCAGGAGGATGGTGCAGGCGCTGGTCACCCTGGCGAGGCCGAACGCGGCGGGCGACATCGCGGAGCTCCTGCTCCGCCGTGGGAGGGAGCTGTGAAGTTCCTCGGGATCCAGCGGGTCCACTTCGTGGGAGTAGGGGGTATCGGCATGAGCGGCATCGCCGAAGTACTCCTCAATTTGGGGTTCACCGTGAGCGGCTCGGACCTAAAGGAGTCCCCAATCACCCGCCGGCTCGCCGCCCGGGGAGCCCGCATCGCCATCGGCCACCGAGCCGAAAACCTCGGCGACGGCCAGGTTCTGGTCTACTCCTCCGCCGTCTCCCCCCTGAACCCGGAGATCGAGGAGGCTCGCCGGTTGGGCATCCCGGTCATCCCGAGGGCAGAGATGCTGGCCGAGCTCATGCGCATGAAGACCTCCGTGGCTGTCGCCGGCTCGCACGGCAAGACCACGGTGACGGCCATGGTCTCTCACCTCCTGCACGGCGCTGCCCTGGATCCGACGGTGGTGATCGGCGGCCGCCTCTCCACCCTGGACGCCTCCGCCCGTCTCGGCCGCAGCGACCTTCTCGTAGCCGAGGCGGACGAATCGGATCGCTCCTTCCTGCTCCTCTCCCCATCCCTCGCGGTGGTCACCAACATCGATTGGGAACACGTGGACTGCTACCCCGAGCTCTCCGACGTGGTGGATGCCTTCCTCCAGTTCGCCAACAGGGTGCCCTTCTACGGGGCCTGCATCCTCTGCAGCGACGACCCCAACGCCAGGGGGCTCCTGCCGCGCCTCAAGCGGCGCGCGGTGACCTACGGGATGCAACCCCCGGCCGACTTCCTGGCCGAGAGCGGGCCCTCCGAAGGAGGCGGGGAGACCTTCAGGCTGCGCGTCCGGGGGAGCGATCGGGGCCTCTTCTCGCTGCCCCAGGCCGGCCGGCACGTGGTCCTCGACGCCCTCGCCGCCCTGGCGGTCTGCGACGAGCTGGAGGTGCCGATCGAGACCCAGAGGGAGCACCTCGCCACCTTCCCAGGCGCGGACCGCCGGTTCCAGTTCCGCGGAGAGGCCCGGGGAGTGAGGGTCTTCGACGATTACGGCCACCATCCCACGGAGATCCGGGCCACCTTCGAGGCGGCCCGGCGGACCGCCGGAGAGGGCCGCCTCGTGGTCCTCTTCCAGCCCCACCGCTACTCCAGGCTGGCGGCCCTCATCGCGGACTTCGCAACGGTCCTGTCGGAGGCCGATGTGGTGGTGGTGACCGAGGTCTACGCGGCAAGCGAGCCCCCCATCGCCGGGGTGACGGGAGCGGCCCTGGCTGCCCGCATGAAGGAACTGGGCCGGACCCAGGTCCACTTCTGTCCGGCGGTCGAGGACCTGCCCGAGTTCGTCCTCCCGCTGATCGGGCCCGGGGACCTGGTGCTCACCCTGGGCGCCGGGACCATCACGAACATCGGCGAACAGATCGTGGCGGGCATGGGGGGACGGCCATGAACCGCCGCCTCCCCGCTCACCCCTCCCGGACCATGGCCAGGGACTGGGCCCCTCCGCCTCCGCCCCTTCGGAGCAAGGCGCGGAAGCGCTGGCTCAGGCGGATGGTCCGGCTGGTGCTGGTCACCGGAGCCATCGTCCTCACTTCGGCGCTCCTCGATACCTGCTGGAGCCTTCTCCATTCGGACCGGGCCTTCTCGGTCCAGCACATCGAGGTGGTCGGCTTGCGGCACCACCAGGCGGCCCCTCTCCTGGACGCCCTGAGGGACCTGCGCGGCCAGAACCTGCTCGAGCTCAAGCCCTCGGACGTCTCCGAACGGCTGAGCGCTTTCCCCTGGCTGAAGGGCTTCTTGTGCCGGAAGCACCTTCCCGACACCCTCATCGTGGAGGCCCAGGAGAGCGACGTGCTCTGCGCGGTTAACGCCAAGCAGGGCGTCTTCGAAATCAACGGCGAGGGGGCGTCCTGGCCGGCCATTCGCGGCGTGGCCGGCGTCTTCACGCTCTCCAACCTGGACCCCGGAGATCTGCAGGTCCAGGACCTCATCGCGCAGATGCTCCGGCTGGGCCTCGCGGGCCAGGTGACGGCCATCGCCTCCGCGGGCGCCGGGGGAGGGTACCTCCTCACCACCTCGGACCACTGGAAGCTCATCGTCTCCGGCAGCGATTTCCCGGACCAATGGCAGAGGTTCTTGGCCTCCAAGAATTGGGTCGCGGCCTACGAGCCGGACCGGCGGACCATGGACGTCCGCTGGGCGGACAAGGTGGTCCTGGGTCCGCCCGAAACCCCGGATGCCTCGCCTCCGGCCACCGCCGGCGACGACAAGGGAGGAACGCAGCATGGCTAAGGAAGCGGGTCACGTGGTGGGTATTGACATCGGTACCTCCAAGGTGGCCACGGTCATCGGGAAGGCCCGGGAGGACGGCGCACTGGAGGTGACGGGCATCGGGAAGGCCGACGCCCGAGGCATGCGCCGCGGCATCGTGGCCAGCCTCGACGAGGTGGTGGCCTGCGTGAAGGCATCCGTGGAAGAGGCCGAGCTGATGGCCGGCTACTCCGTCGAGCGGGCCTACGTCGGCGTGGGAGGCTGCCACGTCCGCGGTTTCAACAGCCGGGGCGTGGTCGCGGTCACCAACCGGGACCGCGTCATCAACAAAGAGGACGTCCAGCGGGTGCTCGAGGGCTCCCGCACGATCAGCTTCCCGGCGGACCAGCAGATCTTCCACACCTTTCCGCAGGAGTACCTCGTCGACGACCAGGACGGCATCAGCCAGCCCCTGGGCATGCCCGGTAGCCGGCTCGAAGCCAACGTCCACATCATCACGGGCTCCATCACGAGCCTGCAGAACCTCACGACGGTGGTGAACCGGTGCGGCATCGAGGTGGCCGAGCTCGTCCTCGGGCTCATGGCCGACTCCCAGGACGTGCTGACGGCCGACGAAAGGGAGATCGGCGTGGCCCTGGTGAACATCGGCCACGGTACCACGGGCATCGCGGTCTTCGAGAAGGGTGCCATCTGGCATACGCACGTCATCCCCATCGGCGGCGAACACTTCACCAACGACCTGGCGGTGGGGTTGAAGACGGGGATCATGGACGCGGAGATTCTCAAGAAAAAGTACGGCTGCGCCCTCACCAGCCTCATCCAGGAGGACGACATGGTGGAGGTGCCGGCGGTGGCGGGGAAGAAATCCAGCATGGTGCCCCGCTCCAGGCTGGCCGAGATCCTCCAGCCGAGGGCCGAGGAGCTGTTCCAGCTCCTCTTCGAGGAGATCCGGGGCGCCGGACTCGACAAGACGATCAACGCCGGACTCGTGCTCACCGGCGGAGGAGCCGGCCTGACGGGCCTCCCCGAGGTGGCGGAGGGCATCTTCGACCACCAGGTCCGGGTGGGCGAACCCATGGAGGTGGTGGGCCTGACCAATATCGTGGCCGCACCCATGTTTGCGACCTCGGTGGGGCTGGCACTCTACGGGGCGAAGCTGGAGGCGCGCGGCGGCGGTCCCCGGAAGAAGGGCGGGATGTTCAGAAAACTCTTGTCCCAGATCAAGGACATAGTCTGAAACAGACGGCGGCGAAACGGAGGTCGACCCACTCGGAAAGGGGGTTTGCGATGGATCAGAACAACGGTCTGCGCTTCATCATGAGTGAGGATGAAGAATCGGCGGATGGCGCGAGGCGCGTGCGCGTCAAGGTGATCGGGGTGGGCGGCGCCGGGGGAAACGCCGTCAACCGCATGATCACCGCGGGGCTCACGGGGGTGGAGTTCATCGCCGTGAACACGGACAACCAGGACCTGGAGAAGAGCTTGGCCCCCAAGAAGATCGCCATCGGCCAGAAGCTCACGCGGGGCCTGGGAACGGGCGGGAACCCCGAGCGCGGCGAGCAGGCCGCCATCGAGGACACGGCCCTTCTCGTCGAGCACCTCCAGGGAGCGGACCTCGTCTTCATCGCGGCCGGCATGGGGGGCGGGACGGGAACGGGCGCGGCGCCCGTGGTGGCGCGCCTGGCCTCGGAGGCCGGCTCCCTCACGGTGGCCGTCGTCACGCGGCCCTTCTCCTGGGAAGGCAAGCGCCGCGAAACCAACGCCAGGCTGGGTCTCGACCAGCTCATGGAGGCGGCGGCCACGCTCATCGTCATTCCCAACGACAACCTCCTGCCCAACCTCCCCGAGGAGGTGACCATGGAGGAGGCCTTCACGACGGCGGACGACGTGCTGCGCCAGGGCGTACAGGGCATCTCGGACCTCATCACCCGTCCGGGCATCATCAACCTGGACTTCGAGGACGCCCGCACGGTCCTCTCCGCGGGCGGCCGCGCCGTCATGGGGATGGGCTCTGCCATCGGCAAGGACAGGGCCCTCGTGGCCGCCGAGAAGGCCGCTCAGAATCCGCTGCTCGAAGACGCCTCCATCCTGGGCGCCAAGTCCATCCTGATCAACTTCACGGGCGACCGGCGCCTGGGACTGCGCGAGGTCAAGGAGGCCTGCGAATACGTGCGGAGCAAGGCTCACGCGGACGTCAACGTGCTCTTCGGAACCAGCCTGGACGAGAAACTGGGCGAGGAGCTCCGCATCACGGTGGTGGCTGCTGCCTTCGACTCGGCCGAGGTGAAGCCCATGAAGCAGCGTATCCCGATGGCCGTCCCCGTGCCGGCGATGGCCGCGGCGGGGGCTTCAGAGGCCGCCTTCGGTTCGGTGCCGGGGGTGGATTCCGCTCTGCCCATGAGCGGACCGGGCCCCACGGGATACCTGCGGGGCGCCAAGGGCAAGGGCACCCCGCTCTTCGGACCGGGCGACGGAGCTTCGGGCGGGAAGGATTACGAGATCTACCAGACACCGCCCTTCCTGAGGAAGAGCCGGGACTAGGCCCTCCGCCTCCCGGGAAAGGCCCGCGGGACGGGGAAGCGCAGACCGCCCTTCCCGCGGAACCGTTTTCCCCCTTCCCAGCGCTCGGGGAGAACTCCCCCTTCTCCCCGGGCGGGATTCCCTCCTTTCAGCGGCCGCCCGATCGGGCGGCCGCCGCCGTTTCTGGGACCGTGGCGAAGGATGCGTCGCGGAGGGTGGGGAAGCATTGCGGTGGAACCCCGTCGCGCCTCCCCTTCTACCCCTCTTCCCTTCCATCCGCTAGTGTGCTGTCCCAGAGATGGGCTTAGCAGTGAAGCAGGTGGAAGACAGCACACGGGGGGGAGCGGGGAGGAAACCTCCCCGCTCCTTCGGGGTAACAGCCCGCCGCAGGCGGGCGCCCTAGGGGCGGAGCCCCTTGGGATGTGTTGTGTCCCAGGAAGAAGCCATGGTCAATACAACACAGGGACACAACACTAATGCGGTCTGTCCCGGTAGCGGTCCTGGGCCTTCAGAACCTTCTTGCGGATGCGGAGCGAATCGGGGGTCACTTCGAGGAGCTCGTCCTCGCCGAGGAACTCCAGGCACAGTTCCAGGCCGAGGATGCGGGGCGGAACCAGCTTGATGGCGTCGTCCGCCGTGGAGGCACGCATGTTGGTGAGGTGCTTCTCCTTGACGATGTTCACGTCGAGGTCGTTCTCGCGGGCGTGCTCCCCGACCACCATTCCTTCGTAGACGGAGGTGCCGGGCGAGATGAAGAACTCGCCCCGGGCCTGAAGGTGCTCGATGGCGTGCCCCGTCGCACGGCCTGGCCGGTCCGCCACCAGGGCGCCCGTCACCCGCCCGGGGATGGAACCTTGCCAGGCCTCGTAACCGTCGAAGAGGTGGTTGATGATCCCCGTGCCGCGAGTGTCCGTGAGGAATCGGGTCCTGAAGCCGATGAGGCCCCGGCTCGGCACACGCCATTCCATCCGGATCCGCCCTGAGCCGTGGTTGGTGAGCTTGAGCATGCGGCCCCTGCGCGTTCCCAGAAGCTGCGTCACGGCCCCCATGAACTCCTCCGGGCAGTCCACCTGAACCAGTTCCATGGGCTCAAGGACGCCACCGCCCTCGCCGAGTCTGGTGATGATCCTAGGCCTGCTCGCGGCCATCTCGAACCCCTCCCGCCGCATGGTTTCGATGAGGATGGCGAGCTGCAGTTCCCCCCTGCCCATGACCTCCACCTGGTCGCCCGTCTCGGGGAAGATGATGCGCAGGCTCACGTTCCGTCTGGCCTCCCGCTCCAGCCGGTTTCGGATCTGCCGGGCCGTCACGAAGCGGCCCTCCTTCCCGGCGAAGGGCGAGGTGTTGGCCGAGAAGATCATGGAGAGCGTGGGCTCATCCACCCGGATGCGGGGAAGGGGCTTGGGGGCCACCGGATCGGCCAGCGTGTCACCGATTCCCACTTCGGCGAAACCGGCCACGGCGCAGAGGTCGCCCGCGCCCACCTCCTGCGCCTCCACCCTGTCGAGCCCTTGAAACGTGTAGAGCGCCGTCACCTTGCCCTTCACCTGCCCGGCCTCCTGCAGGAGCAGGCACTCCTGGGCGGAGCGCAGGTGGCCGTTGATGACCCGGCACAGGGCCATGCGGCCCACGTAGTCGCTGTAGTCCACGTTGGTGACCCAGGCCTGCAGCGGCTCCGCCTCGTCGAACTCGGGCGGGGGCACCGCGGAGAGGATGGTTTCGAACAGCGGGAGCAGGCTGGTGCCGGGCTCCTCCAGGCGACGCGTGGCCGTGCCGCGCCTGGCATTGGTGTACAAGACCGGGAAATCGATCTGCTCCTCCGTGGCCTCCAGATCGATGAAGAGGTCGAAGATGTCGTTGAGAACCTCCTGCGGCCGGGCGTCCTGCCGATCGATCTTGTTGATCACCACGACGCAGGGCAGCCCCCGCTCCAGGGACTTCTTCAGTACGAAGCGGCTCTGGGGCAGCGGCCCCTCCGCGGCGTCCACCAGGAGAAGCACGCCGTCCACCATGGTCAGGGCCCGCTCCACCTCGCCGCCAAAATCCGCGTGGCCGGGGGTATCCACGATGTTGATCTTGACCCCCTGAAAGGCCACGGAGGTGTTCTTGGCGAGGATGGTGATCCCCTTCTCCCTCTCGAGGTCGTTGGAGTCCATCACGCGCTCGGCCACCTCCTGGTTGGCGCGGAAGATGCCGGACTGCCAGAGCATGGCATCCACCAGTGTGGTCTTCCCGTGGTCCACGTGGGCGATGATGGCTATGTTCCTCAGGTCTTCTCGGCGCACAGGCTCTTCTCCTCAATGCCCCAGCCCTTCGTCCCGCCACGGGCTCGGCGCTTCCGGCCGCACCCCGTCCCCTGCGGGCCCGATCGGTGAAGCATCTCTGGCGCGTCGGGGGATTCCGCCGGAGAGGCTGGCCTCGCGGCGGATCGGTTTGCAAGTATAGCCGAAAAGTCCTGCAAGATCAAGCCAGAGGGAGGAGCGCGGCTTGTCAGGGGAGGGGCGAGCGGGTAGAGTGGCCGTCGGAGGCGAGGATGAAACGCATCGTCATCGTGGATGACCACCCGGCCTTCTGCTCCCACTGGAAGGAGTTCCTCGAGTCGCGCTACCCGGGACTCACGGCCGTCGAGACCTACACCGACCCCCTGAGCGCCCTGAGGGCCCTGCGCCCCGATATCCACCTCCTCATGTTGGATCTGGAGATGCCCCTGATGGACGGCCGCAAGCTCCTCGAACACGCGGCGGCCCTCGGGGTCGACCGCCGGCGCGTGGTCATCGCGAGCGGGCGCGACGCCGACGATCTCCACCGCCTCTTCCCGCATGGGCGCTGCCTGGCCGTGATCAACAAGCGGGAGCCGGCCCAGCAGGCCGCTTTCCTCATGATCCTCGATTCCATCATGCGCAAGCCGTAAGCGGGATCCTCGAGGGCCAAAAGGACCGTCTGGAGGGCTTCTCGCCCGCGACGTGCATTTTTCTGGCAATTATGGCATAATTCTGTGTCTCATCCCCCTCCGCCACCGGCAGCAACGGGGCAGGGCAGGGGATTCCGAAACGACCGAATGGACGCCGCCGGAGGCTAGGCCCCGGCGCTGAGAGCGAAGGGGGGCTTCGGTCTTAGAGGAGGTGTAGTCGACTCATGGTCTCCTTCTGGGTGCTGCTTCTGATTTCGCTCGTCGCCGGATTCATAGGAGCCATGTCCGGCATGGGAGGCGGGGTGGTGCTCATCCCCGCCCTGACCCTCGTGGGCATGGACATCAAACACGCCATCGCCATCTCCATCGTCTCCGTCATCGCCACCTCCAGCGGGTCGGCGTCGGCTTACGTGCGCGACCACATCACCAACCTGAAGGTCGGAATGTTCCTGGAGATGTTCACCATCCTGGGCGCCCTCACGGGGGCGGCCATCACCATCCTCTCCTCCCGCCGGCCCCTCTTCCTGATGTTCGCCTTCGTGCTGCTGGGCACCTGGCTGGCCCTTTTCCTGCAGAGCAAGGAGGAGTGGAAGCCGCTGGCCAAGGTGGACCGCTTCTCGCGCTGGCTGGAGCTGCGCGGGAGCTACTATGACGAGGCCCAGAAGCAGCAGATCGTCTACGAGGGCGGCCGCGCCTATTTCGGCGGTCCGCTCATGTTCGGGGCCGGACTCATCGCGGGCCTTCTGGGCATCGGCGCGGGGGCCCTCAAGGTGCTGATCCACGATCTCGTCATGGGCCTTCCACCCAAGGTCTCCACCACCACCAGCAACCTCATCATCGGCGTGACGGCCCTGGCCGGAACGAGCGTCTACCTGGCGGCCGGCTACATCGACCCAGGCCTCGCGGCGCCCGTGATCCTGGGAGTGGGGGCCGGGGCCTTCATCGGGACGAAGGTCCTCGTCCGGCTCACCAACATGGCGGTCCGCCGCTTCTTCCTGGTGGTGCTGCTCATTCTGGGCGTGGAAATGCTCATCCGCGGGATCCGGGGGTAGCCATGAACCTGAAAGCCTGTTTTCTGGAACAGAAAGAGGGTGCCCGGGACCAGCAGCTCCAGGCTCGCATGGAGATGATGGTGGGCTATGTCCTCCAGGCCGGCGTGGTGGTCTCCGCCCTGCTCCTCGCGGCGGGCCTGATATGGCGCTTCATGGCCACGGGGCGCCTGGGCTTCGACTTCACGCTCAGCGGCATGAACTTGTACGAGTTCCTAGTCCACGACGTGCACACGGCCTTCTCCGGGGCGGCCCGGCCGCGGCTCCTGATCAGCCTGGGGATCCTCGTGCTCCTGATCACCCCCTACGTGCGCGTGCTCTCCTCCATGGTCTACTTCGCCGTGGTGGAACGGAACTGCAAATACACCTTCTTCACGGGCTTCGTGTTTGCCGTCCTCACCTACAGCCTCTTCCTGCGGTAGGCCCTCTCCGCCGGCACAGATTAGCGACCCGCGACATCCGGTGGTAAACTTCCCGCGTTCTAGTGCGTATGACTGCTGCGGGGGGGCGCCCGGCAAGGCAGGTGGCCAGGACGCCAAGAGCCCCAACCCACATTGAACCGCACGGCGCCTCTAGATCAGGAGGGCGGTATGAAGCTGAAGACCTTCGGATTGGCGATAGCAGCATGTGCATTGGGCCTGGCCCTGGGGTCCATCCCCTCCCGGGCCGCGGAGCCTCCGGATGGAGCCGTCAACCTCTCCCTTCAGGACGCGCTGAAGACCGCCCTTGAGAAGAACTACGACGTTCAGGTGCAGAAGATCACGAGGGAGCAGGCCGACCTCAGCGTCAAGGGCTCGTATGGGCTCTTCGACCCCCAGCTCTCCATCGACCTCAACAGCAACGTGAGCCGGCAACCGACCGTCAGCGTTCTTCAGGCCGGGGTCGCGGCGTCGCTCTACATGGACCGCCAGGACAACTACAACCTGGGCCTGCAGCAGATGACTCCCTGGGGGCAGAGCTTCTCCTTGCAGTGGGACAACACGGCGCAGAGGACCAACTCCTCCTTCTACACCCTGAATCCCTCCTACTTCAGCACCGGCGCCCTTTCCACGACCGTTCCCCTGCTGAAGGGCTTCGGGAAGACCGTCGCCAGCCTCTCCATTCTGCAAGCCAAGCTGAACCGGGACTCGGCCAACATTCAATTCACCCAGACCATTCGCGACACCCTGCTCCAGGTCGAAACCGACTACTGGAACCTGGTTTACGCCATCAAGAGCCTAAAGGTGGCGGAGCACGCCATGGATCTGGCCAAGCAGTTCCAGGAGGAGACCCGGAAGAAGATCCAGGTGGGCGTGCTGGCTCCCATCGAGCAGGTCTCCGCCGACGCCCAGGTGGCCAGCCGCGAGCAGGACATCATCGTGGCGCAGCAGTCCGTGGGCGACAGCGAGGACATTCTCAAGCTGAGCCTCGGTTACTCCCAGGACAGCCCGGAGTGGTCGCGGACCTTCCGCCCCAGCGACGAGCCCGCGGTCTCCTCCACGGACCGGTCGGAAAAGGAGCTCGTCCAGGAGGCCCTGGCCAACCGGCCCGAGATCCGCCAGAGCGAAACCCAGGTGGCCAAGGACAAGCTGAACACGCACTGGGCCAAGAACCAGACCCTGCCCCAATTGAACCTGACCGCCGGACTGACCTACAGCGGCGCCGCGGGCTACACGGCCGATCCCAAGTCGGGCCTGGTCATCGTGGACACGAGGTTCAACGACGCCTGGCACCAGATCACGGGGCTCGATTACAAGTCCTACTACGTGGGGATCTCCCTCAAGTACCCCATCGGCAACCGGTCGGCGCGGTACCAGTTCCAGACCTACCGGCTGACGCAGAACGCCGACCAGATCGCCCTGGAGAAGAAGAAGCTGACCGTCGCCAACGAGGTGCGCTCGGCCCTCCGGAACGTGCAGGCGTCCCAGAAGCGCGTGGCCGCGGCCCAGCTCGCGGTCAAGCTCCAGCAGGAACAGCTCGACGCCGAGAAGAAGAAGTTCGAGAACGGCCTCTCCACCTCCTTCGAGGTGCTCTCCTACCAGGACCAGCTCGTCAGTGCCCAGTCGAGCCTGCTCAAAGCCCAGATCGACAGCCAGGAGGCCGGGGCCTCGCTGGACCGCGCCGTGGGAACCTATCTCAAGACGCACGGCATCGAGCTGACCGACGCCAGCGGAAAGCCGATTTCGTAATCCATAGCGCGAAGGGGAGGCCACGATGACAGACGAACGCTCCGGCACACCCACCGAACCTGATGTATCCGGCGCCGCCTCCGGTGAACCCGTTCCGGAGGCGAAACCCGTTGGCGGACTCGAGGGAATGGCCGGCATGCTCACCGCGCCGGCGGCCACCTTCCGGCGCATCGCCGAGAAGCCGGGCAAGGGCTTTCTCGTCCCCCTGATCCTGTTCGTTCTGGTGAGCGCCGCCGCCAGCCTCGTGTTCATCCAACGCGCGGACCTCGAACAGGTCATGCGGGACCAGATTCGCCAAAGCCCGCGTTCAAGCCAGATGACCGAGGCCCAGATGGACCAGGGTGTGCGCATGGGAACAAAGATCGCGAAGCTGGGCCCGTACATCGGCTTCGCCGTCATCCTCATCAAGTTCCTGATCGTGGCGGCGGTGTTGTGGCTGGTGGTCCTCGCCTTTGGAGACGTCATCTCCTTCGGCAACAGCTTCCGCGTGGTCTGCTGGGCGCAGG
Source organism: Acidobacteriota bacterium (assembly GCA_049591295.1). Classification (GTDB taxonomy): domain Bacteria; phylum Acidobacteriota; class UBA4820; order UBA4820; family DSQY01; genus DTPS01. Next base: position 124,986 of record JBAWEQ010000259.1, read on the forward strand.
TTCCCACGATCCTCTTCACGCTGCTCTGGCTCGTGACGATGTTCGTCCGCGACCCAACCTACCTGGACCCACAGAACCCCGTGGCCTCCAACCTCGGCGCCCTCTTGGGGCAGGACCGGCTCGGGAAGCCGCTCTACGCTCTGCTCTCCGATCTGGACATCTTCACGATCTGGATGCTCTGGCTTTACACCCGCGGCCTTCAGGCCTTTACCAAGGCCAGGGTGGGCAAGATGGCGTCCATCGTCTTCGGGCTCTTCTGTCTGCCCGTGGCCTGGCACCTCGTCAAGGCGATCCTCTTCTAACCGCAGGAAGGAATCGGCATGAGAAAACGCGTGCTCATCATCGGCGGCATCGTAGTGGTCGCCCTGGTCATCGTGATCCTGACCGTCGTCAACGCGGGGCCCAAGGGGGAGGAGGTCGAGGTCCAGAAGGTCACCAAGGGCGAGATAGCGCCCACGGTGACGACCGACGGCCTCATCACCGCCAAGGACACGGTGAATATCTCCAGCCAGGTCATGGGGGAAATCACCGCCATCCCCTTCAAGGAAGGCGACCACGTGAAGAAGGGCGACGTCCTGGTTCAGATCGATCCATCGACCTACCAGAGGGACGTGGCATCGGCCAAGGCGGGCCTGGATGTGGCGCGCGTGGCGGACCAACAGGCCGAGGTGACCCTGCGGCAGCGCGAGCGCGACTGGAATCGGGCCAAGGATATGTTCGCCCAGAAGATCTATTCCACGCAGCAGCGCGACGACGCCCTGCTGGCCTACGATCAGGCCAAGCTCGGAGCCGACCAGGCCCGGGCCCAGGTCGCCGAGGCCGTGGCCTACTACCAGAAGGCGCAGGACAACCTCTCGAAGTGCACCATGCTCTCCCCCATCGACGGCGTGGTCACGGCGGTGAACGCCAAGGTGGGCGAGACCGCCATGATGGGCACGATGAACATCCAGGGAACGGTCATCCTCACGGTTTCCGACCTCTCCCAGATCATCACCGAGGTCATGGTGGACGAGGCCGATTTCCCCCGCCTCAAGATGGGCCAGAGTGCCGTCATCACCGTGGACGCGCTGGGGGGCAAGCAGTACGACGGCAAGGTGATCGAGATCGGAGCCTCGGCCCAGGCCGGCTCGGCGGGCGTGCAGACCAACATCCGGCAGTTCAAGGTCAAGGTCCTGATCACCAACCCCGATCAGAACCTGCGCCCCGGCATCACGGCCCGCGTGAAGCTCATCGCTGACAAACGCGTGGGGGTCCTGACCGTTCCCATCGGCGCCATCCGAACGGAAGAGAAGGAAGGCAACCAGATCTTCTACGTCTTCACGGCCGACAAGGGGAAGGTCAAGCGGAAAGACGTGACCGTCGGGCTTTCGGACGACCAGAACACCGAGATCACCTCTGGGCTGAAGGAGGGCGACCAGGTGATCACGGGCCCCTACCGGGTCCTGCGCAGCCTCCACGAGGGCGATGCGGTCAGGGTGAAGCCGCCTTCGACCGAGAAGAAGGGAGCTGGCGAGAGCGGGCAGGGCAACAAGAGCGGAGGCCAGTGACGATGACCGCATCCGGCGACACGCTGATCGAGGCCCGGGATCTCGTCAAGGACTACCCCATGGGTGAGTCGGTCTACCACGCCCTTCGCGGGGTGAGCCTGACCGTCCGCCGCGGCGAGTTCATCGCCATCATGGGCCCCTCCGGCTCGGGCAAGTCGACGCTGCTGCACCTCATCGGTTGCCTGGACACCCCCACCTCCGGCGAGTACGTGCTGGCCGGAAGCCCCGTCCACACCATGGCCCCAGACCAGTTGGCCGAACTGCGCAACAAGGAGATCGGCTTCGTGTTCCAGACCTTTTTCCTCCTGCCCAGGGCCAACGCGGCCGAGAACGTGGAGCTTCCGCTCATCTACGCCAAGATTCCTCCGGCCCAGCGCCACCACATGGCCATGGAGGCCTTGGAGTTCCTCGGGCTCCAGACCCACGCCGCGCACCGCCCCAACCAGCTCTCGGGCGGACAGCGTCAGCAGATCGCCATCGCCAGGGCCCTGGTGAACAAGCCCTCGCTCATCCTGGCCGACGAGCCGACGGGGAACCTGGACAGCAAGACCAGCGAGAACATCATGGGGCTCCTGGTGCGGCTCAACCAGATGGGCAACACCCTGATCCTGGTCACCCACGAGCCCGACATCGCCGCCTACGCCCCGAGGCAGGTGCGCATCCGGGACGGCCTCATCGTCAGCGACGAACTCGTGGGCGCGTCAGGGAAGGGAGGCGGCTCATGAGCGCCGCCACCCGAAAGGAGCAGCTCTACGGCTTCTGGGGCTCGGTGGCGGAGCTCTTCCGAATCGCGCTGCGCGCCATCATGGGCAGCAAGATGCGCTCCTTCCTCACCACCCTGGGTATCATCATCGGCGTTCTCGCGGTAGTGGCCGTCGTCTCCATTCTCCAGGGCGTCTTCCAGTCCTTCCTGGGACAGTTCGAGGCCCTGGGAGCCAACACCCTCTTCATCCGCCCCAACTATGAGATGTTCAGCGACCGGAGGGAAGGTATCCGCCGGCTCAAACTCACCTATGCCGACGCCCAGGCGGTGGCCCAGCAGGTGCCGGATGTCCGCGCGATAGCGCCCATGCTCTTCCGCTCCGATCCCATCGCCTACCGCAGCCGCCACGACACCACCACCATCGTGGGCACCACAGAAGCCTACGGTCCCATCAGCGACGTGAACATGGAGACGGGGCGCTTCCTCGGCCCCATGGACGTGGATTCCCGCAGGAAGGTCTGCGTCCTCGGCCACGACATCCTCGACAAGCTCGCGCTGCCCGACCAGTGCGTGGGCACCGAAATCCAGATCGGGAGGGATACGTACACCGTGATCGGCGTGGTGGAGAAGCTGGGCGGTGCCTTCGGCGAGAGCGACGACGACCGCATCTACGTCCCGCTCACGACGGCTATCCAGCAGTACGGAAACGACGCCGCCAACCAGCTCATCCTCCTCGTTCAGGTCCGGGACGCCGCGCACATGGATTCGGCGGTCGAACGCATCTCCAACGTGCTCCGCCGCCAGCACGGCCTGAAGTTCGGACAGACGGACGACTTCCGCACCTTCACGCAGGAGGAGGTGCTCAAGCAGATCAAGACCTTCACCAACGTCTCCACCCTCATCGTGGCGGCCATCGTGGGGATCACGCTCGTGGTGGGCGGCATCGGCATCATGAACATCATGCTCGTCTCCGTCACGGAGCGGACGCGAGAGATCGGCATCCGCATGGCTGTGGGCGCCAAGCGCATTCACGTGCTCTACCAATTCCTCATCGAATCGGTCACCCTCTCCACTCTCGGAGGGGTCATCGGCCTCGGCGCCGGGTGGGGCGTCTCCCTGCTCACCGTCTGGATCCTCAGGAAGACCGTCTCACCGACCTTTCCGTCCGCCTACGTGCCCTTGTGGGTGGTCCTGCTGAGCCTGGGATTCGCCGCTCTCACCGGGGCCGTATTCGGCGTCTACCCGGCCGTCAAGGCCTCTCGACTGGATCCCATCGAGGCCCTGCGCTACGAATAGGGGGATGATCGCGGCGCGACGGACGCCCGCCTTGCCAGGCGGGCCCTAGGGGGATGAATACGCCGTCATCAAAACCGCCGGCCGGCCCGGGACCGGCCGGTGGTTTGTTGCGCCGTTCGCTTCCATTGGATTATGGTGGGATTTCCAGCCAGGTGGAACGGGGGGCTGGTACCAGGTCCAAGAAGGAGGACGTGCTTGTCCGATGTCCTGATCGTGGACGATGACGACCTGATCGCCAGGATGTTCTCGGACTGGCTCAATGCGGCCGGGTTCCGCACGACCAGGGCCTCGACCGGCACCGATGCCCTCAACCTCGTGAGCCGGTCCCGGCCGGACCTGATCCTTCTGGACCTGAATCTTCCCGACATCGGCGGCTTGGCGGTGTGCCGAATCCTCAAGGATCACGAGCGGACGCACCGCATCCCCGTGGTGGTGATCACCGCCTCGGACCGGCCGGAGGACAGGAGCCACGCCCTCGACCTGGGCGTGGAGGACTTCGTCAACAAACCGGTGAACCCCAAGGAGCTCTTGGCCCGCGTTCAGGCGCTCATCCGCAGCAGCGAGCTCAGCGACCGCCTCTTGCAGGCCTACACCCACATGGACGAACTGGGGGAGTTCGCGGACCAGTATGCTCACGAGATCGCGGCCGACCTGAAACCGGCGGAGGTGGCCTGGCACGTGGCCCGCCAGCTCCTGGGGGCACAGCCCGGGGACTCTCACCGCCCCGGCTTCGTCTGGGGCGGCGCCGCCTCCAAGGGAAGAGTCCGCGGCCTAGGCTTCTGGCACCTCGACGGCACCATCGTCAGCAGTTCCACCGCGAGCTCCTGGCAGGAGGTCGACGGGGCCCTCTCCCCCTTCAGGACGGAGGAGGGGCAGTACCTGTCCAACGCCCCGGTCCCCGGGGGCCTCCGGAGCTTGCTCGGTGCCCCGCCCGAGTTTCCCCTGGCCAACTTCGCTGCCGTCCATGTCGGGAACGACCTGGTGCTGGCCGCCGATTACCGGCGGCAGGTGACTCCCTACGAGTTCCCCCTTCTGCGGAGCAGCCTCCGTTATTGGGCCGTGTTCCAGCGCCTCTGGCGCGAGATGCGGCGGACGGAGGGGGCCTTCGTGTTTCTCATGGAGGCCCTGGCCCTCGCCGCGGAGTTCCAGGACGACGGGGTGGCCAGCCACATCCGGCGGGTGAACGCCTACGCCAAGAGCCTGGCTCACAGCGTGGGAAGCGATCCCAGGTTCATCCGGCGCATCGCCGTCTGCGCCCAGATGCACGACGTAGGCAAGATCACCATGCCCGCGTCCATCCTCCAGAAGCCCGGCCTCCTCTCCCCGAACGAGTGGGAGGTCATGAAACGCCACACGGTCAACGGGGCGCGCATCCTGCAGGGGCCGCCCGAATTGGAAATGGCGGCCCGCATCGCGCGGTCCCACCACGAGAACTACGATGGAACCGGGTATCCCGATGGCACCGTGGGCGACGAGATTCCGCTGGAGGCGAGGATCGTCAAAGTCGTGGACATCTACGACGCCCTTCGCACGCGCCGCTCCTACAAGCCCAGCTATTCTCACGAGGCCGCCATCAAGGTCCTCCGCCTCGGGGACGACCGAGTGACCCCTTCGCACCTGGACCCCGTGCTCCTGGAGGCATTCCTGGACCGCCAGGCGCACTTCCAGGAGATCTACGAGAGGGAACCGGTGCACCCGGCGGCTGCCGGGTGAGCGTCCGGCGCTGCCTGTCTCCGGCCGGCCCAAATTCCGCGATTGAAACGCGGGTGGCTTCGGCCAGGTCCCGGACACACGGGGGAAAGGCATTGTCTCTTGGACGGGGAGGGCCATGGGCTTCCTCCTCCGATTCGCAGGCCAAGCCTGCCGAATCGTCGTGTTGCCCTCCGGGGCCCCGCCCCACGGGCAAAGCCCGTTGGGCCCTACCCCACCCTTGGGGCCGGCCCCTCTGCTTGAGCTTTTTCCCGGTGGCCGATACAATGACCCGCCTCTGGAGCAGCCCATGAACGGTGACCGCATACGCGTCCGCTTCGCCCCCTCCCCCACCGGGCACCTCCACCTGGGCAACGTGCGGACGGCCCTCTTCAATTGGCTCTACGCCAGGCGCCACGGCGGCACCTTCATCCTCCGACTGGAAGATACGGACGCGGCGCGCTCCACCCAGGAGAGCGTCCTCTCCGTGCTGGAAGACCTGCGCTGGATGGGGCTGGAGTGGGACGAAGGGCCCGAGGGGGGGGGGGAGTTCGGCCCCTACCGCCAGACCGAACGTTACGGCCTCTACACCGCCCACCTGAACCGGCTCCTCGAGGCGGGGAAGGCCTATCCCTGCTTCTGCTCCCAGGAAGAGCTGGACCGGGGCCGTGCGGAGGCCCGGGCCGCCGGGCGAACCTACATCTACCCGGGAACCTGCCGCCACCTCACTCCCGAGCAGAGGGAGGCCAGACGTGGCGAAGGGATACGGCCGGCGGTGCGACTCCACGTGAGACCCCAGACCGTGTCCTTCACCGACATGGTCAGGGGCCCCGTCTCCATCCACAGCCAGACCTTCGGCGACTGGATCCTCAGCCGGCCGGACGGATCGCCCACCTACAACTTCGCCGTGGTGATCGACGACGCGCTCATGGCCGTGACGCACGTCATCCGCGGCGAGGACCACCTCTCCAACACCCCCAAGCAGGTGGTGCTCTACGAGGCCCTGGGGCTCCCCATCCCGCGCTTCGCCCATCTTTCCATGATCCTGGGTCCGGACGGCGGCAAGCTCAGCAAGCGCCACGGGGACGTCTCCCTGGACGCCTTCCGCGCCAGGGGATACCTGCCCGAGGCCATGCTCAACGGGCTGGCCCTGCTGGGGTGGTCCGACTCGGAGGGGCAAGAGATTCTCACCCGCGAGGAGCTCGTTCAGCGATTCGACCTGGAGAGGATCAACAAGTCCGCGGCCGTCTTCGACGAGGGCAAGCTCAGGCACCTCAACGCCGCCCACCTCAAGGCCTACTCGGACGAGCAGGTGGAGGTCATGATCAGGCCCCACCTCGTCAAGGCCGGGCGTCTGCCCGATGGACCCCTCGCGCCCGAGGTTCAGAGCTGGGCCGTCTCCCTGGCCGGTCTCCTGCGCCAGCGCATCGACCTGCTCACGGAGGCGGTGCCCGCCAGCGATCCGGTCTTTCTTTTCGATCCGGCCACCATGGACGAGGCGGCCCGCGCCGGGCTGGCCGAGCCGGACGCCCTCAGAGTCATGGGAGCCTTCGCCGAGGAGGCCGGCCGGGTGGACCTCCGTGTTCCCGGTGCCTACCGCGAGCTCGTAATGGGCCTCAAGGAGCGGCTGAGAGTCAAGGGGAAGGCGCTCTTCCATCCCATTCGGCTGGGTGTCACGGCCGCCGACTCGGGGCCCGACCTGGAGCGGCTCGTGCCCATCCTGGCCTCCGGCAGCAGGCTGTCGCTCCCCGTGCCCGTCCTGGGCCCCGCCGAACGGACGCGGCGAGTGCTCGATCTCCTACAATCCCACGCGGGGTAGTTGCCTTCCATCGGCGATCGGGGGAGAATGCGCGGAGTGCGCCGCGAGATCGTCTCTTCTTGTCCCGGCATCCCGAAGTCCCGCGGAGTTCAGAAGGCCCTTGGTTCGAGCGAATTCATTTCCTCGGACCGGAGGTCCCGCTCCATGTTGAGCGCGTCGCTGCCGTCGGAGTAATAGCGGGGATACCGTCCCACCACCACGAACTCGTGCTTCTCGTAGAGCCGGATCGCCGCCACGTTGTCCGCGCGGACCTCCAGGTGAATCCACTCCGCCCCGTCCCGCCGGGCCTGGCGGAGCACGTGCAGGAGGAGGGACTCGCCCATCCCGAGTCCCCTGCGCTCCGGATGGACGGCGATGTTGACCAGGTGCGCGCGCTCATAGATGACCCAGAGGAAGGCATACCCGGCCACCCTCCCGCCGTCGTCCGCCACGAAGGCCCTGCAGAAGGGATTCTGGCTGAACTCGAAGGCCAGCGCCTCGAAGGGCCACGGGGCTGGAAAGGTGGCGGCCTCGATGGCCGAGACGGCGGGCAGATCCTCCTCCCTCATGGGGCGGATCGTCGTCAGCTCATGGGCCTCCACTGCCATCGGACCCCTTTCCCCAGATAGGACCTCGCGCGCTTCTGCCGTTCTTCCCCTCGGGCGGGAGCCGGTCAGCCGGACCCTCCCTCAGCCGCGGCGTTCCGTGAGGACGGCTCCGTCTCATGGGCGGATACGCCCTCAGTCCAGCGGCTGGCCCGTCAGCCTCTCGTAGGCCTCGCGGTACTTGGCCGTGGTCTTGGCCACCACCTCCGCGGGCAGAGAGGGCACCGGCGGCTCCTTGTTCCAGCGGATGGAGAGCAGGTAGTCCCGCACGAACTGCTTGTCGAAGGAGGGCTGAGGGCGGCCGGGCTCGTATAGGTCCACGGGCCAGAAACGGCTGGAGTCCGGAGTCAGCACCTCGTCGCAGAGGATGAGGTCTCCCTCGTGCAGCCCGAACTCGAACTTCGTATCCGCGATGATGATGCCGCGCTGGCGGGCGTAGTCCGCGGCGAAGTTGTAGAGGGCTAGCGAGGTCTCCCGCACGCGGCGAGCGAGGGTTTCTCCCATCAGCGTGGCGGCCTGCACGAAGGAGATGTTTTCGTCGTGGCCGCTCTCTGCCTTCGTGGAGGGGGTGAAGAGGGGCTCGGGAAGGCGATCGCTCTCCCTGAGGCCAGCGGGTAGAGGGATACCGCACACCGAGCCGGTCCGCTGGTAGTCGCTCCAGCCCGAACCGCTGAGATAGCCGCGGACGATGCACTCCACCGGCAACATCTGCGCCTTCTTGGCGATGGTGAACCGGCCCTCCAGGGATTCCTTGTGGGGACAGAGCGGCGAGGGCAGGTCCTCGGTCCTGGTGCTGACCAGGTGATTCTTCACGAGGTGCCGGGTCTTTTCGAACCAGAAGGCCGAAATCATGTTCAGGACCCGGCCCTTGTCCGGGATGCCGTTGGGCAACACGTGGTCGAAGGCGGAGAGGCGGTCCGTCACCACGATGAGCAGGTGCTCCCCGAGGTCGTACATGTCCCGTACCTTGCCGCGGGAGAGGAGCGGCACCTCCGCGAAGTCCGTCTGGGTTACCACCGGATGCATGGGTTCCTCCTGCACCTCATCAATGAACCTTGGTTTCACTGGGATTCTGGCTCGCTGGTGTTGGCCCGCCCTTGTTCAGGGTGACCCGCTCCCCGCTGCGCGTGACCGAGAGCCCCGGAATCTTGTCCACCACCGAAACGAATTTCTGGGCATCCTTGTCCGTGTCCCAGGCCGTGTTCCACACAAAACCCTTTTCCCCTCCCGATCCCGCACCCACCACGTATCGGTCGCCGCGCCAGCCCTCCGAGGCGGCATTCGCCTGATCCTTGGCTACTCCCCACTCCTCCAGGAGGATCTTGGTGTTGAACTCTCCCCACACGCCCTTCGACACCTGGTTCCACCCGGCCTTGCGCCAGGCGACCGGCAGTTCGGCCTCGACGGAGAGCGACGGATCGCTGCCGGCGAAATACCTGGAAGGGTGAAGCACCTGCTCCATGGACTGCGGGGGGTGGAGGTAGAGGTCATCCACGGCCTTGAAGCCGCCCCTCTCGTAAGCCGCCTGCACCAGCCGGTAACCCGCCAGGTAGGCGATGAGCAGGTTCTTCTGGAGGTAGGCCGGCACGCTCGCCCCCATCAGTTCCTGGCCCAGCCCCATGGTGGTCATGAGGTCGGACATATTGCGCTGCTGGCCCGGGGTCACCTGCAGGATTTGATAGAGGTACCGGAGCATGACCCACGTGGCGTCTCCCTCCACCACGCACCGGGCGGCGCTGGCCCGATCTTCGTTCTGCCGGTCCTCGAGGGGCAGGCTGAGCAGGTGGAAGTGCTGGTCGGTGAGCGCGTGGTCCAGCTCGTGGATCAGGAAGACGTCCGTAAGATGGAGATCAGGCAGCCCGAGCTGGGAGCCGAGCTCCCCGTCGTCCACCGGATTCCGGTTGACGTACAGCCTGCCCGTGTGCGGGTCGTACAGCCCAACCACCTGCTCGTCCAGCAGCACGTCCATCTGCTTCCGCAGGTTCATCTTGGGGGGTATGAGCCCGAACACCTTGAGCGTCTCTTCCATGCGGGGCCATTCCTCGGCCGTGTACTCCCTGGTGATCTCCCCCTGGACCACGGCCCGCATGCCCGCATCGTCCACGTAAGCCACCTGCACGGGCGAGAGGAAGGTCAGCCCCCGGAGCGCCTCCACCTTTCTCTCCAGGACCGCGAGGTCCGGCTTGCCCTGGGCCCGAACCCCCAGGGCCAAGACCAGCAGAATGAAGAATATGCAGGCGTTCCTCGCCTTCCTCATGAGGCGATTGTGCCATCGGGGGCAGGAGCGGTCAACCACAGGGAGCCGCCGGCCGTCCCTCGAATCCCTTGCCTTGTCCCCTCGAAGCGAAAAAGCCCCGGCATTCGCCGGGGCCTTCTTGACCTCTGGTGGACGGTAAGGGATTCGAACCTGCGCGGCCTAGAAGCCTCGCCGCTCGAGGGTCTCTCGGCTCCGTTCCAAGGCCGCCTACGGTTCCCGGGGCGGGGCCCTCCCTTGGCGGCGTAACTGCGGACGCTCCCTCTTCGGTCGCGTCCTCGTAACCGCCGCCAGCGGGTCTCCCGCCCTTCGAATCCCTTGCCTATCCCCTCGACGCAAAAGGCCCCGGCATTCGTCGGGGCCTTCTTGACCTCTGGTGGACGGTAAGGGATTCGAACCCTCGGCCTCCGCGTTGCGAACGCGGCGCTCTCCCAGCTGAGCTAACCGCCCGAGCTTGTGAGTATAGAGGAAACGAGGGCGCAAGAAAAGACCGGAGGAGCCACTCGTGGCCGGCGGAGGCGCACAGCTTCCCCACCTGATGTATTGTTATCCAAGGAGGAGTCATGCCGAACCGTGAAGATGCCTGGCGACTATTGTGCGAATGGACCCAGTCTGAGGCGCTGCGCCGGCACGCCCTCGGGGTCGAAACCGTCATGCGGGCTCTCGCCCGCCGCGCCGGCGAGGATGAAGAGCTTTGGGGCCTCACCGGGCTCCTGCACGATTTCGATTACGAGCGCTATCCCCAGGCGCCCGACCACCCCACGAAGGGCTCCGAGGTTCTCCGGGGCGAGGGTTACCCGGAGGTCATGATCCAGGCCATCCTGGGCCATGCCGATTACACTGGCGTGGCGAGGGTGACGCCCCTGGCCAAGGCGCTGTTTGCCTCGGACGAGTTGACGGGCTTCCTCTTCGCGTGCGCCTACGTTCAGCCCGATCGCCGCGTCGCGAGCGTCAAGCCCGAGAGCGCCAAGAAGAAGCTCAAAGACAAGTCCTTCGCCCGCGGGGTGAACCGGGACGACATCCGGAAGGGAGCGGAGGAGATGGGAGTGGACCTCCTTGAACACATCATCTTCGTGCGGGACGCCCTCGCCGAAAGCGCCGATCGGTTCGGGCTCTGAGGGGAGGCAGGCCTTCCTCGCCCCCGCTCCACACCCGCGGCCACGCTTCCTTCAAGGACATTGAAGCCGTGCGGCGCTCGCGCGTATACTTTGGCGAAGGTATGTGCAGGGTGACAATTCGCGGTCGCAGGCGAGAGGAGCGTCAACGGTGAAGGTCCTGGTGGTAGACGACGACCGGCTGATCCGGAAGATGGCCCGGGCCGTCCTCGAGGAAGAGGGGCACGAATGCCTCGAAGCGGGAACTCCGGCCGAAGCCCTTCGCCTGTTGCGGGAGGCCCGTCCCGACGTCTGCTTTCTGGACTTCATCCTGCCGGACATGGACGGCCTCAGCCTCCTGCGCGTGTACTCGGCGGAGGCCGCAGAGAGGCGGGCCCGGGTCTTTCTTCTCACCGGGAGCGAGAGCGATCACCTGCTGGAACAGGCGCGAAGCTCCGGAGCGGAGGGGATTCTGCGCAAGCCCTTCGATCCCGAAGTCCTGCTCGCCAAGCTGAAGTAGTCGAGGGGGGACACCGATGGTTCAGTTCCGGCACGCGCAGCGCGAGATCCAGTTCAAGGTAGTCTATTACGGACCGGCGCTCGGCGGCAAAACCACCAACCTGGAAGCCCTCCACGAGATCACTGACCCCGATAACAAGACCCAGCTGGTCTCTCTCAAGACGGCGGAAGACCGCACCCTCTTCTTCGATTTCCTGCCCTTCGACCTGGGGGAGATCCAGGGGTACCACGTCCGGCTTCAGGTCTACACCGTCCCCGGCCAAGTGCACTACAACACCACTCGAAAGGTGGTGCTGGCGGGCACGGACGGCATCATCTTCGTGGCCGATTCCCAGCCCGGCCGGTCGAACGAGAACTACATCGCCTGGGAAAACATGCGCGCCAACCTGCTGGCCAACAAGATGGACCTCCACCAGATCCCGGTGGTGATCCAGTGCAACAAGCAGGACCTGTCCGATGCCCTGCCCAAAGAGCAGGTGCTGGCCGCCATGAAGGTGGACTCCCCCAACGTCACGCTCGCTTCGGCGCTCAACGGCGAGGGGGTCATGCAGACCTTCCTGACGTGCATCCAGCTCATGCTGGGGCTCTTCGTCGAGAAGTTCAAGCTGGCGGACCGCGGTGTCACTCCGGCTCGGATCTCGGCGGCCGCGTCGGAGGTGTTCGCACCCCACATGGCCAAGCGAAGGACTCCGCCCGCGCAGATCCCGGCCGCCCCCGAGCAACCACCCGCCGTGGGGCTCAGCGACGAGGAGCAGCTCGTGGCGGCCCTGCAGTCCAGCACGCAGCTGGCAGAGCAGTACCAGGAGGCCCACCTCCTGAGCCGGATGTACCAGGCCCGCCTGGATGAGATGACGACGATCTACAACGTCGGAAAGGGCCTGTCCGCGGCCCAGAGCATCGAGGAGGCGCTGAGCCTCACGGGGACCGTCCTGCACGAGTTCAGGCCTGCCTGGCAGGTATCCCTGTTCACCACCGGCGAGGCGGGGGTGTCCCCCCTGGCCACCTTCGGCGGCGAGGAGGACCCTCTCTGGACCGCCGACGCGCCTGGAGCCGGGAACCTCGCCCTCGGCCTGATCCAGCGAGGAGAGCGGACGCACCTGTCGGACCTTCCCGCCCTTTTTCAGCGGCTCAAGGCCTCGCCCATCCCGCCCCGGGCCGACGCCCTGGCCCTCCCCCTCGGGGCCGCGGACAAACCCACGGCCTACCTCATCGCCTATTCACCTCAGGACTCCCCCTTCAGCAAGGAGGAGGACCGCTTCCTCGCGCTTCTCGAACAGATCGTCTCTCCGAGGCTGCAGACGCTGGCTCTCTTCGACGCCCTGGCCGCCGCCAACGAACGCCTGGAGGTCAAGGTGCTGGAACGGACCGCCGACCTGCAGGAGGCCCTGGAGCGGCTCCAGGAGCTCGACCAGCTCAAGCGGGCCTTCCTGAACAACGTCTCGCACGAGATGAAGACCCCCCTCACCAACGTCCGCTCCTACGCCGACCTTCTCCGTCGCTACCCGCAGCAACGGGAGAAGAACGCCGACGAGTACCTCGGCATCATCTACGAGGAGTCCCTGCACCTCGAGACCCTCATCAACGACCTCCTGTCGTACACGAGGATCAAGGAGCCGCCCCGCGGCGAGTCGTGCGACCTCGTGGCGGCCCTGGAGGAGGTCCTCGAAACGCTGGGCGCGGTGGCCGAGCGCAAGCACCTCAAGGTTCAGGTCCAGAAGGAGGGCGATACGCTCTTCTTCGAAATGAACCGGGAGGATGCGGTCATCCTGTTCCGCCAGATCCTCGACAACGCCTTCAAGTTCTCCCCCGAGGGGGTCAAGGTGAAGGTCTACCTGCTGCAGGACGCCAAGAGGGTGATCTTCGCCGCGCGGGACTACGGCCCGGGTTTTCCGAAGGAGCAGCAGGAGCGGCTCCTGGAGCCGTACGAGGCGGGTAATCCCACCGTTCCCAGCTACAAGGGACCCGGCCTCGGCATGGGCCTCTTCCTGGTCAAGGAGATCCTGGCCAAGTACCACGGGGGGATCGCCATCGAGAACATGGAGCCGGGAAGCAACGTGCTGGCCGAGCTTCCCCGGCGCACCTGACCTTCCCGATCCAGCCGACCGCCGTTCGCGTAGCCGTCTTTCGCGGACGGAGCGCCGAGCTTCAGGCGGGCTTGGCCTCGGCGGCCGGCCTCACGAATTGGTGGAAGAGCCCCTTGTGGAAGGCGCTGTTGAAGGCCGTGACAACGGCGGGATCGTAGACCGTCTCCTTCAGTTCGTTGATGCGGGCCGCGCCCTGCGCCAGCGTCATGGCGCGCTGGTAGGGGCGGTTGGTGGTCATGGCGTCGAAGGCATCGGCCACGCCGATGATGCGCGCGATAACAGGGATCTCTTGCGCCTTCAAGTTGTCGGGGTACCCTCCGCCGGACCACTTTTCGTGGTGGTGGCGGATGCCGGGAATGATCTCCCTCATCTGCGGGATGCCCCCCAGGATCTGGGCGCCCTTGGGCGGGTGGGTCTTCATGATCTCGAACTCCTCCGCGGTCAGGGCGCCGGGTTTCCTCAGAATCTTGTCCTCTATGCCAATCTTGCCCACGTCGTGCAGAAGCGATGAGATCTCCATGATCCGCAGGTTGCGTTCGTCGAGGCCGTACTCACGCGAGATGATCATGGAGTAGGCCGAGACGCGCTCCGAGTGTCCGCGGGTATACGGGTCCTTCGCATCGAGCGCGTTGGCGATGGCGCGGATCGAGTCCATGAAGAGCTGCTGGGTTTCGCGGGCGGCGGCCTCCACCTTCTGGATGTAGTCCTGGATGTCGTCCGCCATGGCGTTGAAGGCGCGGGCCAAGTCGCCGATCTCGTTCCGGCTCCGGATGTCCGCGCGCTGGCTGAAGTTCCCGCGGGCCAGGTCCCGGCTCACCTCCGCCAGCTTGGAGATGGGCCGGGTGATGAGGCCGGCCATGATCAGGCCGATCAGCAGCGCCCCGGCGATGGAGAGCAGGACCCACAGTTTTGACTGCTGCCTGAGCTGGAGGATGGGGGCGTAGTATTTCTCCCGGTCCACCTGGGCGAAGAGTAGCCACCTGTAGCCGTTGATGGGGGCGCAGGTCACGAGATAGGTCCGCGGTTTTCCGTCCACCCTCTTGGTGACGTTGTAGTTGACCGCGCTGGTGGGATAGACCCCCGAAACCAGCATCCGCTGGACGATGGGATCCGTGGAGAGGTCCTTGGTCTGTCCCTGGTAGGCCGCGTTGGAGTGGAATATGAGATTGCCGTTGTCGTCGGTGACGAAGAGAGTGAACTCCCGGCTGTAGTCGCCGAGACTGTCCTGAACGCTCTGGAGCAAGAAGATCCCGGTGATGGCCGCCACGGTCCGTCCTTCCGACTGGATGGGTGCCGTGAGCACCATGGCGGGCTCAGAGAGGCGGCCCAGGGCTGCCAGGCGGACGTAGAAGACGGGGGAGGCACCGGGCTGGCCGCTCGACAGGCACTGGCGCGCCATGGGCGAGACCAGGTTCGTGAGCTGTGCCTGTTCGTTGGGCGTCAGCCCCTTCCACTGGGCCGTGAACTGGTTGCCCTGGGGGTCCTGGTAGGCCAGGATGAGTGAGTCGTTCGACAGGTAGCGCCCCAGGATGTCCCGCTGAAGCAAATTCTCGAAGTTGACCTTCGCGTCCGGATCGTTCGAATAGACCTCGAAGGCGGCCACCAGATCCCCCAGACGGCGCCGGTACTCGTCGAGCAGGTTCTGGATGTGGGCGGCGGCGGGGATGGAGGTCTTGAGCTGGCGTTCCCGAAGCGACTCCTCGATGTAGTCCTTGCTCATGGAGATGGCCTTCCAGGAGTAGGTGACGAGGGGCACGACCACAATGACGACCAGGAGGATGGACAGAACCCAGAAGATGCTGATGCTCTTGACCAGGCGCTTGGGATCTTCGGGCACGCCGCCCTCCTCGGAATCGAGGACATTATAGGTCAGGACGCCTGAAAAATCCCAAATCCCTTGGTAAAGGACAAGGGACTGGAGAGAGCAGAGAACTGAAAGCGGGAAGTACATCGGTCCTTTTCAGTTCGCCATTCGCGATCCGGCCTCTTCAATCCTTCGGGGGCCGGCATCAGGCGGGACGGCTGGTCCGGTTGACAGGGGGCAAGTGCGGGAATAATAATGAGTATTCTTGTTTTTCAGCACATGGCGAGGTGGCCCGGTGGCTCAGACCCGACTGCTGGATTCGATCCAGGTTCCCCAGGACCTCCGGGCGCTGCCTGAAGAGGATCTGCCCAGGCTGTGCGGTGAACTCCGCGATCACCTCATCGAGGTGGTCTCGGGGATCGGCGGGCACTTCTCGAGCAGCCTCGGCGTGGTCGAGCTGACGGTGGCCCTTCACTACGTTCTCAACACGCCGAAGGACCTTCTCGTCTGGGACGTGGGCCACCAGGCCTACATCCACAAGATCCTGACGGGACGCAAGGAGGCGCTGAAGACCATCCGCCGGCTGGGCGGCATCTCCGGGTTCCTGAAGCGCACCGAGAGCGAATACGACGTCTACGGAGCCGGCCACGCCTCCACCGCCCTGTCCGCCGCTTACGGCATGGCTGTGGCCAGGGACCTCCAGGGAGAGCAGTTCCGGGTGGCGGCGGTTTTCGGGGACGGGGCGCTCACTGGGGGCCTCTGCTATGAGGCGTTGAACAACGCCGGGGCCTCCCACCGGCGCTTCCTGGCCATCCTGAACGACAACCAGATGTCCATCTCACCCAACGTGGGAGCCATCTACCGCTACCTCAACAACTTCGCGCAGACGCCCCTTTACCAGGCCTTCCGCCGGCGGATCAAGGACGGGCTCGAGAGGATCCCCCGCTACGGGAAGCCCATGACCCACCTCGCCCGCCGCCTCGAGGAGGGAGCCAAGGCCACCCTCACGCCCGGCGCCATCTTCGAGGCGCTGGGCTTCGACTACTATGGCCCGCTGGATGGCCATAACGTCCTCGAACTGGTGAAGGTCCTGAGGAACCTGAAGGACTTGGACAGGCCCGTGCTCGTGCACGTTCTGACCACCAAGGGAAAGGGGTACGGCCCGGCGGAGGAGTCTCCCGAAGGCTACCACGGCGTCAAGCCCTTCAGCCCGGAGGAGGGCATCCAGGCCTCGGCACCCGGCAAGCCCATGTTCCAGGACGCCTTCGGCGCCTCGCTCGTGCAGTTGGCCCGCCGCGATTCCCGCATGGTGGGCATCACGGCCGCCATGCCGACGGGAACGGGCATCGTCCCCTTTTCGCTGGAATTCCCGGAGCGGTTCTTCGACGTCGGCATCGCCGAGGAACACGCCACGGTCTTCGCCGCCGGCCTGGCCACGCAGGGCCTCAGGCCCGTCTGCGCCATCTATTCGACCTTCCTGCAGCGCGCCTACGATCAGATCGTCCACGACGTGGCCCTCCAGCACCTGCCCGTCCTGTTTTGCATGGACCGGGCGGGACTGGCCGGGGAGGACGGGCCCACCCACCACGGTGCCTTCGACATAGCCTACCTCCGGCCGATCCCCGGCATGGTGGTCAGCGCGCCCAGGAACGGCAATGAATTGCGCAATCTCATGGCCACCGCCTTGACTTACAACGACGGTCCCTTCGCCATCCGCTACCCGAAGGCGCCGGCCGTTCCCTTCGACCTGGAGGCCAAGCCGAAGGTTCTTCCCCTGGGCCAGTGGGAGATCGTCCGGGAGGGCGAAGATCTGATCCTCCTGGCGGTCGGCCCCATGGTTCAGGAGGCCCTCGTGGCGGCCGAGGCGCTGGCCGCGGAGGGGTACCACATGGAGGTCGTGAACTGCCGCTTCATCAGGCCCCTGGACGAGGAGTACCTCGCTCACCGCATGCCCTCGGCCCGCATGGTCTTCACCGTGGAGGAGGGAATCGCCTCCGGCGGCTTCGGCTCCGCGGTCATGGAGTGGAAGGAGGCGCACGGGGTTTCCTCGCCCATCGCCGTGTTGGCCATTCCCGATCAATTCGTGACGCACGGCTCCAGGGGGGAGCTGCTGAAATCCATCGGGCTGACCTCCGAGGGCATCGCCGAGGCGGTTCGGAGTCGCGTGACGCGAAGGTCTGCCCCACACAAAAAGATCCGCAAGGCGGTGGTGGGCTGATGGCCATGGATGCCCTCCTCCAAGGGAGAAGCTGAAGAGGACAAGCCGGCCCCATTCGCGGGCCTACAGGGCCGGGTCCGCCCGCCCGTTCATCCAGATCCAAGACAAAAGGAGATCTCATGCGCTGGCAGATCGTCACCGGATCCCCCGAGAGCGCGAAGGCTCAGGCTATCGTCTTCGGAGTGTGCGAGGATCTCGATTTCACGCCATTGGCCGCAGGGAAAAAGCTCACCGAGACCGCGCGCCAGATCCGGTTCAAGGGTAAGCCCGGCGAAACTTTCTTCGCCTTTGACCTCTTCGGCACGCCGGCCAAACACCTTCTGGTGGTCGGCCTCGGAACGCGCGGCGCACTCGGGCCCGACGGCTTGAGGGCAGCATCCGCGCTGGCCGTGCGCAAGCTCCACGAGCGCTTTCTCAAGGAGGTCGCCCTGGCTCTGCCTCTGGAGGCGGATTCGCCGCAAGCCCGCAGCGAGGCCATCTGCGCCCTGACGGAGGGCCTGCTCCTGGCCAACGAGCGCTTCGCACGATACAAGACCGGGGAGGAGACCCCCTACGACGGCCTGCACGTATGCCGCATCCTGGTGCCCAAGAGGAAGCCAGAGTACGAGGAGGGGGCGCGGAGGGGAGAGGTGCTGGCTCAGGCCACGCTCTTCGCGCGTACCCTCGTGAGCGAGCCTTCCAACGTGCTCACTCCCGCCCGCATGGCCGAGGAGGCCGGGAAGCTGGCGAAGGAATACGGCTTCACCCTCAAGGTGTACGACGAGAAGGCCTGCGAGAAGATGGGGATGGGCGCCTATCTCGCCGTGGCGCAGGGTTCCAAGAACCCGCCGCGATTCATCCACCTCTCCTACCGGCCGAAGGGGGCGCGATTCCGACTCGGCCTCGTGGGCAAGGGGCTGACCTTCGATTCGGGCGGCCTATCTCTCAAGCCCGCCGACAACATGGGCGCCATGAAGAGCGACATGGCCGGGTCGGCGGCCGTTCTCGGCGCCATGATGGCCATCGGCGAGCTGAAACCGGCGGTGGCGGTAGAGGCCGTGATGGCCATGGCCGAGAACATGCCGGGCGGTGCGGCCTACCGCCCCGGCGATATCCTGACGAGCATGAGCGGCAAGACCATCGAGGTTCTCAACACGGACGCCGAGGGCAGGCTCACCCTGGCCGACGCCCTCGCCTACGTCCAGCGGCAGAAGGTGGACGCGGTCGTGGACCTGGCCACCCTCACGGGCGCATGCGTCGTGGCCCTGGGCCCAGACTACGCCGGCGCCATGGGCAACGACCAGGCTTTCCTCGACGAGGTCTTGGCCGCGGCCAAGGGCTCCGGCGACCTCCTCTGGCCGCTGCCGCTCCCCGAGGCCTACGGCAAGTACATCAAGAGCGCCGTGGCTGATGTGGCCAACATCTCCCGGATCCGCTGGGGCGGGGCCCTCACCGCTGGCCTCTTCCTCAAGCATTTCGTCCACGAAGGCACGCCCTGGGTCCACCTAGACATCGCCGGCCCGGCCCTTCGCGAAGACGACGGGATCGATTCCCACAAGGCAGAAGGCTCGGGCGCGGGCGTCCGGACCCTGGTGCGGCTGGCGCTCTCCAAGGGCGCCTGAGGGGTCACGGCTTCGCCCGTGATGGGAGCCGAGGGGGGCAAGCCATGTCTCATCAGGAGCATCAAGACAAAGCCCCGGCCCGGCTGAACTTCGCGGTGCTTACGGTGTCGGATTCACGGGACGAGTCCACCGACGAGTCAGGGCGGACGATCATGGCCTTACTGGCGGAGCGGGGTCACGGGCTGGTGGGATACCGCATCGTCCCCGACGAGCCAGAGCTGATCCGGCAAGCCGTCGGGGAGTGGCTCGCCAGGGAAGGCCTCCAGGCCTTGGTTGTGAACGGCGGAACGGGGGTCTCCCCCAGGGACAGGACGGTGGAGGCGGTGGAACCCCTTCTGGACAGACAGCTGCCCGGCTTCGGAGAGATCTTCCGCTGGCTCTCCTACCAGGAGATAGGCCCGGCGGCCATGCTGTCGCGCGCCCTGGCCGGCACGGCCAGCGGGCGTATCCTCTTCTGCCTCCCCGGCTCCACGAACGCGTGCCGCCTGGCCATGGAGCGCCTCATCCTTCCCCAGACGGGCCACCTCTGGGCCATGCTCCACCCGGAGCCTGGCCCAGGCAGGACGTGATGCCGGGCCGCCCATTGCGCACTTCTCGGTTTTCGCCCGAGAATGGCCGCCCCCACCGACCACAGGAGGGCATCGCACGATGAAGACAGCCGAACTGCTCTCATGGCTCATCGTGACCTGGTGGGCTTTTGCCAGCCTGAGCTTGATCCTCAACCTGATGATGCTACACCGGCTATCGGAAGAACCCGCCGATGATCCCCTCCCCTCTCTCAACGTCGTCATTCCGGCCAGGAATGAGGAGAGGGACGTGGAGGCGGCGGTAGCCTCCCAGTGCAGCCAGGACTTCCCCGGCCTGCGCGTCATCGTGGTCGAGGATCGCTCTACCGACCGCACCCCGGTCATCCTGGAAGCTCTCAAGTCCCGATTCCCTAACCTGACGGTGGTCAGAGGGGAAGACCCTCCGGCCGGGTGGATGGGCAAGCAAAATGCCATGTCCCTCGGCCTGCGTCAGGCCGAAGGTGAGCTCGTGCTCTTCGTGGACGCGGACGTTCCATACGGACCGGGCGTTCTTAGGAGGCTGGCTCATGAGATGGCGCGCAGGAACCTGGACATGCTCGTTGTGATGGGCTCCATGGAGGCGCGCGGCCTTGAGCCGCTCTTGATTTCGACGCTTTACTCCTTTCCCCTTTACGGCGCCGCCACCTTCCTGGTGAACCGTCCCCGGTTCAGGCGCGCCGCCTTCGGGTTCCCCTCCGGGATGCTGGTCCGCAGGGACGCCCTCAAGGCGGCCGGCGGGATCCAGGCCATCCGCGACAAACCCATCGACGATGTGGCCCTCGCCAGGTTGATGAAAGCCTACCGTGGGAGGTTTCGCGTCGTCACCGAGTTTCGGGGTGTCAGGCACAGGATGCATCGAGGATTCCGCGAGGCCGTTGACGGCTTCTCCAAGTACGCCTATTACGCCCTCCTTGCCAGGCCCATCCCCGCTGCGCTCGTGGTCGGCTGGGACTTCGCCGTGCATACGCTTCCCGCGGTGCTGCTCGTCACGAGCTTCTTCTTTCCACCGCTCAAGGTTCTCCGCTTGCCGGCGCTTTTGTCGTTTCTTGCGGGCGTGCTGTGCAATGCCGCCACCTCGCTGTGGGCGCGCCAGCCCCTTTGGATTGCCATCGGGTTCCCTTTCCGACCCCTCGCGTGGAGCTTGGTTCTCATCCGATCGGCATCGAGGTACTACAGGCACGGGCTGGTTTGGAGGGGGCGCACCTTCCAGCCCGAGGGGAACATCGACAATCCCAAGACAGCGCCAAAAGGTACCGGGGACGCGTGAGGTTCAAAGAACATGTTTATCATGGCACTGTTCCTTTGGGGGATTGCAGCGTGGTGGGGTCTGGCGTGTGTGAACCTAGCCGCCAACTGGTTCTTTCTTCCGCACCTCAGCCGGATGGGGTGTTCCGAGCCACCGCCGCCACTCAGCATCGTCATTCCTGCTCGGGACGAAGAGCGGGATATCGGGGCAGCCGTCACCTCCCACTGCACCCAAGACTACCCCGGCCTCCGGGTGGTCGTCGTGGACGACCGCTCCACCGATGGCACACGGGCCATCCTCGATCGCCTAGCCCAGAGGTATGAGAATCTCGAGGTGGTCGATGGTCGAGAGCCACCTCGCGGCTGGCTAGGCAAGCCCCACGCCATCAAGATCGGCTTAGATCGCGTCCGGAGTGATTTAGTTCTGGTGGTCGACGCCGATGTGCGTATGGATCCAGGTGTGCTTCGCCGCGCGGCGGGCGAGATGCTCCGCCGCAACCTCGATTGCCTGCTCATGATTCCCGAACTCGAGGGACGGGGCCTGGAGCCGATGGCCATGTCGTTCTGGCCTGCCCTGCTTTTTTACATCGCACCCTCTTATCTCATGAATCTCCCGCCCCTCAGATTCTTGGCCACCGGCGCCCCCTCCGGCCTTCTCGTGAGACGCGAAGCCCTCGAAGCGGCGGGCGGCATGGCCGCGATCGCCATGGAGATCCCCAACGACGCGGCGCTGGGCAAATTGATGAAGCGGTACAGGGGGCGATACCGGGTGGTCCTGGCCGTGGATTGCGTTCGCATTCGCATGTATCGCGGCCTGCGCGAATGCATTAGGGGATTCACCAAGAATTGCTATCACTTCTACTTTGGAAATCCCGTGCTGGCCCTGGCAGCCAAGGTCGGTGACCTTTCTGTGCACTGTCTGCCCTTTCTGGTTGTCGCGGGTGCGCTCCTGTTCCCCGCATTAAGGCCTATTGCCGCGCCTGGAGCCATCGCCCTGAGCGCTGGCTTCATTTGTAATGCTCTGTCGGGCCTTCGAGGCCGCCAGGCGCTCTGGACGGCGTTTGTCTTCCCCCTGCGGTCCGTGTTGTGGACCTACATCCTTCTGCTCTCGGTGCGGCAGTACTACGGCAGGGGGATCGAATGGCGCGGGCGGCTCTACGGGAGGATCAAGTGAGGTGCCCGTGGCCTGCTTGATTCTCCTCTGGGCGGTTGTGGCCTTCTGGGCCCTCGCGCTGCTCCTCCTTCTCGTGAACCTTTGCCTGATCCCGGACCTTCCCCGGAGCCTGCCCTGGAGCGACTACCCCCTCCTGAGCGTCATTATTCCCGCGCGCAACGAGGCGGCGATCATCGAGCGGACCGTGGAGGCCCACTGCGGCCAGGACTACCCATGCCTCCAGGTGGTGGTGGTGGACGATGGCTCCACCGACGGGACGGCCGAGATCCTGGAGAATCTTCGACGCCGATATCCCTGCCTCGAGGTGGTCCGAGGACAGGAGCCTCCGGAGGGCTGGCTGGGCAAGCCCAACGCCCAGCGCGTGGGGCTCTCCAGGGCCTCGGGCGATCTCCTGCTCTTCGCGGACGCCGACGTTCTCTACGCCCCGGGAGTGCACCGCCGGGCCGTGGCCGAGCTGATGTCTAGGAATCTCGACATGCTGCTCCTGCTCTCTAATCTCGAAAGCAGGAGCCTGGAGCCGCTCATCATGACCATGCTGGACGCCTTCTGCCTCTACGCCTCCCCATCGTTCCTGCACAACATCCCATGGTTCAGGAGCTTCGCTTTCGGGGCCGGCTCGGGCAACCTCGTCCGCCGCGATGCCTTCGAGGCGGCGGGCGGCATCGACCGGATCAGGGCGGAGGTCATCGACGACGTGGCCATGGGGAAGATGATGAAGGCCTACCGCGGCCGGTTCCGCTTCGTGACGGCCTTCGACTCCATCCGGGTCAGGATGTATCGGGGCCTCCGGGGCTGCATGGAGGGGTTCACGAAGAACTACTACCACTTCTTCGGCCGCAGCCCATTCTGGGCGGCCTTTTGGCAGGGGGGAGACCTCCTGGTGCACACCCTCCCGGCGGCGCTGCTGCTGGCCAGCCTCCCCTTCCCCGCCCTCGCGCCGCTGCGGTGGCCCGCCGCCCTGGCCGTCGCCGCCGGTCTGCTCTGCAACGCCGCCACCTGCCTCTGGTCGCGCCACCCCCTCTGGGCGGCCCTGACCTTCCCCCTCCGGCCCCTGCTCTGGTCCTGGATCCTCGTCCGGTCGGCCTGGAGATATTACCGCCTCGGCCTGGTTTGGCGCGGCCGGACCTACGGGCACCTGGACTGATACCAGGGCGCGATCCAGGAATCACCCGGACGCAGGAGAGTGCTTCACCCAAGCGGGGCCTCCAAGGCCCAATCGACATAGGTAGGCCCTCGCGGGCTTTCCCTGTCACACCACCGTGCGTACGGGTCCGTACACGGCGGTTCGGTGGGTTATGCGGTTGGACCCCAAGAGCGTCCCCGCCGGACTTTGGGTTGCG
>JBAWEQ010000260.1:0-12206 GCA_049591295.1 Acidobacteriota bacterium
CGCAACCCAAAGTCCGGCGGGGACGCTCTTGGGGTCCAACCGCATAACCCACCGAACCGCCGTGTACGGACCCGTACGCACGGTGGTGTGACAGGGAAAGCCCGCGAGGGCCTACCTATGTCGATTCTGGAGGAACAACGTATCCGAAAACCGACGGGTGGGGTTCGTGGGGGCAGGCACCAAGGCTGGGGCCATGATCAGGGAGCTGGTGATGCGTGCGGATGTATCGCCAGGTCGCCTCGGGCGGGGTGAAATGGCCCTCGAAGGCGGGCGGAGCGGAAGCGGAGAGTTGACCGGAGGGCCCGATTTTCCATAGGATTAAGGCCTTCGAGAGGCCCGGAGGGACCGGGCCGAGCGCCATCAGCAAGGGGGTTCCCATGGCCCACTACACCATCGTATCCATGCCCGGAGACGGGATCGGCAAGGTCGTCCTCCCCGAGGCGATCCAGATCCTGAAGAAGGTGGGATTTTCGGCCGACTACATCCACGCCGACATAGGCTGGGACTTCTGGTGCAAAGAGGGCAACCCTCTGCCGGACCGCACCGTGAAGCTCCTGGAGCAGCACAAGCTCGGCCTCTTCGGGGCCATCACGAGCAAGCCCAACAAGGCGGCCCTCGCCGAGCTCGAACCGGCTCTCCAGGGCAAAGGCCTGGTCTACTTCAGCCCCATCGTGGCCATGCGCCAGAGGTTCGATCTGGACCTCTGCGTGCGGCCCTGCCGCTCCTTCCCGGGCAATCCGCTGAACTTCATTCGCAAGAGGGACGGCGGCTTCGAAGAGCCGAAGGTGGACGTGGTCATCTTCCGCCAGGGGACCGAGGGCTCCTACGCCGGCGTCGAGTGGACGAACCCTCCCAAGCAGGTCCACGACGCCTTCTCGACCCACGCCAAGTTCAAGGGCTTCGCCGGCGTCAGGGGCGAGGACCTGGCCATCTCCACCCGCATCGTGACCCGGGAGGCCACCCGGCGCGTCATCCGGGAGGCCTTCGAGTACGCCCAAAAGTTCGGCTACAAGAGCGTGACCGTGGCGGAGAAGCCCAACGTGCTGCGCGAGACCTCGGGCATGTTCGAGGAGGAGGCCAAGGCCATCGCGAAGGAGTACCCGGGCATCGCCCTCTGGTCGGTGAACATCGACGCCATCATGATGTGGCTCACCAAGAGCCCTGAAGAGTACGGCGTCTTCGTCTGCGAGAACCTCTTCGGAGACATCCTGTCAGACGGCTTCGCGGGGCTCGTGGGCGGCCTGGGCTTCGCCTGCTCGGGCAACATCGGGCGCGAATTCGCCGTCTTCGAGCCTACCCACGGCAGCGCGCCCAAGTATGAGAAGCTCAGCCCCTCCATCGTGAACCCCATCGCCATGATCCTCTCGGGCGCCATGCTCTGCGACCACGTGGGCGAGAAGGAGAAGGGCGAGCGCATCCGCAACGCCGTGGCCGAGGTGGTGAGGGAGGGCAAGGTCCGCACCTACGACATGCTGCGCGTGCCCGGCGGCCCCAAGGTCTTCGGGCAGGGCGCCTGCACCACCCAGCAGATGACCGAGGCCATCCTGGCCAGGCTCTAGGCCCGGCCGGCGCACCCTCTTCGGTCCGCCATGCGCCTTTCAGCGCGGTGAAGCCGTATTGTGGCGGTCTGGCAATAGTGCAAGAATGAACCTCTCGACACAAGATTCACTGGAGGCAAGCGCATGGAAAAATGGGAGATAGCGGACCTTCTCCAACCTTGGATCGGGCGCATCGGCGATGAAGATCTGAGGGAAAAGGTGCTGGAAGCCTGGGCGACGGCTCTTTCGCGCAGCGGCTACCGGAGCGCCGAGGATCTCGCGAAGATGCCCTTCACGCTTCTCACGGACTGCATGGGAATCACCTTCCTGGAGCACACGCTGGCGGTGACGGCCGGGGCGGTGGGGCTGGCGCAGGCCCAGATGAGCCATTATGGCCGCCTGCCCTATGAGATCGACATGGACCGGCTCGTCGCGGGAGGCCTCCTGCACGACGTGGGCAAGATCCTGGAGATCGAGCCCGACGGCAAGGGAGGCTACCGAAAGAGCCGGAGCGGGTACTGCATGCGCCATCCCATCTCCGGGGCCGCCGTGGCGGCCGAGGTGGGCCTTCCCGAGGAGGTGATCAACTGCATCGCGTGCCACGCCAAAGAGGGCGAAGGGCGGCCACAGACCGTGGAGACCGTCCTCATCCACCAGGCCGATTACGCCACCTTCGACCCCCTCGTCATGCTCCAGAAGGGGACCTTGATTCTTTGAACCACAGAGGCACAGAGACACCGAGGAAGGACTCGCGGGTCGTGGCAAAAGATGTCTGGTGGGCGAAAACGAATCCGGGCCGCAGGGTTGAACGGATGCCTCTATCCTTAAACCCAAATCCCGCGATTGGACATGGGAGTGGCTCCGAAAGGCAGATGGAGGGTAGTTCCCGTGAAAGACGGTCTTCACCCGCGAAGGGATTTGGGTGGCCTCCGACCCCGGCCCAGGCCGGGCGATGAAGCCCCAGGGGTGGGGCCCCAACGGGCTTTGCCCGTGGGGCGGGGAGGGAATGGCCCTCCCCGTCCAAGAGACAATGCCTTTCCCCCGTGTGTCCGAGACCTGGCCGAAGCCACCCGTATTTCAATCGCGGAATTTGGGTTAAAGGTACAAAGGTCTTTCTCCGTGCCTCTGTGTCTCTGTGGTTGAGACGGCCTTGGGGGACGATGCATGCCGATGACGATGATCGAGAAGATCCTGGCCGCGCACTCGGGGCGCGAGCGGGTGGCGCCGGGGGAGATCGTGGACGTGGCGATCGATGCCCGCGTGGCGCGGGACTTCGGCGGCGCCAACGTGGTGAAGAACCTCCTGGACCACGGCCTGGAGGTGGCGGAGCCCGGCAAGACCTTCTTCACCTTCGACTGCAACCCCACGGGTTCGGACCAGAAGTACGCCGAGAACCAGCAGAGGTGCCGGCTCTTCGCCCGAGAGCGGGGCATCCGGATCTTCGACATCGACGCCGGCATCGGTACCCACGTGGCTATCGACGAGGGGCTGGCCTGGCCAGGATCGACTTTCGTCTCCACCGACTCCCACGCCAACATCTTGGGGGCCATCGGCGCCTTTGGCCAGGGCATGGGGGACCAGGACATCGCGGCGGCCTGGGCCCACGGCAAGGTCTGGTTCAAGGTCCCCCCGACGGTGCGGGTGGAGCTGAAGGGAAAGCCCTCGGCCTCGGCCCTGCCCAAGGACGCGGGGCTCAGGCTCCTCCGGCACTTCGGCGCCAACGGCCTGCTGGGCTGCGCGGCGGAGGTCTGCGGGGAATACGCGGAGGCGCTTGACCTGGCGGGCCGCATCACCATCGCGAGCCTCGCCACGGAGATGGGTGCCATCATCCTCCTGTTTCCGCCCGGAGAGGCCGTGATCGCTCACTGCCGGAAAGCCACGGGCCGGGGCGACTGGCGCCCCGTCACGGCGGAGGGCGGGGCCTTTTACTCCCGCCGCGAGGTGGTGGACCTCACGGGCCTCGGCCCCATGGTGGCGAGGCCCGGCCACCCGGAGGACGTGGTGGAGCTGGAGAGGGTCCGAGGCCGCAAGATCGACTCGGTCTTCATCGGCTCCTGCACCAACGGCCGCTACGAGGACCTGGAGGAGGCGGCGCGGGTCCTCAGGGGCCGGAAGGTGGCCCCGGGCGTGGTTCTCAAGATCGTTCCCACGACAGACGCCATGTGGCGCCGCGCCATGGCGGAGGGCCTCTTCGACGTGTTCAAGGCGGCCGGCGCCCTCATCTCCAACGCCGGCTGCGGTGGCTGCGCCGCGGGCCAGGTGGGGCAGAACGGACCGGGCGAGGTGACCGTCTCCACGGGCAACCGAAACTTCGCCGGCAAGCAGGGCAGAGGGGAGGTCTACCTGGCGAGCCCGGCCGTCGCGGCCGCTTCGTCCGTGGCGGGATTCCTCACGGACCCCGACAACATCCCCGAGAAGCCGGTCCTCTTCTCCCGTGGCGCGGCGCATTCCGACCGCGAGACGGCGGACGAGGGCGCCCGCCCCGCGCCCCCTCCCGGCACGGCCGCCCCCGGCCGCGAAAGACCGCTGGTGGTCACGGGCCGCGTCTGGGTCATCCGGAAGGACAACATCGACACCGACATGATCTTCCACAACAGGCACCTGGCCATCACGAAGCTGGAGGAGATGGGCCCGCACGCCTTCGGGAACCTCGCGGGCTGGGAGGATTTCTCCCAGAAGGCCAAACCCGGCGACATCGTGGTGACGGGGGCCAACTTCGGGGCGGGCTCTTCGCGTCAGCAGGCCGTGGACTGCTTCAAGGCCCTCGGCATCGGCGCCGTCGTCGCGAAGAGCTTCGGGGCCATCTACGAGCGCAACGCCATCAACGCGGCGCTCCCCATCGTGGTCAGCGACCTTGTGGAAACGGATATCCGGGACGGCGAAGAGATCAACGTGGACTTGGTGGCGGGGCGCATCCTCCGCCCCGGCGGGCGCGAAGTGAAAGCCCAGCCCTGGCCGGAGGTGCAAGTTCAGACCTACCTCCGCGGCGGGCTGCTGGGGTGAAAGGAAAATCTAACCACGGAGGGCACGGAGAACACGGAGAATAGGATTTTGATTTGAGAGAGGTCCCTCTGTGTGCTCCGTGCTCTCCGTGGTGAAATGGACTGAGGTCGAAGATGGGCAAGACGTTTGCTGAGAAGGTGCTGGCGAAGAGGGCTGGGCTGGCCTCGGTAGTGCCCGGCCAGATCGTGACGGTGCGGCCGGACCATCTCCTGATGCACGACAACACGAGCGCCATCGTGGGCAAGGTGACCGAGGAGCTCAAGGCGTACGGCCTCGTGAGCGCGGACCTGCCCGTCATCGCCATCGACCACGTGGTGCCGGCGGTGGACGAGAAGACGGCCCTCGGCCACGCCCAAATCCGCCAGTTCGTCAAAGACTACGGCGTCAAGCACTTCTTCGACGTGGGCGAGGGGGTCTGCCACCAGCTCATGGTGGAGAAGGGCTTCGCCCAGCCGGGCCGGCTGATCCTGGGCTCCGACAGCCACACCTGCACGTACGGTGCGCTGAACGCCTTCTCCGCCGGCATCGACCGCACGGAGGCGGCGGTCCTGCTCCTCATGGGCGAGACCTGGCTCAAGGTCCCGGAGACCATCCAGGTCTCGCTGAAGGGCACCTTCCCCCTGGGGGTCATGGGAAAGGACCTCGTGCTGGGAATCATCGGCGAGATCGGGGCCGACGGCGCCAACTACAAGGCCGTGGAGTTCCACGGCGACCTCTCGGCCCTCACCATGGACGACCGCCTCACCATGGCCAACATGGGCGTCGAGATGGGCGCCAAGCTGGCGGTCTTCCCGGTGGACGGCATCACCCGGGCCTACCTCTCGGTTCACGCCCCGGGCGCCCAATACGAGCCGGTCTGGGCCGACGACGAAGCCGTCTACGGCCGGCGGTTGAGCTTCGACCTCTCGGAGCTGGAACCCATGGTGGCCAGGCCGCACACGGTCGACAACGTGGCCCCCGTCTCCGAGGTGGCCGGGCTGCCCGTCCAGCAGGCCTACCTGGGTACCTGCACCAACGGCCGCCTGTCGGACCTCCAGGCGGCGGCCGCGGTCCTGAAGGGCCGCCACATCGCCCCCGGCGTGCGCATGCTCGTCATCCCGGCCAGCCGGAGCATCTTCCAGGGGGCCATCACGGACGGCACCCTGGCGACCCTGGTGGAGGCCGGCGCCATGGTGGGCCCGCCGGGATGCGGCCCCTGCCTGGGCGCGCACCAGGGGCTCCTCGCCCCGGGCGAGCGGTGCATCAGCGCCAGCAACCGCAACTTCCAGGGGCGCATGGGATCGAAGGAGGCTGAGGTCTTCCTCGGCAGCCCCCTCACCGTCGCCGCCAGCGCCCTTCGCGGCGTGTTGACCGACCCGAGGGAAGTGATCTGACCACAGAGGCACAGAGACACAGAGGAGGGCTCAGGAAATGAAGCAAGGGAATGGACTCGAGTGCGAGAGAGTCTCTTGTCGGCAAAGAATAGTTATTTCTTTTAGCGAAGTGCTCTTCCATTCTCTGTGCCTCTGTGTCTCTGTGGTGCAAAAAGAGGTCGTTCGATGACGGTATTCCAGTACGGCGACGACGTGAACACGGACCTGCTCTTTCCCGGCAGGTACACCTACACCTGCGCGAAGGCGGAGGAGATCCTGCCGCACCTCCTCGAAGATCTGGATCCCGCTTTCGCCGGGAGCGTGAAGCCGGGGGACGTGCTCCTCGCGGGCAAGAACTTCGGGTGCGGGTCGAGCCGCGAGCAGCCCGCGCTCGGCCTGAAGGCGGCGGGAATCCAGGCGGTGGTGGCCAAGTCCTTCGCGCGGATCTTCTTCCGCGCGGCCATCAACCAGGGCCTCCTGCTTGTGGAATGCCCGGAGGTGGTGGAGGCCTACCGCGAGGGCGACGAGGTCGCGGTGGACGCAGCCCGGGGAGTAGTGACGGCCGGCGGGCGGAGCTTCGCCTTCCCAGCCCTCCCTCCCGAGATCCTCGCCATCCGCGACGCCGGCGGACTCCTCCCCTACGCCCGAAAGAGGCTGAAAGAAGAAAGAAAAGACTGAACCACAGAGGCACGGAGACGCAGAGGAAGAAATTTCGAATTGCGCCAAAGGAAGTCACGGGAGAAGCAAGACATTGAGGGATAGGAGGCAGGGGAAGGCGCTTCTTTGCTTTTGAAACGAGCAAGATCTTTCTCCGTGCCTCTGTGTCTCCGTGGTATATCTTTAGGGAGTCCTCATGGGTGCAATCGCTGAAGCGGGGCGGCGGGGAGAAAAGGTCCGGTCGGACTGCTGGGTTCGGGTGGAACCGACGAGCCGCGGCGGGCTGAAGCTCTCGGTGACGACGAAGGTCGAGGCCATGTACGGCGATGCGGTGCGCGCCACCTGCACGAAGGCGCTGGAGTCCCTCGGCGTGAAGCACGCCGCGGTGACCGTGGAGGACTTCGGCGCTCTCGACTTCGTCCTCATGGCGCGGGTGGAGGCCGCCGTGAAGCGGGCCGGCCTCGGCGAAGGCCGCGCCTGCCTGCCCGAGCCGGGACAGGGCTTCGGCGCCAGGGCCGTCCGGGAGCGCTTCCGCCGCTCGCGCCTCTACCTCCCGGGCAATGAGCCCAAGTTCTTCCTCAACGCGGCGCTCCACGAGCCCGACGGGGTGATCCTCGACCTGGAGGATTCGGTGGCGCCGTCCGAGAAGGACGCGGCCAGGCTCCTCGTGCGCAACGCCCTTCGCGCGGTGGATTTCGCCGCCTGCGAGCGGACGGTGCGCATCAACCAGGGCGAACGGGGCCTGGAGGACGTGGAGGCGGTGGTGCCGCAGAACGTCCACCTCCTCCTGATCCCCAAGGTCGAATCGGCGGAGCAGGTGCTCTCCGTGGACGAGCGGGCGGAGGAGGTCCGCAAGGCCTCGGGGCTCAAGGCGCCGGTCCACCTCATGCCCATCATCGAGAGCGCCCTCGGGTGCTTCCGTGCCCTCGACATCGCGAAGGCGAGCCCCCGCGTGGTGGCCCTCACCATCGGACTGGAGGACTATACGGCCGACCTCGGCGCCCAGCGCACGCAGGAGGGCCGCGAGTCCTTCTGGGCGCGTTCCGTCGTGGTGAACGCGGCCCGCGCCGCGGGCGTGACGCCCATCGATACCGTCTTTTCTGACGTGTCGGACATGGAGGGGCTGCGCCAGGCCTGCCTGGAAGCCAAAGCCCTCGGCTTCGAGGGCAAGGGCTGCATCCATCCGCGCCAGGTGCCCGTAGTCCATGAGGCCTTCGCGCCGAGCGCGGAGGAGGTCGAGAGGGCGACGCGCATCGTCCTGGCCTTCGAGAGGGCCGAGAAGGACGGCCTCGGCGTCGTGGCCCTCGGCTCCAAGATGATCGACCCGCCCGTCGTCAAGCGCGCCCTGCGCACCGTCACCATGGCCGAGGCGCTGGGCCTGCTCACCAAGGGCTGGAGAAAAGAAAAGGCATGAATTACCACAGAGGCACAGAGATACAGAGGAGGACCGTTGGGAGAGAGACGAACAGAAGAGAAGCGCACGTGGATCAGGAGTGTCCTTCTCTTCCCCAAGAGAGATCTTTTCTCTGTGCCTCTGTGTCTCTGAGGTTCAATCAGGGGTTGAGCGATGGCTAAGGTGGAATTGAAGAAGAACGCGCTGGGGCGGCTGGTGCCCGGGGTGGTGAACGGGAAGAGGCAGGTGCCGTTTCGGGGCGTGGAAGGCTACGTGGCGAAGGGCCGGCAGGCGGCGCCGCCCATTGCGAGCGCGGCGAGCTTCCCCGGCGACGGGGACAAGCGGGTCGGCTCGCTGGCCGAGGCGCTGGAGGCCTGCGGCCTTTCGGACGGCATGACCCTCTCCACGCACCACCACTTCCGCAACGGCGACCTCGTGGGGAACCTGCTCTTCGACACCGCCGCGAAGATGGGCAAGCGGGAGTTGATGTGGTTCCCCTCCGCCTCCTTCCCCTGCCACGAACCGATCATCCGGCACATGGAGAGGGGCGTCGTCCACCACATCGAGGGCTCCATGAACGGGCCACTGGGCGACTACTGCACGAACGGGGAAATGCGCGGGATGGGCGTCCTGCGATCCCACGGCGGGCGATGGCAGGCCATCCAGGACGGCGAGGTGCACGTGGACATCGCCGTCATCGCCGCCCCCTGCGCCGACGCCTTCGGCAACGCCAACGGCGTGAACGGCCCGGCGGCCTGCGGCTCGCTCAACTTCGCGCTGGCCGACTCCCTCTACGCGGACAAGGTCATCGTGGTCACCGACCACCTCGTCCCCTTCCCCGCCATCCCGTGGCAGATCCAGGGCAACCACGTGGATGCGGTGGTCGTGGTGGACAAGGTGGGCGATCCGAACCAGATCGTCTCGGGCACGACGCAGGTCACCAAGAGCCCGGACCGCCTGTTGCTCGCGGAGCTGGTGGCCCGCTTCGTGCGGGACGCGGGCATCATGCGCGACGGCTTCTCCTTCCAGGCGGGCGCGGGCGGGACGGCCCTGGCCTTCGCCATCTACCTCAAGGAGTTGATGAAGAGGGCGGGCGTGAAGGCCCGCTTCGTCCGCGGCGGCTCCACCCAATACCTCGTGGAGATGCTCGACGAGGGCCTGACCGACTACATCCTGGACGGCCAGACCTTCGACCTGGACGGCGTGGCCTCCATGCGCGACAACCCTCGCCACGTGGCCACCAGCCCCTTCACGAGCTACAACTACCATGGCAAGGGCTTCTTCGGGACCTTGGTGGACGCGGTGGTCCTCGGTGCCACCGAGGTGGACGTCCACTTCAACGCCAACGTCGTCACCCACTCCGACGGCCGCCTCCTCCACGGCATCGGCGGCTGGCAGAACTGCCTCTTCGCCGGCTGCACCATCCTCGCCGTGCCCGCGGTCCGCGACCGCATCCCCGTCATCGTGGACGAGGTCACCACGCTCACCGGCCCCGGCGAGCTCATCGACGTGGTCGTCACCGAGCGCGGCATCGCGATCAACCCGCGCCGGCACGATCTCCTGGAAGCGGTGGAAGGGAAGGGCCTCCCCATCCGCGACATCCGCGACATCCAGCGGGAGGTGGACCAGATGTGCGGGGGCAAACCCAGGCCGCCGCGGCGGGGCCGGGAAGCGGTGGCCGTGGTAAAATGGGTGGACGGAACGGTCGTGGACAGCGTCTGGAAAGTGGTTCGGTAGCGCCCCGTCCACAGGAGGCGGCCATGCCCAGAAAGAAAGAATCCGACCGGCCCGGGCCCCCCCGCAAGGAGGATACCCCGGCGCGCCGATTCCCGCGGGTCCCATCCAAGCATTCCGTCGTCGTCCGCAAGCTGGGCGCCGGCGCGGAGGGCGGGCTCACGACGACCGAGGTAGTGGGACTGGGGGGCTGCAGCTTCGTCCACGCCGAGCCGCAGGAGGCGGGCGAGACCCTCTACCTGTCCATCCTCATCGGCGTCGAATTGGCCGAGGCCCGGGCGAGGGTGGTCTACAGCAAGCCCCGCGAGGAGGGCGGCTTCGAGATCGGCGTGGAATTCACCGAGGTGCCCCAGAGGGACCTGGCCCTCATTCGAGGCATGGTCCGCTCCAGCGGAGAGGGAGGCCGCTGATGGGTGCCCCCGGAGGCCGCACTGATGGAGGAGCAGTGGCCGAACCGGCCAAGGGATCGCCGGGAGGTTCCTCGCAGGCGCCGCCCTCCGGATTGAGCGGCGAGGAGGCCGCCAAGCGCCTGGCCCAATACGGCCCCAACGCGGTGGCCGAGGATAAGCCCCATCCCCTTCTGGCCTTCCTGGGCAAGTTCTGGGCTCCCGTGCCGTGGATGCTGGAAGCCACGGTGGTACTGGAGCTCGTGTTGGGCAAGGTCCCGGAGGCGATCGTCATCGGGGCCCTGCTCCTCTTCAACGCCCTCCTCAGCCTGGCTCAGGAGAGGCGGGCCCAGAGCGCCCTCGCGGTGCTGCGCCAGCACCTCACCGTGCAGACACGGGTGCTGAGAGACGGGGCATGGAAGCCCGTCGCGGCGGCTGATCTGGTGCCAGGCGATGTGATCCACCTGCGAATGGGCGATCTGGTGCCCGCCGACGTGCGTTTGGGGGAGGGCCAGATCGAGATGGATCAGTCGGCGCTCACGGGGGAGTCCGCCCCGGTGGACGGAGGCCCGGGGGCCACGGCCTTCGCGGGAGCCGTAGTCAAGCGGGGAGAGGCCACGGGAGAGGTGGCGGCCACGGGGACGCGGTCGAAATTCGGAAAGACCGCCGAGCTGGTCCGCACGGCCAAGACCGTCAGCCATCTGGAATCCACCATCTTCTCCATCATCAAATACCTGATCATCGCCGATGCCGCGCTGGTGGTGCTCGTCTCGCTCTACGCGCTCTATGCGGGGCTGCCGTGGCACGTGCTCTTGCCCTTCGCGCTCATCCTTCTGGTGGCCTCCGTGCCGGTGGCCCTCCCGGCCACCTTCACCCTGGGAACGGCCCTGGGCGCGGCCGACTTGGCCCGCCATGGCGTCCTCTCCACGCGCCTCTCG
Source organism: Acidobacteriota bacterium (assembly GCA_049591295.1). Taxonomy (GTDB): domain Bacteria; phylum Acidobacteriota; class UBA4820; order UBA4820; family DSQY01; genus DTPS01. The sequence continues at coordinate 11,002 of JBAWEQ010000260.1, forward strand.
GCGATCGAGGAAGCCGCGGCCATGACGGTGCTGGCGAGCGACAAGACCGGCACCATCACCCTGAACCAGCTCTCCCTGGCCGAAATGCACGCATACGCGCCCCACAGCGAAGAGGAGCTTTTGCGCTGGGGGATGTGGGCCTCCGAGGAGGCGACGCAGGACCCGCTGGACATGGCGATCCTGAAGGCCGGCAAGGAGCGGAACTTGCAGGCGCAGGGCGAACGCCTGCACTTCACGCCCTTCGATCCGGCCACCAAGCGCTCCGAGGCGCTGGTGCGTCTGCCCGATGACAAGACCCTCCGGGTCGTCAAGGGCGCGGCGGGGACCATCGCGTCCCTGATCGGTCCCGGAACCAACCTCCAGGACGAGGTGGCCAAGATGGCGTCGAAGGGTTGCCGGGTTTTGGCCGTGGCGGCGGGCCCTCCCGACGGCCCCATGGAGGTGGGTGGACTGCTGGGCCTGCAGGACCCTCCCCGCCCCGATGCCCGCGCGCTCATCCAACACCTTCGGGACCTCGGTGTGCGTATCCTCATGGTCACTGGCGACGACCCCCTGACGGCCCAATCGGTGGCGGGCCAGGTGGGTATCGAGGGTGCCGCCTGCTCCGCCGAGGGACTGCGCGGGCAGGTGACCGGCGAGACCCTCAAGTGCGACATTTTCGCGGGGGTCTTCCCGGAGGACAAATTCCACCTCGTCAAGGCCCTGCAGGCCGCCGGGCACGTGGTGGGCATGACGGGTGACGGCGTCAACGACGCCCCGGCCCTTCGTCAGGCGGAGGTGGGGATCGCCGTCTCCAGCGCCACGGACGTGGCGAAGGCCGCCGCCAGCCTGGTCTTGACCACCCCCGGCCTGGGCAACATCGTGGACGCCGTGCAGACGAGCCGGCGCATCTACCAGCGCATGCTCACCTATACGCTCAACAAGATCATCAAGACTTTCCAGATAGCCCTGTTTCTGAGCTTGGGCCTGGTGATCGCCAAGGTGCTCGTTCTCACGCCCATGCTCATCGTCCTGCTGCTCTTCGCCAACGACTTCGTCACCATGTCCATCACGACCGACCACGTCACCTTCGCCAAGAAGCCCGACCGCTGGGCGATCCGGCCCCTCATGCTGGCGGCCTCGGCAATGGCGGTTCCGCTCTTGGTCTTCTCCCTCGGCCTCTTCTACGCGGCCAGCGCTTGGATGCATCTGCCGCTGCCCCAGGT
>JBAWEQ010000261.1:0-20711 GCA_049591295.1 Acidobacteriota bacterium
CGCAACCCAAAGTCCGGCGGGGACGCTCTTGGGGTCCAACCGCATAACCCACCGAACCGCCGTGTACGGACCCGTACGCACGGTGGTGTGACAGGGAAAGCCCGCGAGGGCCTACCTATGTCGATTATTGGGGCTTCATTACTACAGATTAACTACTCTATTGTATTCGATACTAATATTCTACATTCTGACATTACTGTATAATCAGTGTATAACATATATGCCCCCGACGTTGCGGATGACAAGGCGGCGGTGCAAGACCTGGGCCGGCAGGCACCACAAGTTGCACTCGCTAACTTTCTACCCTACGTTCGGGACAAGGAGCCCACACATGCCAGCAATCCTGGTGCGCTCAAAGCGGCAGCGAAAGGGGACTTCAAAGCAGGTTCCCGCCGTACCCTTGATTCCAGTGGCCCCAGACGACTGGATGGACGACCGCGAGGTGCTGGAAGATAAGGATCTGTGTGTGGACCTGTGGGAGCAGCGGCTAGGCGACGAGCCGGACCGCACTCCGAGCCGGGCCGCGAAAGCGGGAGACGGCTCACCCCCGCCGGCATCGCCGGAGTAGGCTGCGCCGCGCGGGAGCAGAGACTTCAAAAGCACGATGACGCCGCGTGGAGGACCAAGGCTGGCCGGATAGTCAAACCAGCAAGAGGAAGTGATCGCGCTTTCAGTGCGTCTGATAAGATATCTTATGTTAAATATACATGAAGATCGGAGAGGCACCGAGGGCTCTCGGCCGTTTTTGCGTGTGCGCGGCACCCCGCTGAATGTCGTTTTCGCCGCGCGCCGCTTTCGGTATTCACTCTCTCCACCATGCTTCTCCAGGCGTTTGCCTCATGCTTCCATCCTTGTTAGACTGCCACTTCTCGGGCGGCTGGCTTAATCGGCGTATCCACCGAGCGGCGAAGGCGCTTGCTCCGGAACATTCCTCTAGCTGTGAGCAGGAGCATAGGCTAATTCCGCGTTCGGTTTCCAGGGAACTTTTTCGAGGGATTCGGCGTATCTGTGAATTCCATGCTGTGTTTGAGAATCGACCTGGTCGAGTACGAACCGTCAGCCCGTCACCGAGTGGCGAAGGCTGTTTTGTCGGAGTTCCTTTCCATTCATGGCTTGGAAGATGAAGCCCGCGCCAGAGTGATGGCCGCGTTGGAGGACGAAACGTGGTCGGTTAGCTTGGAGCGGCTCGATCTGAAGTGCAACAGGGATGAAGTCGTATTGGAGGGGCGCGGCGGTGGGGAGGGCAGCGTCCACCGGCTTCGCATCCCAGGCGTCAGCTGTCCTTGCCGGCCCCCCTCCACTTGAAGGCACGGCTCTCGGCAAGCCAAGCACTCCCCTCCTCTGTGGTTTCGAGCTTCCAGATGGGCACATCATCCTTGAGAGCGTCCACCAAGTGCCGGCAGGCGTCGAAGGCTGCTGCGCGATGCGGCGCGGACACGGCGATGACCAGCGTTGTTTCGCCTATGGCGACGGATCCGAGGCGGTGCACGATGGCGACCCCTAACAGGCCCCAGCGTTGCCGTGCCTTCGCAGCCATCTGCTGAAGAAGTTCGGCGGCCATGGTTTCGTAGGCTTCATAGCGTAGGCTCAAGACGCGCTTGCCCGCGTGATGGTTCCGCACCGTCCCCGTGAACGCCAGCACGCAGCCAGCAGAGTCATCTCTTACCTGACGAATTATATATTGCTCATCTATAGGCTTATAAGTAAGATCAATTAGCATATCTGCCCCTGGTCTCACGCTACCCTCCGCTGGTCGGCAGGAGGAAACAGAGCTCCTGCCCCTCCGCAAGCGAGGCATCCCAAGAGGCAAAGCGCCGGTCCACTGCGGGCCTCGGCTCGTAGGGCAGGTCCCGCAAGCCTCCATGGAGCTGACAAAGGCCTCTCCATGCTTCCAGAACGTTCGCTCCCGCTGGAATAGACAAGGGTTCCGCGTCGCACCCGCAGAGTTCCCTCATCAGGGCAAAGTGAACCACGCGCACGTTCATTGGTTCTCGTCCCGTTTTTCGAGGTCTTGGAATATGGTTTGGCACAGGTTGTGGATTCCTGTTTGAAGGTGCGGCAGTGAGGTGGCCAGCGTATAACCTGGAGTGAGGTAGATCCCCCGCTGCGCGTCCACAAGGACCTCGTCCTGTTGAAGATCGAAGCAGCCCTTTCCCTCCGGCCAGGGACCCAGTACGGAACTCACCACGAATTCCGCGAGGGAGATGGCGCCAATGAGCCCTCCAGATTCGTGGACGGCTCCGAGAAAACTGCCTACGGCCTCTACGGCGTTTCGCTCCTCCAACGTGGCGAAGCCGGTCAGCAAGTTCTTGACTGGGCCTTGCCCACCAGGAATAATTAGCGCGTCCAGTAACTTGGGTGATATTTCTTCAAGTAAATATAGCTTACCGCGCACAAGCCTCGCCGCTTCCAGCATTTGTCGGCGGCTTTCCCCTGCCACCTCCTGAGCCGTAGTATGATCGACGGTATGAAATTGGGGCACATCCATGGCCAAGGGTACCAATTCATGCCCAGCGGCCTGTATCTCGAGCATGACTAGTACGGCTTCTTGTGGGTCCGTGCCGTCGTACGCACCGCAACCGGTCAGAAGCACCCCTATCCTTCGCTTCAAGCCTTTTTCTCCAGGACGTCGGTGGCGGCAGAGACCAACATCTTCGTGGCCTCCTCAATGGGAAGGCTCAATTTCACCCCTGCCGCGTGCTGGTGGCCGCCGCCCCCCCACGGGCTCACGAACTTGTCGATGGCGAAATCCCCCCTCGACCGGCAGGAAACCTTCGTTACGCCATCGCCCAGTTCCTTGAAGTAGAAGCCGACCAGGACTCCGTCCAGTTCAAGCGTGAAGTTGACCATATCGTCCGCATCCTCCATCCGGGCTCCGTACTTCTGGAGCACCGCCTGACGGATTTGGAGCCAGGCAACCTTCCCGCCGGGAGAAGTGCGCACGGTTGAGAGGACTTCGCTCGTCAACCAGAGCCTCAGGGGCGTCAGCCGCTCGAAGAGCTCCGTGTAAACCTTCTGCGGATCCACGCCCGCTTCCAGTAGCCTGGCTACGAAGCGGTGCGTTTCGGGCGTCGTTCCGGGATAGCGAAAACCACCGGTATCAGTGTGGATGGCCACGTAGAGGGGTTCGGCTATGTCCAGCGTCAAGGGAATGCTGAGCTCTTCCAGGATTCTCGCCGTAACCTCGCCCGTGGCACAGGCCTGTGTGTCCAAGAGGTAGTGGACTCCGCTCGTCCTGTCCATGCGGTGGTGATCCACCACCAGAATTCCCTCGCTCAGGCGGGCCAGCGGGAGCACGTCCCCAAGTCGCTCGAAGGCACCGATATCCAGCACCACCGTTAGGGCGCCCGTGAAATGGCGTTCTGGCGACTGCATCTCCCGAACCGATTGGATCTCCGACGCGCGCTTGAGAAGAAACCGGAGGTTTTCCGGAACGGGCGTAGGATTGATAATCGCCACGTCGCAGCCCAACTGCCGCAGCCCCCTCGCGAGCGCGAGCTGGCTCCCCACTCCGTCGCCGTCCGAGGAGACGTGGGTCGTCAGAACGAATTTTCGGCCGGACCTAAGGAAATCCACCTCTTCGGACCCGATGTGCATCTGGTCTCCTTAACGTAATCTTGTATCTTAGGAGATGAGGTGCTGCCGCGCAAGCCAGGGGCGATGACCCGAGCCACGGCGGCGCCGGAGGAGGGGCGGCATTCAACTGGGCCAAGGCTTGTGCTAGACTGATGAAGGAGTTTTGCCCCTTGCTGAAGTACTACCGCCACCAATTCAACTCCGTCTGTGTCCTGGCCGATTTGCTGGCCGTGCTCTTTTCCTTCTTCCTGGCCTTCTGGGCCCGCCGGGATCTGGTCCCTCGCCTATCAACCATTCTGGCTTCACGCCCAATGTTCGGGTTCGACGACTACGTTCCGGTGTTTCTCCTGGCTTCACTCGTGATCATGGGTACGCTCTTCTCCGCGGGCGCCTACCGGCAGAATCCGGGCGTCTCCTTGACGTTGACCTTCGCGAGTAACGTGAAGGCCGCCGCCATTGCGTTGCTTCTGACGCTGGCCCTTGCCTACCTTCTGAAGCTTACCTTCATGAGCCGGCTCTTCCTGGCCTCGTTCCTTGGCCTCTTCGTGATCCACTCCACTGTGCTGAAGCACATCGTGGCCCTCTGGTTCCGACGAAGGGCCGCGGCCGGCAAGGACTGCCGCCTCGTGGTTCTGGTCGGAACCGGGGAAAAGGCTCAGAAAGTGGCTAAACGCTTGCTGGAGAGGCCTGAGTTGGGAGTCTGCCCGCGGGGCTTCATGACTCTCGGGCAAGACGCCGAGAGGGAGGGCGCTGGTACGCTGGAGGCTTTGGGGGTGGCCAATCTGGGGGACGTGCAGGCCCTGCCGCACTTCCTCGCGAGGGAGGTGGTCGACGGCGTGATCTTCTGCGTGGATACCCAGGATCTCGCCGAACTCGAGGAGCTTTTTCTGATCTGTGAAGACCTCGGGCTGGATACGCTGGTGGCTGCCAACCTCTTCCCGCACCTCTCGGCGGCGGTGCAGATGGAGCGGCTCGAGGAGCTCCCCCTCCTCCGTTACACGACGGTGCCGCACGATCAGGTGGCCCTCTTCCTCAAGAGAAGCCTGGACGTATGCGTCTCTTCGCTAGGGTTGCTTCTCCTGGCACCTCTACTAGGTCTTGTTGCGATCGCCATTAGGGCTACCAGCCCTGGCACCATCTTCTTTGTTCAGGAGCGAATGGGATTGAACGGCCGTCGCTTCAAATGTCTCAAATTCCGGACCATGGTGCAGGACGCTGAAACCCTCAAAGACCATCTCGAACACATGAATGAGGTGGATGGGCCCGTATTCAAGATTCGGGAGGATCCAAGGGTGACGCCCGTGGGACGCTTGCTGCGCAAGAGCTCCCTGGACGAACTTCCACAGCTATGGAACGTTCTCAAGGGCGACATGTCCCTCGTGGGACCGCGCCCTCCCATCCCCGCGGAAGTGGAAAAATACCAGAGATGGCAGCGAAGGCGCCTCTCGATGCGCCCGGGCATCACCTGCCTCTGGCAGATTTCCGGGCGGAGCAACCTCGATTTCGACACCTGGATGCGCCTGGACCTGCAGTACATCGACCACTGGAGCCTGATGCTGGACTTCGTCATCCTGATCAAGACCGTCCCCGCCGTACTCAGCGCGCGCGGAGCTGCCTGATGATCCGTTCGGCGGTGCGCCGCGGTTCGAAAATGAGCTGATTGGGCCAGGCCTCAAGATTCCGGCACCGGTTTATTCCCTATTCCCCACCCTCCACCGTAAGCCAGCGGGCGCCCGCGAAAAGAAACGCCATGGCCGCATAGGCCGCGGCCCAGGGCCAGGCGGGCGAGAGGGACATCACGGTGTCGCTGGTGGTCCAGCGGTAGGAATGGATGAGCCCCACGATGGCCAGCAGGCAAGCCAAGCCGCACCATGCAGCAGCCCTCAAGAACCGCCGCTCGATGACAGCAACGGTCACCGCCGCCAGGATGACCGAGGTGAAGATGAACCCCTGCTCCAAGGCGAATGCGCCCTGAATCCACGTGTCGGACCGGCTGAAGGCCTCGATCAGGTGGGGCGTGAAGGGGGCGCCGGGAGTACCCATCCCCGCGGCTCGGAGGCTCGTCTTGATCAGGATCGCGCCCCAGGCGGCAAGCCCCGGAAGGAGGCCCACCACCACCGCGGGGGCGTGTTCCATGGGTGTGGCCTGAAAGGCCTGAGCCGAGATTACGATGCCGATCCACAACACGATGGCCATGCCGGCGTCGATGGGCACCGCCCAACTGATGAAAGCCAGGGTTCCGGTAAGGCATACCAGGGTTACGAAGAGGCCGTTGAGAACCGAATAGCCGGATCGCGCCCCCAGCGCCTTCCAACCGGGGTGCCCGATATAGAGGGTCGTCGGAAAGCAGGAACCGAAGAGGGCCGCGGTCATCGTGCCGAGGCCATTCACGGCCAGGGAAGAGGCGGTCTCGTAGCGGTCCCCGGCGGCCTCGGCGGATTCGATGTTCTGAAGCGATCCCACGACGTTGAACAGCCCCATGGGGACGATCACCGCGAAATAGGTGAGAAGGTACCCAGCACCGAGCGCGTGCCAGAGGTCTCCCAAGACGGGGATGGGCAGATGAAAGCCTGCCCAGTGGGGCACGTCCCCCATCGGGGCGATCCCCGTTACCCAGGCCAGGGCAGTTCCCACGATCACGGCGACCAGGCCTCCGGGAAGCCCCCCTCTGAACCGGACCCTCCCAAAATAGGTGAGGAGAATGATTCCCAGGGTAGTGAGGCCCACGACCGGCCGAGCGAATGTCCTGAACAGAAAGCCCAGGGAAATGAAGCCGAGGGCTATGCCGCTGAGGGTCGAGAGCAGGGCTGCCCTCGGGGTGGCCTTCCTCAACCGCTCGGCAATGAAGGCCCCGGAGAACTCGATGATTCCCGAGCCCAGGCAGGCCACAAGGCCCGCCTGCCAGGCGACCCGTTGGGGATCTGCTGATCCGGCGACCTCGGCCGCTATTTTCGCCGGGAGCATGACCAGGAAAACGAAGGCGATCAGGGAGACGGTGTTGATCCCATAGGGCAGGGCACATACGTCGCTTCGGCCTTCTTTGCGGGCCAGCCGCATGGCCTGCCACGAATAGAACAGATTCCCCACGATGAGAGAGACCGCGGCCCCTGGAAGTATTCGTCCATACAGGAGGTTCCCCGAAAAGCCCAGAACAGTCCTACACAGCACGTCGATCAGGAGGAGCTGGACCAGGTTATCGAGAGCTAGGCCGAAGAAGCCATCTACGTCTCCCCTCACGAACCACCGCACGCGCCACCTCCCCTCCCTGCCATCGCGCCATTTTAGCCGCGCCGCCAGGCCCCGTCATCCAGGCCCTCTCGTGGCCCGTGTTAGGATGAAAATATGGCCATCCTTCACGACGGCCGGAGACTCTCCTCAATCCTGCTGTGGACGCTCCTGGCCGGCCTTTGCCTTCTCGGCATGGATCGGCCCCTTTGGCCGGGCGGAGAGGCGAAACAGGCGGAAATCGGAAGAGAGATGACCCTTCGACCGACGATGGTTCCGCACTTCAACGGTGACCGCGTCCTCGATCTGCCTCCCCTGTACGCTTGGCTCGCCGCCTCTTCCTTCGCCCTGGCCGGATCCTTCACCCCGGCTTCCGTGCGCATCGTGAGCGCTCTCGCGGCCTTCCTTCTCCTCCTGCTGACCTACAGGCTAGCCTCGGCCGCCGGTCTGCGGGCGCTGGCCGGAAGGGCCGCCTTTCTCATGGCGACGAGCCTTCCGCTCCTCGGCGCGGGCCACTGGATAGGTCCCGCCGCCCTGGAGGGACTCTGCGGGGCCCTGGCGCTTGGGGCCCTGTGGCTCTTTTTGCGAGGGCCGTCACCGCGCCTCGCTGCCTTGCTCACGGCCTCGCTGGTCCTCACGTTCTGGTGTTCGGGAGTGGCCGGACTCTGGGTCACGGCGGGGGCCGGAATCCTTCTGCAAAGACGCCCTGCCGGCGACAAAAGGGAGCGCCCCGTTCGCCTTCTGGTCACGGCCGCCCTCTTCGCGATCCTCGGGTGCGCTCCGTGGTTCCTGGCCACATGGCCGGCGGCATCGCCTTCGCAGAGAACCGACCTCTTGTTGGGGTTGCCGGCTGGCCGTTCGCTCTGGCCCTTGTCGGGGGCGGGACTGGATCTCCTCATCCTGAGCAGCATGGCCGTGCCCTGGTTGGTGCCGATCATTTCTTTGGGACGGCCTGCATTCTGGCGCCGCGTCGTGGCCCGCAACCCCGAACTGTCAGATCTGGCCTTGCTTTCGGCGGGAGCCTTCGGGGCCTTGCTCTTGTGGCCGGGCGGACGACCAGGTCTGGTACTGGCATTGTCTCCTTTCGTTTTCCTCCTGGCTGCTGCGGCCACCCGGGAGCTGATGGGACCGGACCCTCCCTGGGTTGCGGCGCTCCCCTCTTCTCTGGCTCTTCCCCTTTTGGACTTCCCTGCGCTCCTCGCGGTTGCGGCACCGGCACTAGCCATCCTGTGGAGCCGCTCCCTGTGGCCCTCCTACGCGCTCATGCTGGGATTGGGCGCGCTGGCGAGCGCGGGAGGACTGGCCTCGGCCCGCGCCGGGCGCTGGCGCAACCTATGGGACCTCCAGAGAATGGGAGCCGCGCTTTTCTGCATGTCGGTCCTGGTGTCGCTGGTTCCCCTTCTGAACCTGAGACGGGATCCCACACCCGCCATTCGCTGGCTCCAGGATGAGGTGCCCCCTGGGCAGGCCGTGGGGATTGCCGCCGGCGAGCACGACCTCCGCGGCTGGGTCTCCTTTCTGGGCGAACGCACGGTCGTTCCGGTGATGGAGCCCGCGCAGGGCAATGCTCTTAGTGCAGGGTGGGTCTTGGAGCGCGCGGGTCCGGGCTATAGGGATACCGATCTGCGGCGGTTTGGGTTCGAGATCCAGGCTCGGGTCGCATTTGCGGCCACGGGGCGACTTTCCCTTTGGAAGAGGCGGAGCGACTCTCGCGCCAGCCGGCTTGCGCCGAAAGCCCCGGAGGGGCACACTATCAGTGGCCGGCATGATGACTGACTTCTCGGGCGGAATGTGGGGGTGGTATCCATGAGCTGGTTCGAGCGGGTGTTTGGCCTGCAGTCCCAAGGCAGCGGACACCGCAACGTCTACGACATCCCCGAGGAGGCGCGGATGGAACTGCGGCGCCAGAAGCGCTTGGATGAGAGAACGGTGGCGGATAAGCTATTGGAGGCTTTTCCCGTGCCCGATGCGCCAGAGGCCCCGCGATTGGGTCTGCGCGTGGAACCTTCGAGCCACGAGGGTCTCTTCCAGGGAGTCCCCCCGCTGCTGGAGGCGCTCCGGGCCGGAGGGGCAAGGGCCACCTTCTACCTGAACCTGGGCCCAGACCGCGCCGGCCTCTATTTCGTCAGGCTCCTCAGACATCCAGGCCAGCTCCTCCGCCTGCGCCGGTTCGGACTCCTCCGCGGCTACTCCTGGCGGACAAGGCTGTCGGGGCTTCTTCTTCCCCCTCGGGTGGTGGGGGCCGAGGCGGCGCCCCTTGCCAGAAGGATCGCCGAAGATGGCCACGAGGTAGGGGTTCAGCCGTGGGACCGACACGCGTGGCAGACGGGCCTCGAACGCATGTCGGCCGATCTCATCGATTTGCAAATGGAGAGGGCCGCCGAGGCCTACGAACAAATCTTCGGCCGGGAACCCCAAACCATGGCTTCGCCGGGCTTCGTGTGCTCCAACGAAAGCCTTCGGCACGAGGAGAAACTCGGGCTGCGCCTCGCCTCCGACTCGCACGGCACGGACCCGTACCTTCCGAACATCGAAGCCCACGCCCTCCGCGTTCCCCAGGTGCCCAACACGGCCCGCACCCTTCTGGACGCCTTGGGGACCAGCGCGCCCGATGCCGCCTCCTTCTACGAGTCGGTCCTGGCGGAAACGGGAGGGGGGCGCTGGCCTGTCCTCACCGTTTACCCAGAGGTGGAGGGGCTGGTTTTCCTTGAAGCCTTCAAGGCATTTCTCAGCGCGGCAGCCCGGAAGGGCGTGAAGGTGGTCCCCCTCTCCGAACTTCTGGCCGCACGCCTGGCCTTGGAGGGAGGCCTGCCTTCCTGCACCATCTCGTACGGCCTGTTGGACGGCCACCTGGGGCTCTGCTCGATTCAAATGCTCCAGGTCTGAGATCCCTCCCGTCTCCACCCCCGTCGCCAGGCCTAACCCCTCCCGGAGAGAACCCGGCCCCGGAAGCGCCCACGGGCGCTTGCCCAAAGAGCCCTATTTTGTTAAGGTTGAAGGCTATGCCGGCGGGAAGTTCCCCTCGCGGTGGCGAGGGGGCCTCACCGGATTCTCAGAGACTTTGGAGGTTGTCATGTCCTCGCGCACCGAAGAGTACATCCAGATGGACGATACCTACGGGGCCCATAACTACCACCCGCTGCCGGTGGTCATCGAGAAGGCTGAACGGGTGTGGGTCTGGGACGTGGACGGCAACAAGTACATGGACTGCCTCTCGGCCTACTCGGCCGTGAATCAGGGCCACCGCCATCCGAAGATCGTCGAGGCGCTCAAGGCCCAGGCGGACCGCGTGACCCTCACTTCGAGGGCTTTCCACAACGACCAGATGGGACCCTGGCTCAAGCTCCTCTGCGAGATCACGGGCTACCAGAAGGCCCTGCCCATGAACACCGGCGCCGAGGCGGTGGAAACGGCCATCAAGGCGGCACGGAAATGGGGACAGACCGTCAAGGGGGTGGCGGCGGGCCGCCAGGAGATCGTGGTCTGCGAGCAGAACTTCCACGGCCGCACCACGACCATCGTCGGTTTTTCTTCGGATGCCCAGACTCGCGAGGGCTTCGGTCCCTACACGCCCGGCTTCAAGATGATCCCTTTCGGTGACGTGAAAGCCCTCGATGCGGCCATCACGGACGACACGGTGGCGTTTCTCGTGGAGCCGGTGCAGGGTGAGGCCGGCGTCGTGGTGCCGCCCGAGGGCTTCTTGAAGGCCGCCTACGACCTCTGCAAGAAGCGCAACGTGCTCTTCGTGGCCGACGAGGTTCAAACGGGATTCTGCCGCACGGGCCGCTGGTTCGCGTGCGACTACGAGGCCGTCAAACCGGACATCATGATCCTGGGCAAGGCGCTCGGGGGCGGCCTGTTCCCCGTTTCAGCCATCGTGGCGGACGAGGAGGTCATGGGAGTCTTCCATCCCGGTGACCACGGGTCCACGTTCGGGGGCAACCCTCTGGCTGCGGCCGTCTCCAAGGCGGCCCTCGAGGTGCTGCGGGACGAGAAGCTCGACAAGCGCGCCGCCGAGTTGGGCGAGTACTTCATGGAGAAGCTCAGGAAGTTGGGGAGTCCCCACATCGAGCGGGTGCGCGGCAAGGGACTGCTCATCGGAGTGGTCATCAAGACCGGCTCGGGCCCGGCCCGGCCCTTCTGCATGAAGCTCATGGAGCACGGCATCCTGGCCAAGGACACACACGAACAGGTGATCCGCTTTGCCCCTGCCCTCGTCATCACCCGCGAGGAGATCGATTGGGCGGTGGAGCAGATTGGGAAGGTGCTGGCCTGACGGGTGACCCCTTGACTGAAACGGGGCCGCCCTCGCCGTGGGCGGCCCCGTTTTCGTTTGGGACCCGATGAGGAGAGAGGAGAAACCGGCGTGAGCCACGCGGGCGGTCCTGATTCCCCGTCTCAGGCAGTGTCAGGAGCGTCGCGCCTTCCCTTGCTTTCCACCGCGGCACTCCTAGCCATCACGGCCGTCTGGGGCGTCAGTTTCGTCTGGGTGCGGGACTCGGTGGCCGTCTACCCCGTCTTCCCCTTCCTCGCCGTTCGTTTCACCCTGGGAGCCTTGGTGTTGTTGCCCTTCCTTGGGCCCAGGCTCTCGCACACGGACCGGGGCGCGCTCCTCGGCGGATTTTGGATGGGGCTGGCCCTCTTTTTCGGTTACGCCTTCCAGACGATGGGCCTTCTCTTCACCAGCGCCTTGCACAGCGGCTTCATCACCGGCCTCTTCGTGGTTCTGACACCGGTCTTTCAGGCCCTCTGGCTCAGGCGCGCCCCGAGACTGGCCGTCACCGCCGCCGTGCTGCTGGCCTCCTCGGGCCTCTTCCTGCTCTCCTTTGCCGGCGGCCTTGAGGGGCTGAACCGCGGCGACCTTCTCAGCCTGATCTGCGCGGCGGTCTACGCCGTTCACCTCCTGGTCACGGGCCATCAGGCGCGCCGCCACGACACGGGCGTCCTGGTCTTGGCCCAGCTCGTCACCGTGGCTGGCCTCGCCTGGCTGGCCTCGATCCCCCGCTTGGGAAAGATCTGGCCCATTCCGTCGGCAGCGGCATGGGGAATCGTGCTCACTGCCCTGCTGGCAACGGCCCTGGCCTACCTAGTTCAGACCACCTGCCAGCGGTACGTTTCCGCGGTCCAGACGGCGCTCATCTTCACCATGGAACCCGTTTTCGCCGGTCTTTTCGCCGTGTGGGTCGGCGGAGAAACCCTCGGGCTCCGCGGCCTCCTCGGGGGAGGGCTCATCGTGGCGGGGATGCTCTGGGGACAGCTATTCGAGCGCAAATGACCGGGGGTTGCGCCTCCACGGCGACCGTGTATTCTGTTCCCATGGATAGAGCCATCACCCTGCTGATCGTCGATGACGTGCGGGCCTTCTTGGATCTGGAGCGGACCTTCCTGCGAAGGGCCGTCTGCAAGATTCTCACGGCCTCGACGGGGCTGGAAGCCATCAAGATCGCCCATGCCCACAGGCCCGATCTCATCCTCTTGGATGTGGAGATGCCGGAGATGAACGGCATCGAGGCGGCGCGCGTCCTGAAGACGACGCCCGGCCTCTCCGCCATACCCGTCGTGATGGTGTCCGGGACGCAGCGAAAGGACGAGGCGCTGGCTGCTGGGGCGCGCGAATTCGTGGCCAAGCCTCTGGACGAGGAGCGCTTTCTCGACCTCGTCCGGCGTCACGTCCCCATTCGGGAACGGATGGACGCCAGGCGAGAAGTCCGCGCCCGGTGCAGGATTACCGCGGACGGGGTCGGAGGCGAGGGCGTGGCGGCGGACGTGTCGGTATCGGGACTGCGGCTCGAAACGGACCTGAATCTGTCGCTGGGCGATCGGGTGACGGTCCGGTTCCCCCTGCCCTACCGCCCGCCTCACGAGGAGATCAGGGCAGACGCGTTCGTGGTTCGCCTTGCGCCCGGAGGCTTTGGCCTGGGCTTTGCCGGCCTATCGGAAGCGGACCGCTGGCGCCTTCAGGAATTCATCGCCGAGACGGCGGACTGAAAGCGCGGACGGTCGCCTTGCGGCGGCCGCCCGCTCCTGACTCGCCTTCAGAGCCATTCGCCGCGGAAATACCTATTTGCCTCCCAGGGCGATGTGGTTCAACAACCCGCCGTCCTTCAGGATCAGCGCCTGCCGTTGGGTGACGTCCGCCTTCACGCGGAACTCGAAATTACGCGTCACATCTTTGACGCTCAGAACCCGATCCCCGAGGAGGGAGGCGTGGATCCCTTCCAGAACGAAGGTATCTCCCTGCTCGATGCGGTCATAGTCGGCCGCGTTCTCGAAGACGAGCGGCAGGATGCCGAAATTCACGAGGTTGGCCTTGTGGATCCGCTCGATGGCCTTGGCGAAGACGGCCTTGACCCCGAGGTGGCTGGGGCAGATGGCCGCGTGCTCGCGGGACGAGCCCTGGCCATAAGAGTCGCCTCCCACCACAAAGCCGCCGCCCGCATCCAAGGACCGCTTCGGGAAGGTGGGATCCACCCCATTGAAGACCACCTCGGCGTACCTGGGGATGTTGGAGCGATACTTGAGGAACTGTCCGGCGGGCATGATATGGTCCGTCGTGATCTTGTCGCCCACCTTCAACAGCACGCTCTTCTCGATGCGGTCCGGCAGGGGCTGCGTTTTTGGCGGGGCGCCGATGTTGGGGCCGCGGATCACCTCGACGGCCGAACCGTCCGGCGGCGGAGTGAGCACCATGGAGTCATCGATCAGGAAGCTCTCGGGGAGGGCGAAGACCGGCGGAGCGATGCCCAGGCCGCAGGGTTCGGTGAACTCCCCCGTCAGCGCGCACGCCACGCAGGTTTCGGGGCTGGCCAAAAAGACCATGGCATCGGCCGTGCCGGAGCGGCCCTTGAAGTTTCGGTTGTTCGAGCGGACGGATACCTCGCCGGACCCGGGGGCGTGACCGGAGCCGATACAGAAGCCGCACGCCGTCTCGGCAATCCGAGCTCCCGCCTGGAGGAAGACGGTCATGAACCCCCGCTGCGAGGCCTCCATCTCCACCTGCCGGCTGCCGGGCGCGATCACCAGTTCCACATCGGGGTGCACGTGGCGCCCCTTGAGCATCTGGGCCACGACCGCCAGGTCTCGCAGGGAGGAGTTGGTGCAGGAGCCGATGCAGACCTGATTCACCCGCTTGCCCTTGAGGCTGGCCACGGTGGCCACGCTGTCCGGGCTGTGCGGCTGCGCCACCATGGACACGAGCTTGGAGAGGTCGATCTCGATCACCTCGTCGTAGGCGGCGTCGGGGTCGGCGGCGAGCGGCTTGTACACGGACTCGCGGTGCTGGGCCTTCAGGAAGGAGAGGGTCTGCTCGTCGCTCGGAAAGACTGAGGTGGTCACTCCCAGTTCGGCGCCCATGTTGGTGATGGTGGCGCGCTCGGGCACCGAGAGGTGGGCCAGGGCCGGGCCGGCGTACTCCACGATCTTGCCCACGTTCCCTTTGGTGGTCATGATCGAGAGCAGTTTGAGGATCACGTCCTTGGCCGACACGAAGGGGGAAAATTTGCCCGTCAAGTGGACCTTGACCACCTTGGGTCTGGGCATGTAGAAGGCCCCTCCGCCCATGGCCACGGCCACGTCCAACCCGCCTACGCCGATGGCGATCATGCCGATTCCTCCCGCCGTCGGGGTGTGGCTGTCCGAGCCCAGCAGGGTCTTGCCCGGCGCGCCGAAGCGCTCCAGGTGGACCTGGTGGCAGATCCCGTTGCCGGCCTTGCTGTAATAGATGCCGTGGTGGGCGGCGACGGTCTGCAGATAGCGGTGGTCGTCGGCGTTCTCGAAGCCCACCTGAAGGGTGTTGTGGTCCACGTACGACACCGAGAACTCGGTCTTGACCCTCGGGATGCCCATGGTTTCAAATTGAAGATAAGCCATGGTCCCCGTGGCGTCCTGGGTGAGGGTCTGGTCCACCCGGATGGCGATTTCGTCTCCCTGGTGAAGGTCGCCCGCGACCAGGTGGCTGCCGAGGATCTTCTGCACTAGGTTCTCGCCCATCGTTGCCTCCTTCGCATTGTCTGGGTCTCCCGACTCGTGGCGGACGATCATTCTAGGGAGCCAGCGGTGGACTGTCAAGGAGCCTAAGCGGCAGGGCGCCCGCCGGGCGAAAGCACACACCGCGGGTCCGTGCCCGGCGCCTTCTGCCTTTGTAGGGGCCTATGCTATGCTGTCTGGCTTGAGGGAGAACGCATGGACTCCGTGGACTACGGAATCATCGGCGGCTCAGGGTTGTACCGTATGGCCGGACTGGAGGCTACCGGCCGCGTGGCTCTGCGCACACCTTTCGGGGAGCCTTCCGACGCATACGTGTTGGGAACCCTGGCCGGCCGGCGCGTGGCCTTCCTCGCGCGGCACGGTGAGGGCCACCGCATCTTGCCCTCTGAGGTCAATTTCCGCGCCAACATGTACGGCTTCAAGCTCCTGGGGGCCACGGCCATCCTCTCGGCCTCCGCGGTGGGAAGTCTCAAGCAGGACCTGCGTCCAGGCGACATGGTGGTTCCGGATCAACTCGTGGACAGGACGCGCCACCGTCCCGACACCTTCTTCGGCGACGGCATCGTGGCCCACGCGGGCTTCGCCGATCCCTTCTGTCCGGAGCTGCGGCACCGGCTGGTTGCGGCCTGCCGAGAAAAGAACATGCCCGCGCACGAGCAGGGCACCTATCTCTGCATGGAGGGCCCGCAGTTCTCCACCCGGGCCGAGAGCAACCTGTATCGGGCCTGGGGCATGGACGTCATCGGAATGACCAATCTCCAGGAGGCCAAGCTGGCCAGAGAGGCCGAGATCTGCTACGCGACCTTGGCCCTCGTCACCGATTACGACTGCTGGCACCCGGACCACGACTCCGTAGCCATTCAGGACGTGCTCAAGGTCCTGAATCAGAACGCCGAGAACGCGCAGACGATCCTGGCTGCCGTCGCGAGCCTTCCGCCCCCCCAGGGCTGCCCGTGCCAGCGCGCGCTGGAACACGCCGTCGTGACGGCCAGGGACCGTTGGCCGGAAGAGACCTACCACCGGCTTCGGCCACTACTCCAAAGGCTCGAAGAAAAAAGAGAGTCCCGATGAGGCTGCTGGTGCTCGGAACGGTCGCCTACGACGACGTGAAAACGCCTTTCGGCCGGCGCGAACAGGCGCTCGGCGGGTCGGCCACCTATTGCGCCTTGGCGGCCTCCTACTTCACGGAGGTAGCCATTCTTGGAGTAGTGGGTGAGGATTTTAATGATAGTGACCGAGAATTGCTAATTCAACACAAAGTCGACCTATCTGGACTTTCCACCATCTCCGGCGGCCGCTGCTTCCACTGGCAGGGCGAATACGGGTTCGACTTGAACACGGCGGTCACCCTGCGCACGGATTTGAACGTCCTCCAGAGTTTCGATCCGATCGTGCCCGAACACCTCCGCGAGGTTCCCTACGTCTTTCTGGCTAACATGGACCCCGCGATCCAGATAAAAACCCTCGACCAGCTCACGGGGCCAAAGGTGGTGGCGGCGGACACCATGAACTACTGGATCGAGCAGAAACGCGGGGGGCTTCTGGATCTCCTGGCCCGGGTCCACATCCTCGTGATCAACGAAGCGGAAGCCCGCCAGCTGACGGGTGAGTACAACCTGCTGCGCGCCGGGCACCGCATCCTCTCCTACGGCCCCAAGATGCTGATCGTCAAGCGCGGGGAGTACGGAGTCTTGAAGATCACCGACGACTCCGTCTTCGCTGCCCCCGCCTACCCCCTGGAATCGGTTTTCGACCCCACGGGAGCGGGTGACTCCTTCGCCGGGGGGTTCATCGGTCACCTCGCGGGGAACGGGAACCTGGAGCCCGAAGCGCTCCGACAGGCCATCATCATGGGGAGCGTCATGGCCTCCTACGACGTGGAGGATTTTTCGACGGCCCGGCTGGCCTCCCTCTCCCGCCAGGAGATCGACGAGAGGTACCGGGGCTTCCGGCGATTGACTGAATTTGGGGATCTATGAAGCGCGAGAGCGAGTGGAAGCGGACCGGAGCTGCTGCAGTCCGGGACGATGAATGGAGGACGCCATGGTGAAGACGCTGGAGGGGGCCCTATCGGCCAAGGGGCTTTCGTTCGGGATCGTGGTCAGCCGATTCAACGAGTTCTTTTCCAAGAAACTGCTCGATGGTGCGCTGGACTGCATCGTGCGCCATGGCGGTGACGAGAAGGCCGTGACCGTGGCCTGGGTGCCCGGAGGATTTGAGCTGCCCATGGTCGCCAAAAGGATGGCCGCCAGCGGCAAGTTCGACGCCGTCATCGCCCTGGGAGCCCTCATTCGCGGCAATACGCCCCATTTCGAGTACATCGCCGCAGAGGTCGCCAAGGGGCTCGCCACCTCCGCCCTTGAGACCAACCTTCCGGTGGCCTTCGGGGTCATCACCACGGACACCCTGGAGCAGGCCATCGAGCGGTCCGGCACCAAGGCGGGCAACAAGGGCTTCGATGCCGCCATGGCCGCCATCGAGATGGCGAACCTCTACAAGGCGCTGTGATGGGCATTCGCCGCGAGGGCAGGGAGTTGGCCCTCACCTACCTCTACCAGCTGGATCTCGGGGTGGAGGACATAGCCTCGGTGGAGGCCTCCATCGGCCAGGAGCGAAAGACTTCCAGCCGGGTCAAGCAGTTTGCCCGGCAGCTGGTTCGGGGCGTTTGGGCGCAGAAGGATGAGGTGGACCGCCTCATCTCCGCCAACCTGACGCACTGGAAGCTGGAGCGCCTCACCCGAACGGACCGCGGCCTCCTGCGCATGGCCGTCTACGAGATGCGTTTTGATCCGGAAGTCCCCGGGAAGGTGGCCATCAATGAGGCCGTGGAAATCGGCAAGAAGTTCGGAGGCGAGGAATCCGCCCGCTTCCTCAACGGCGTGCTGGATGCGGTCTTGCATTCTCCTGATCTCTCTAGCGGGGGCCAGCCTTCCAGCGTGGAGCGCACCGGCCGCTGAGCCCCTTCGTGCCGAAGGGTACGGATGGGTGTCCGGGCAGCAGCAAGGGCAGTATCTTCTGGATGCTCCGCAGGCCCCCATTCCTCCGGGCGTGAAGATCAACGGCTACCAGCAGACCGTGGAACGCGCACCCAGCGGCTATCGCATCGACGTGGACGTATCGGCCCCGCCCTTGCGCGTGCGCATTCCCTTTCGTCCGGGCTTTTTGCCGCGCAGCCTGGGCCTACCCCCGGAGGCCGCCCGCGGTCTTCAACAATCGCTCGCCGGCTGCCAGCGGGCTGATGAGGCCGTGGAAGCGGTCCTGCTCTTCCTTCGGACCCATCTGCACTACGCGAGCAGGCCGGATTTCACCGAGAGCATCCCGAAGATCTTCGAGCGCGGCGAGGCCTCCTGCGTGGGCCTCACCGCGGCCGCTTGCGGCATCCTCAACGGGCTGGGCATTCACAGCCGCGAGGTCGTGGGGATCCTCCTCCCTTCGGGCGCCTCCTCCGTCCGCCTGGAAGGGGGCATGCTGCACGCGTGGGTCGAAGTCGATTACGGTGGGGCGAACCGCGTCTATTGCGACGCCCTGAGGTCCTCCGGTTGGGTGTCGGCGGAGTATATCGTCCTCAGATCCGGAGAGGGTCTCTCCGTAGGGACGCTCGCTCGATACACGGGCGCAACCCTGACGCGTCTGAATTTTCGCGACCGCCTCTTCTACGAGCCCGCCCCCGGGAAAGCGTGCGTCCTCTGGAAGCGTCCCGAGCAGTCTTCGTTCACGGGGACCCTGCTGTCGGGAAAGCTGCTCGGCCCCATGGATGCGCCCCTCGCCGGCCAGGCCGAACTCATTGGCGGCGGCGCCTCCACTTCCATGCCCCTCTGGGAGGGCAATTTCTTCTTCCGCGACCTGGAGCCCGGACACTACCGACTCGTGTTGCGTCCCACCGGAGGCCCTCCGGCGGAAGCCCCGATAACGCTCGGTCCGATGGACAAGCGTAGTCTAGTATTCTATAGTCGAAACGGCGGGGCGCGGGGCTTGCGGAGCGTGCCATGAGTTTGGTGGGCAGCCTGGAGGATCTCTCCCTCCTGGACATCTTGCAGATCGTCAACGTCTCGCGGCGGAGCGGCGTGCTTCGTCTGGCGACGCCGGCGGTGGCGCGCGCGTTCGTCTATTTCAGCGGCGGAAACGTCCTGGATATCGTGGGCGACTTCGACGAGAAGGCCTTCCTGGACTTCTTTGAAACGCACGGCCTGGTGGACGCGGAGGAGATCAGGGAGGCCCGCGCCAGGGGCGGGAGTGATCCGCATGGAATCCTCAAGCGCCTGTCCGACACCGGCGCCCTGAACCCGAGACTTCTCGATCAGGCCCGTCGCATCGAGCTGGCAGGTCGCCTCAAGCTCCTGACGCAACAGTCCTCGGGCGAGTTTTCCTTTGCCCTGACCGAATCGGGAGATACCCCCGGAGCTGATGCGGCCCCCTCCTTCAGTCCCCTCGCGAAGGCCGTTTCTCCCCAGAACCTGCTGACCCAGACCATGGCCGAGGCCTCCATGTCCGATTGGCTCTCCGGCCCAACCTCCCATCCCCAGGGGGAAGAGAGAGCGGTTACGCCACCGCCGGCCAAGGTGCCGGTTGCCCCCACGCCGCCGGTTGAGGCGGCGGTACAGGCCGCTCCCGCCACCGTGGGATCTGAGTTCAAGCCGTCACCTCGGCAGGAGCAGCCAACGGAGCGGACCGCTCCCGAATCAGGTCACGCCGGCCGCACGCCCTGGGCAAAAAACAGGGCTCACGTCGTACTGGCTACGGACGAATCCATCTTCAAGAACCTCCTGCGCCGGAGGCTACTCGATCACTTCGCCCACGTCGAGGCCGTCGGCTCGCTGGCCGAATACGTTCAGGCCTGCGATCACTACCTCCAGGACCGCCAGCCCTTCCTCGCCCTGGTGGACCTCCTCATGCCCACGCAGAACGGCGAGGGCTACCTCGGAGGATTGGAGATCCTCGAAGCCTCGTCGGTGCGGTTCCCGCAGGTCAAGGTCATCCTGATGAGCGACCTCGAGGACGAGGGGATCCTCGGCGTAGCCAGGAGCAGAGGGGCCGCCGCCATCGTTCCGAAGCCGGGGCTGGCGCACTTGCGCGTGGACCAGTTCGAGAAATCCCTGGACGGGTTCTCGACAGAGCTGGTCAGCCAGATCGAGAAATTCCTGCCCGCCGTCGAGGTGGAGGAGGAGGTGGTGACCTTCTTTCGCGACCTGGGAGCCGAGGCCGTCAGCCAGGGCTACCGAGTCCGCGACCAGCTCGGCCTGCTCAAGGGACTCATGGGGGAACTGGCGAGCCCCAGGGAGTCCAGCGAGATATCGCTGCTGGTCTTGAGACTGGCCGCCGAGTATTTCGAACGCGCGGTTCTCTTCCTGGTCAAGAGGGACCTCATCGTAGGATTGGGAGGCTTCGGGGAGACGGGAGACACGGAGAAGATGATGGAGAAGGTCCGCAGGCTGAAGGTGCCTGTTGGGACCGCCTCCATTTTCGACGCGGCTGCCCAGCAGCGCTCTACGGTGCTTCGCCGGCAGGGTGCCTACACGCAGGCCGACAGCGACTACGCCATGGCCTTGGGAGCGCATGAACCCCAGGAGATGGCGGCCATCCCCATGGTCAGCCGGGGAAGGGTGATTGCCGTCCTCTACGGCGACAACGCGCTGTCCGACTCACCCATCGAGGATCTGACGGGCGTGGAGATCTTCATGACCCAGGCCGGACTGGCCATGGAGAAGGCGCTCCTGGAGCTGCAACTCCATAAGATGCAGCACAGCATGCCCAAGCTGGGACACGAATAGACGGCACCGCGGGCTGGGAAAAAGTGAGCGGGCGCCGGTCCTATGGGACCGGCGCCCGTTGTTGGTGTGCCGGGCATGTTCGGAAGCTTGGGGGTGAAAGTCCCCTGCCCAACCTGATGGAGGTGAAGGGCTAGCGAAGCGCAAGGGCGTCACCGC